>NZ_CP018335.1:3499848-3818016 GCF_001902295.1 Clostridium kluyveri | reverse complement strand
ATGCATTCCGTCTGGAACACCATATGTCGTAGTATCCTGTTCCTTAAACCATTTAAATATATTTTCATCACTTATACAGTATACTGGATTGATTATAATTTGTTCTACTGTAGCTCTTGAAAATTCCCCGCCATTTTTACCCTTGTATTTATTTTTACACATATGGGTAGCTACTGACGCAAAGCCCCTTTTCTCTAAGTATAATTTATAGATTAATTTTACCGTTTCTATTTCTTCAGGAACTATGCTCAACTTGAACATCTTTTTATCTTTACCATATTGATTAGAGTATTCTACTGCTTCCGATTTATAGCCTAATGGAGGAGTGCCTCCAAGCCAACGTCCAGTTTTTGCAAGCTCCAGCATATTATCTTTGATACGCTCTGCGATAGTTTCCCTTTCTAACTGGGCGAATACCGCAGCTATATTCATCATGGCACGACCCATTGGAGAACTAGTGTCAAACTGTTCCTTTATGCTCACAAAGTCTATATTGTGTCTTTGAAGTTCCTCAATGGTATTGGAAAAGTCAGCGACATTACGGGAGATTCTATCAAGCCTGTAGCATATAAGAACATTGAATTTATTTTTTTTAGCATCAATTAAAAGTTTTTTGAATTCGGGTCTGTTTATATTTCCTCCACTGAATCCTTCATCTTCATATATTCTTATATCTTCAACTTTGCTGTAGTTTCTTCTAAGATACTCTTTGCACATTTCAATTTGATTTTCAACGGATTCTCCTTTTTCAGAGAATTTGGATTTACGAGAGTATATGGCTGCTATCATAAAAATACACCTCATTTTAGCAATAAAATCCGATAGATTATTTTTATAATTAAATAAGTTTAAAATTAATATAATTGTGGTATAATATATTTAAAAGAAGCCGTTACGGTTTATGTTTTATAAGGTTTTTAGTTTAAAAATGCACTACTTGGCGAAGGGTGCATTTTTAGTTTTTTGAGTTTTTATCTTCAGCAGTTATAGAAATTTCATTTTCAGTTAACTTATGAACTGAAGACTTACCTTTAATTTCAAGCTTATCTTTAAAATATGTTCCTACAATCACCATAGCTGTTAAGCCAAGTGCTGTAGCACATATAAATCCTAGTGCAATGATAGTTTCACTCAAATTTGCCACCTCCTCTGCTGTCTATTAACCGTAACGACCTCTTTGTAAGAGATAAATTCCGGAAGGTGGCTAACTAAAAACATTTTTATTCTCTTAATTAATATTATACCATATTTTAGTTACTTTTCTATGTAAGAGATTTATCTATTTAATCCATTCTAAACTTTACCACAAACTTAGTTTTTTCTGGAATACTTTCTACAGATATAGTCCCATTATTTTTCTCAACTAATTGTTTAGTAATATACAATCCGAAGCCATGAAGATCATTTTGTTTAACTTTTGTAGAAAAACCTCTATTGAAAATTTTTTCTATTATATTTTCAGGAATAACATCTCCATTATCAGCTATCTCAATACAAAAGTTTCTGTTTTCCTTAAAGGTGGTAATGGATATTTCCTTATTTTCCACATCCGATTTAGTGAATGCTTCAAATGCATTGTCTATGAGATTACTTATAATACTTATCAATTCATCTGCTCTGATTTTTATTGAGCTGAAAGATTCATCAATTATAACTTTAAAATCAATATTATTTTTCATTGCATAGTTATTTTTTATGGATAACATACCGTCTATGTAATCATTACCTGTATCCAAATACCTAAAAGAGGAATGTATTGTACCTGAAATTTTTCGTACATAACTATCTATCTTCTCTACGGTATCAGGCTTGTTTAATAAACATAGTCCTTGTATAACATTTATATGGTTGGCAAAATCATGTTTTTCCTGTCTTATTATGCTTATTATTTCTTCCATATTTTTAATTTGCTGTTCTTGAATTTTGTAATTAATATTTATATTTACAGCCAGTTGCTTTTCTTTTAAGTTTCTGAATTTTGCTATTAAAAATATGAAATAGATAATAAAAATAATAATATTATAGGTTTGAACGTTTTTTATATGAAAAATACCATAGTTGACACAAAATATAAAGAAAGTGAACGCTTCTAATTCAAGTATTAAATTAGCAAATACAACTCCTTCTTTTTCAAATAGTTTAAGTTTAGTAAAATATAAGTTAAATTTAAAAATTAGAGTTACAATAAGTACTTGTAATATTTTAGAGGTTATTATAAAAATATTAATATACCTAGGATTCAAAATAATTTGATTTAAACTTATATTAAATATAAGCATTTCAATAATTCCAGTAAAAGATTCAGTAGTGAATATTATTGTGAAAAATAAGGAAACTATAATTGTAGAATGAAAAATCTTTATCTTTGTAATAAAGGCAAGTAATAGAATGTCAAATACTATAAGAAACAATGTGTGATAGACTAGTGGAATATAAAATGTACTCCAATAAGTTGCAAAAACAAACAATATATAAAATAACCCCGTTTTAATTTTATGATTAATTACAAATTTTTTATTACTATATAATGCTTCGAAAATACCTAAAAGAAGTAATACCTCTATAGTATCTAATACTATTTCTTTTATTATAGACATGTAAAGCCTCCTTTGTTCTTAAAAATTTGTTTTTGGGTTACTGCGACTAAAAATACTTTAATTATAATTTCTACAATATATTGAATTACCCCTCTATATTTTACAAAAAATAAAACTTAATTTCTTAAGTTTTATTTTTTAAAGAATCTAGGAAATTAAGTTCATAATAAGTAATAATAAGTTTGTCCAGTTGTTGGCTCACAGCAAATATTTCTTTATTAGTGAATTTACTTGAGTTTAATAAAGTATTTATCTTGTCTTTGTTTTTTAACTTTTGTATATGGTTACATTTTAATTAATTTTTACTACATAATATCTTTTACGTGTTAAAAGTTTATTCTTTAAGATATCACAACTATATATTATTTTAAAAGTTCATCAGGACATTTTGGCTGGTGACCAACCATTGAAGATGTTGGAATCATAACTATTGCTGCTAAAAATAAAGATAGATAACCCATCGTTTTCATACTTTTCTTTAATAATTCCTGTTTTAAAAATTTCATTTTGTATATACCTCCTCAAACGTTTTAATGTATAAATTCTACAAGATATTCAATTTTCCTGCTATATTTTACAAGAATTTCACGAAAAAAATTCTCAAACTATTTTAGAATGAGAATTTTTATTTATTCATGATTTCTACGTTTTTTAATCTTAGCCATTTCTATGCCCACCTTAACAGAATCCAAAATTGTTTCAATATCTTCTTTGGTAGCAGGCTTGCCTTCTATCTTAAAATTTTCTGTATTTAGTAATCGTTCTCTTAGTTCTTCCACAACTTCTTCTATATCTTCATGTTCTTTGGGTGTTACATAGGTATTTTCGGTGTTTCGTATATTTGTCCTGCCTAGTAAATAATCTATAGAAACGTTAAAGTAATCGGCTATTTTTTCAAGTATATTATGCTCGGGTAATTGTGTATCATTTTCATATCTAGATATGGAGCTTTTATTGAGGTAAAATTTATTTGCCAGTTCTTGTTGAGTCAAATTTGATTTTTTTCTTAGTTCTTTTAATCTATCTCCGAATGAAGCCATTTAAGTCTCCCTCCCTAATACATTTAATTATAAACTATGTTGCATGAAAAGAAATAATTTTTGCGTTACGAGAAACTTTTTATTTGAAAAGTATTGACAAGTTTCTTTAAAAGCATTAATATTTTAGTATAAAGTTGTTTTCAAAGAAACGAGGTGATAGAAAATGAAACCAAATCTTTTAAAGGCAGAGAGAGTTAAAGCAGGGCTTACCCAGAAAGATCTATCAAATGCTTTAAATAAGGATGTTTCAACATATTCAAAAAAAGAAAATGGATTAGTAGATTTTACAGCTAGTGAGATAAAAATTTTAAAACAGTTATTACATTTATCTCCAGAAACAATAGATGCAATTTTTTTTAATACGAAAGTTGCTTTTGAAGAAACTAAAATTCAAAAAGAAGTAGTGTAATTAGCAAAATTAGAACAAGCAGTAACCACTTAACTTCAATCTGAATATTAAAGATATAGTTCGATCTATTTGGCAGATTTAAGGTAGGCTATATCCATTATGTTTTTACCAGTTGCAGTTTCAATGAAAGCTACATCTTTTGATAGTATATTAACATCTTTTTTTATTGATTGTATGTCGCCGGAAATATTGGCTAAATTATGCTTCATGTTTTCTTGCTCGGCTTTTACAATGTCAACTTTATGTTCAAGAGCTTTAAGTATTTGGGTGTTTTCATCAAGCTGAGATTTTATTGGAGACAGTTCTTCTTGCAGTAGCTGCTTGATAGCAGATAAGGTTTCTTTATCCATGAAATCATATCCTTTCAGTTTATTTTAAATATCAATATCAATATTTTGAAAAACAGGTGATTTGAAAAACTCATACAGAGGAATTTCAACCCCATAGCATATTTTTAAAATTGTTTTAAGTTGAGGATTCTTACTTTTACCATTAATTATGCTATCTACTGTTGACTGTGTAAGCCCTGATAGAGAAGAGAGCTTATTTACACTAATATTTTTGTCTTTGCATAATTCAATAATTCTTTTAGCTGTAGCTTCGGATATGTTCAATAATAACACCACCTGTTCGTAACGAATTACCGTTAAAACAATTATATCAAAATAATAGAAAAACTTTTAACGATACATCGTTGACAAACTACAAAAGTAATAATATAATAAATTTAACGATACATCGTTAAGAAGTGCAAAGGAGGTTCTTAATAATGTTCGGTAAAAAACTTAGACAAATGAGAACTAAACTTAAATGGTCACAAGCATTTTTGTCAGAGAAGACTGGCATACCACAAACTACGATTAGCGATATAGAAACCGGTAAAAGTATAGCAAATGTTGAACAAGCACTAAAAATATCTCGAGTTCTAGAAGTACCAGTAAGTAAGCTACTAGAGTTGGATGAAACAGTAACAACTTAATTCTAAACTGAATACTATAGTAAAAAGTAAGTAAAAGGGGTATGGGCATGGCAATAAAAGTTATAGCTAATTGGCCATTGGATGATCCAGAAGCAATGCGACAACTTCACGAAAGTCAAGCGAGAGCAACATTAATAGTCCTTGAAAAATTATTTAAAGAGGAAGGCTCAGGAGCCAGAGGACTAGATGTGTTAATGCAAAGAATTGAAAGCAAAAGATTATAGGCCGAAATGCCTATTTTAAAATTTCACTTTCAATTAAAAGCAAACACATCCTCAATATATGCTATGAAATTTTCAAAGTTTTTGCTACTAAAATTTTATCATAAGAGAAAAAAGCGTGGGGTGTAATTTAACTGTATATTCCATATGAAAATTTATAGTTTGAATAAGAAAGGGGTGAGAGACGGATGGGAAAAACAGTAAGGGATGCTGACAATGCTTATAAAAAGGCAAGGATAAGAGCATCAGAATTCAATGACAAGCTCAAAAGTAGAGAAGGAGCAGCTGAAATGATGGGAGTTAGTCCAAGCTCTATTCTCAATTATGAGACTGGAGTATGTAAACAAATACCTCCAGATGTAGTAGTTAAGATGGCAGAAATCTATAGCGCACCAGAACTCATGAACTATTATTGTTGCAACGAATGCCCCATAGGAAGACTTACAGTACCAAAGATTGAGGTGCTGGGAATTGACAGGGTTACACTTCAAGTCATTGGTTCACTGGAAGGTATAGGGGTAATTAAATCGGAATTAATCGCTATCACTAAAGATGGGGTTATTGATGAGGATGAAAAACCAAAGCTTGAACATGTTATTAATTTTCTTGAAGAGATTTCTAAACAAACAAGCAGTCTAAAACTCTCAGTGGAAAAATATTTGAAGTGTGGTGAATGTCTTTAGGGGAAAATGGAAGGAGGGATAAGAGTTGAGTAATATAATGCCCATGGAATTTAAAAATCAGAGAATTATGACTACTAAGGTTTTGGCGGAGCAGTATGGAACAAATGAACAAAACATAAGTAAAAACTTCACTAGAAATTCAGAAAGATTTGTAGAAGGTAAACATTATTTTAAATTGGAAGGTGAGGAATTAAAGGAATTTAAAGGGTATGTACTAAATGACGAAAGCCTAAAATTTGTATCTATTTTATATTTATGGACAGACAGGGGAGCAGCGAGACATGCAAAAATTTTAGATACTGACGAAGCATGGGATATATATGAGGAGTTAGAAGAAACTTATTTCAGGGTTAAGGAAAGTAAACCAACATGCATAGAAGATGTTTTGATTCAGTCACTTCAAGAAATGAAAGACATGCGCCTACAGATTGAGGAAGCCAAGAAACAGACCAGCGAGGTTAAAGAAGAAGTACAGGATATAAGAAATGTAATTACATTGAATCCACAAGCAGCGTGGCGCCGAGAGTGTAATAGGATTTTAAATGCCATAGGAAGAGAACTTGGAGATTATAAGACTCCAAAGGATCAGGTGTATGAAGCTCTGAAAGTAAGGGGTAAATGCAGACCCAATGTATTGATCGTAAATCTTAAGAAAAGAGCTAAAGAAAATGGCATGGCTCCAAGTAAAATAGAAAAATTAAACATACTTGATGTGCTGGAAAATGAGCCAAGGCTTAAAGAAATATATGTAACTATAGTAAAGGAAATGGCCATTAAAAATGGAGTAAGGATAAGGGAGGAGGTTGCAATATAAATGACCACCTCAAGAAGAATTAAACTTAGTGCTTCAACACCTTATGTAAATGGTGAGGAATTTACAATGAAGGAATTAGGATTGAACGAGGATGCAACTAATGAAGAAATAGAAAAAGCTTTATTTGATATACTTTGTCAAAATTTAGATTGGGGATGGAGTGAGATTGAGCATGACCAACTCAGTAAAAATTAAAATGGGTGTATTTGCAGGAGCACAGGTAACACGCAGAGAATTGGCTCAAGCTATTATTCAAGAACTATGTTACCCGCATGAAAATATTGATTACTATACCGATTCTTTAGAAAGTTTACCCTTAAATAAATATTCCGAGGAATTGGAGAGTATGGAACGACCTTGTAGGAGGAGAAGGAGGTAAAGAAGGATGCCAAGGACTTATAGTTTATCAGAAGCAATACAAATGTTGGAGAAAAACCGTAAGTTAGAGTTTAAACAGTATACGGATGTGGATGGAGTTGTTTTTCTTAAATTAAACGATAGAGGTTGGTTAGTTAGTAGGAACGCTCATGGGGATGAAATAATTATTGATATAGAAGGAAAATGGGAATTAGTTCAGAAACCAGTAACTTTTATGGAAGCTTTAGAGAGTGGGAAATGGGTTAAAGTTGAGCATGAGATTATACAACCAGAAAGATTTCTGAGTGACTATGGAGATACAACATATTGGAACTCAATAGATCGTTTGTTATATATCTTATCTAATAGTTTGGGTGCAGCAGAATTGAGAGAAGTCATTTTAGAGGGCAAATGGTATATAAAGGAGGATTAAGGATGAATGATTTTAACGAGGTATTATTGGAATCTATAAAGTACAATCCAGACATAAAGGTTAAGGTGGAGCACCCTTTAATACAGAAAGAAGGGCTAAAAAATATATTTGATGGCTATATGATGTTTTCATGTATCATGTATCATTTAAGTCTTTGCTTCAAACCGGACCAGCTAGCAGAGGTAATCAAAAACGGACAGTGGTATTTGAAAATTTAGGAAGGGAGATAAAGAAAATGTTTAATGCCGAGGAAGTTAAAGGATTTAACAAATTAAGTAATGCAGACAAGGACCTGTTCACAAGATTCTGTAAAAAGTTTTATGATGCATGGGAATATCCAGAGAAGCATAAACCGGTAAAAGTGCAAAAAATGAAGGGGTATTTGAAGGTGACTTTGGTTGATGTTAGCTGGTTGCATATTACTAAGGATTGTGAGTGGTATTAGGTATGGAGAGGGAGAGAAGAAGCCATGGGAAGGAATAGTAATTTTTCCATAAGTGAAGTTGAGTATCTAGAAAATAATTGGGGAATTAAGTCCATTAATGCTATGGCTAATGATTTAAACAGAAGTATATCTTCAATAATGAATAAGAAAACACGTTTGCAGCTTGGAGCATTTTTGGATAATGGTGAGTATATAACAGTCAATCAACTTTTTAAGGCTATAGGAAGAGAAAAAGGTACTGGTTATACATTGCGTAACTGGATAAGAAAAGGGTTCCCTGTTAAAAATAAAAAAGTTTTGAATAGTAGTTTTAGAGTAGTTTATTTGGAAGATTTTTGGAAGTGGGCCAGAGAATACAGAATGCATATTGATTTTAGCAAATTTAAAGAAAATGAATTGGGACTTGAGCCAGATTGGGTAAAAGGGCAGAGAAGGGCGGATATTGCTTTTTCTAAATACAAGGTTACCCAATGGACCAAAAAGGAAGATTCGCAGCTTGAAAGTTTACTTGGAATCTTCAGATACAGTTATAGAGAGCTGTCAATGCAGATTCTTAGGACAGAAGCAGGCATTAAAAGGAGAATCAACGATTTAGGTCTAAACATGTGGCCTATCAAGGACTTGTCCCGCAGCTGGAGAAGTGAAGAAATAAGTATTGTAACTGATATGTATAACAATGGTTATAAAAGTGATGTCATAAAAGAATATATAAATAAGTCTGCTCAAGCTATAAATGGGAAGATAGAAAGGTTAATAAGGGATGGCATATTAGTAAAACATAAATAGGAAAGAAGGTGGAAGCATGATAAAACAATTGTTCCATAACGCCGGCATCAAAGTGACAGACCAGGAACTCAAAGAAATAATGCAAATTACTACAGATGATATAAGAGAAAACCGAATGAAGTTCGGTAAAAAGACAAGCATGGAGCAGATGTTTACTATTGCAAAAAGAAGTTTAAAAGTGCTGATGAGTGCTTGAAGGGAGGCCAATAAATAGATGCGAGATAAGGAGTTTATGAAGCTGCAGAAGGAAAACAAGGTGCTTAGGGAGCTTTTAAGAGAAGGTATTCAATTTATGGAAATTTGCGTGGAAAAGGTTAAGTGTCAGGAGGATGTGTGCAAGCAGAAGAGTTAGGGGGTGAATAACATGGATGCACTTACAGTAAAGAAGCTTAGAGAGTGCAAACTGGATAACAACGGAGAGCTTTATGATCCGGTATCTGGGGAGACTTTCAAGAGCATTGATGAACTAACAGTTGAGGAAGTAAAAATATTTGTGGAGGGATAGGAGATGTGGATTAGAAGCCAGGACAAATTGTTTCTTGTAGAGGCAAAAAGGATATTAATACTTTCACCCAATGCCTACAGAAAGAAATTTGAAATAGTTAACTATGTTTCAGAAATATCAGATGCTGAACTTGGTACTTTCGCAGATTATGATAGCTTAGGCGAATATGAATCTAAAAAAAGAGCTATTGAGGTGCTGGATGATATACAAGAAAATATCAACGTTTTGGAGTATGACAAAGTGTATAAATCTCACAATGAAAAAATGTATGCACAAGGTCGGTATGTTTACCAAATGCCAGAGAAATAAAAAACGCCCTCGCCAAAGGGCACAAAATTAAAACTTCGTTATCCCCATTCTACCGCAGAATGGGGGAAAAATCAAATAGGAGAGAGATTATGATATTTGATTTCTTTATATACTATGTAGCATTAGTATTTATGGGAATAACTTTTATAGAAAAATATCAAGGAGGTAGAACATGAGTAAAACAATAGTTTTAAAAGAACTGCATCTTAGAAGTTTCAAGGGAATAAAAGAGCTTGACATAAACTTTGACAAAATAACCAACGTCTATGGGGACAATGCTACAGGAAAGACTACGATATTTGATGCCTTTACATGGCTTTTGTTTAACAAGGATAGCCAGGACATAAGCAAGTTTGATGTGCAGCCACTTGATGAAAATAATAAAGTAGTTCATATGGTTGATACGGAAGTGGAAGCAGTACTTGAGATAAATGGTATAAACACAGTGTTAAGGAAGCTCTTGAAAGAAAAGTGGGTTAAACCAAAGGAAAAACTGAATCAGAGTTTCAGGGTGCCACTACTTCTTATTATATTGATGATGTACCTAAGAAAGAGAAAGAGTATAAGAAAAAATAAATGAAATCATCCAGGAGGATATATTTAAGCTCCTGACAAATCCAATGCATTTCTCAACTAAAATGACATGGCAGGAAAGAAAAAATATACTCATGGGAATGATAGGTGAAATTACAGACCAGAATGTCATTGATTCAAAGGGAAAATTGAAACCTCTGGAAGAACTTCTCGTAAACAAGGATATAGATGAACTTAAAAAAAGCATAAATGCATCAAGAAAAAAGCTTATAAAGGACAAGGAGTCAATACCTCCTAGAGTTGACGAACTTAGAAAAAGTATAAAAGAAGAAGATGTTGACTTTGAAGCCCTGAAGTTCAGAAAGCGTGGAATAGTTGCAGGAATGAAGAGTGTGGAGGAGCAGCTCCTTGATAAAACAAAACTTGATGATGAACTATTTATGAAAAAAGACAAGCTTTATGGACTTAAATCCAAACTTAAGGATATTGAACATGAGGAAGTTGAAAAGGCCGAAAGTGGAAAGATAAAATAGCCCAGGACATAACCAGTTTAAATGGGAAATAGCCAGCTTAAGTTTGATATTAAATCCCTTGAAATGGAGAAAAACAACAACCTTAAAATAGCCAGCAACTTAGAAGTAGAAGTTAAGAATTTAAGGACAAATGGTATGAGGAAGATGAAAAGTTTTTGAACTTCCAGAAGATGCAAAGATTTGTCCTTTCTGCCAAAGACCTTTTGATGAAGAAGATGTGGAGAGTCACAGGCAAGAGATGGAGGGTAATTTAAACAGAATAAGCGACAATTACAAGAAGATAAGGCCCAAGGTTAGAAAAATCTAATGAACTTAAAAGTATAAAGAGAGATATAAAGAATGATGCGCCCTGAAAAATGCTATGGATTCTCTGGAAAAATTCAATAATGAAAAAGATAAACGTCAATCTGAAATGGACAATTTTGAAATAAATATAGACCTTGATAGTAACAAGGAATACCAGGGAATATTAAAACATGTGGAAGAACTTGAAACGGAACTTTCAAAACCAGTGAACGGATACCCAGATAAGAGAACTAAGGAGAGAAAAGAAGTATAGAAAAAGAACTTGAGGAGGTCAACTACAAGCTGGGATACAGGGAAATGAATGATAAGACAAATGCAGGATTGAGAACTTTAAACAAGAAAAAGACTAAGTCCAGCAGATTGCTAATTTAGAGAAACAAGAGTTCCTGGTGATGAATTTATAAAAACCAAGGTTGAACTTATGGAATCAAGTATCAATTCAAATTCAAATATGTTAAGTTTAGGTTCTTTAAACAGTTAACGGAGGATTGAAGAGGGCTGTGAACCCTTGTAGATGGTTCCTTTCTACGAAACTTAAATTCAGGCGCAAGGATTAATGCGGTATAGATATTATAAACACCCTGTCTCAGCACTATGGAATTAATGCACCAATATTTATAGACAACAGGGAAAGCACCACAAGCTTATAGATGTGGAAAGCCAGGTAGTGAATTTAGTTGTAAGCAGTAAAGATAAATCTTTAAGGATTGAAAATGGTGAACTTGCGGAGGAAAAACACTGGCAAGTTAAGTTAAAGGAAGGTGATAAATGGAAATAAAAGTACTGCAATAACACTAGCCAAAGAAGATGCCCTTAAATCAGATAACGGAAAAAATAGGGGAGCTTAGAAAAAATAATGAATAGTTTTCCGCCTAATTATTCAGTTGCAATGCCCTAAACAGTGCATGGTTCAACTTCAAGAAGTAAGAAAAGGACATAAACCTGCATTGGAAGTATGTACAAAAATTCAATTATAGGTTCTTATGATATGTGCTGCAGGGACTCACCGCTAAAAAACAATGCTATTTGTAGTTTACGGAAATCAACTGCATTATGCGTAGTTACATGGGAACAGTAGCAGTAACCAAAAGGTTGAAAGGTGTTAAGGACATTAAAGCCTATTGTATATATGAAGGTGATGAATTTGAGCAGACCTATGATTTAGATACAGCAACTTTAAAAATCAGTAAATTCAATCCTAAGTTTGAAAATATAGATACAAATAAAATCAAAGGTGCCTTTGCTGTAGTAATAGGAGAGAATGGTCCCATCCATGCAGAGGTAATGAATATCGACCAGATTAGAAAAGCATGGGGACAGGGTATTGCCTATAAAAGTGGAAAATCTACAGCCCATAATAATTTTACTGATGAAATGGCAAAGAAATCGGTGATAAACAGGCTTGCAAGATGTATGCAAATACTTCTGACGACAGTGACCTTTTGATTGAAGCTTTTAACAATACGGATAAGACCTATGATGAAGAAAGTATGGTAGGTAATGTTGAATATGAAGTTAAGGAAGAAATAAAGGATAAGGCAAATAAAAAGTCTATAGATATAAAGGCTTCTGAGGAGAAAACGGATAAGCAGAATGTAATTGATGTGGAGCCTGAGAAGGTGGAAGAAAACAAATCCAATTCACAGAACAGACTGAAATAGAAGGCCAGGATTTTGATGAACTTACAGTTTTAGGGAGTGGTAGCAGTGGAAACTGCTATCTGCTCCAGAATAGAGATGAGACTTTGATACTTGAATGTGGATTGCCCTATAAGACTATTTTAAAAGGACTAGATTTTAATTTGATGAATGTTGTAGGGTGCCTGGTAACACATGAGCATAAGGATCATAGTAAGGCCATAAAGGAGTTTATCAGTAACGGAATAGATGTTTACAGCAGCAGTGGAACATTGAAGGCAGTAGATGCTGGGGATTATAGAGCACAAGTAATTGAATCTGAAAATCAGGTTTCTATAGGGGATTTTACTGTACTTCCATTCGAAACTGAACATGATGCAATAGAGCCTTTAGGGTTCCTTATACAACATAGTGATATGGGCAAGCTGCTCTTCATTACAGATAGTTACTACTGCCAGTATAACTTTACAGGACTTAATCACATTATGATTGAGTGCAACTACAGTATGGATATTGTAAATGAAAACTTTGAAAGAGGATTAATACATCCTGTACTTAGGAACAGGCTTTTGAAATCTCATTTTAGCCTGGAGAATGTAAAAGAATTTTTAAAGGTCACTGATTTAAGTCAGGTTAAAGATATTGTGCTTTTACATCTTAGTGATAGCAATAGTAATGCTGCACAGTTTCAAGAAGAGATAGAGAGGCTTACAGGAAAGCCTACCTATATTGCGGATAAAGGTTTGAAGATAGATTTATTTTAAGGAGTATTGGATTATGGGAGAAGGCAAAGGATGGATAAGTGTACACAGAAAAATTCAATACAGTTGGTTATGGCAAGAGAAGCCTTTTTCTAAAGGCCAGGCTTGGATTGACCTTCTCCTGTCAGCCAACCATAAGGATAAGAAAACTTTACTTGGTAGTGAATTAATAAATGTAAAAAGAGGAAGTTTTATAACGTCACAAAAAAAATTAATGGAAAGATGGGGGTGGGGTACAGAAAAAACTAGAAGGTTTTTAAAGCTCCTTGCTACCGAAGAAATGATAAAATTATCAACTGATAAAAGAAAAACTATGATTACAGTAGTGAATTATGAAGAGTACCAAAATCAGAACGGTTTAAATGAAGATATATCAACGAGTTCCGCCGATAACCAGAACGATAATGGATTACAAACAGATTACAAACAGAATGATAATGGATTACAAACAGAGACAAACAATAATGATAATAAAGATAATAATATTACTACTACTGAAAAAGAGCCATGGGAAATAGCATTAAAATATTTTTGCCAAAAATCAGGAAAGCTGGATCTGAATTTAAAACCTCGTGAACTAGAAGCCGCCCAGAAGATTTGTAATGAGGTGCTGTCCCTCAATACAGTTCTAAGAGGTATAGATCAAGCCTTTGATAGATTCAAGCCAGATACTGAGAATGATAAAATAAACTCTTTTTGCTACTGCATAGGCATTATAAAAGATTTATGGAAACGTGAAAATATCAAGAATGGGGGTAAAAGTCATGATAGAGACCCAAAACAAGAAAATACAGAAAAGGGGATCGACAGCTCCGGGATTGGTTTCCACTTCTGAAACAGAACTAGACAATTGTCCTGTTTGTGGTGAACCTACAGGAAAAGTGGTCAGGCTAATGGGGAGAAATTATATAGTCCCAAGGATGTGTAAGTGTAAAAAAGAAGCCTTTGAAGAAAACGAGCGTATATCTCAAGCCAGAGAAAAGCAGATTAGGCTTGAGAGAATATTTAATAACAGCTTAATGACCAGGGAGTTTAGGGAGTTCACCTTTGAAAGCTGGGACCATACTTTGGGCAATGAGAGCATGTATGAACTAGGAATAAAGTATGTGAAATGTTTCAAAGAAAAAGCCTTGAAAGAAAACGTAGGCCTGCTTATTTACGGAAAGCCAGGTAACGGAAAAACATTTTTATCGGGGTGTATTGCTAATACACTTATAAAACAGTTTATACCTGTGGTTTGTGTTTCTGCTATTGGAATTTTGGAGAGGATAAAGAGCAGTTTCAGAAGCTACGGTGATGAAGGAGTGCAGAACATACTCAATTGCTTGGATAACGCAGATTTGGTGATTATTGACGATATAGGAGTTGAAAATAATACGGATTGGTCCAGAGCTACCATGTATCAAATATTGGATTCAAGGTACAGGAAGAAAAAACCATTAATTATAACATCAAATTTGTCAATGAATCAACTTAAGAGGAGATATGACAGGGACTGTGAATATGATATTGGCAGAACTGCAGATAGATTAATCCATGACATGTGTTCCCCTATTGAAAATACAGGTTCAAGTATACGGATAAAGAATGGGATTAGAAAAACCCAGATGCTCAGAGATATACTAAACAGTTAGAAAGTAAGGAGGAATAATGTGAAACTTAAGAATTTAAGCAACATAAAATGGATTGGCGGCAAACATGGAAAGCAAGAAAACAGACGATAAGCCAGCGAAGCCGGCGGATAAACCGACGAAGGACTGCGAAGAGCCGGCGAAAGATATTAATGAAAAGTCTGGGAAAAGACTGAAAATAGCATTACTCCAAGGTAAGGTAATGAGTTATGAAATTCAAGAGGGTGGATTTCTTTTAAGGCAAAAATCTTATATTAATACCATACCAGTAGATTTCAAGGATATTGATGATTTTATTGCAGAACTTAGGGAGCTTAAGGAAGTAGCCAAGGCATGAGTAGTTTAAAAATCATAAGAGGAGCCAAACCCATAAAATTTGGTAATCAGATAGGAATGAAGATGGATGAACTGGACAGAGGAACAATACCAGGAATACCTCAAAAAGAGAGGTCAGAAGGTAGAGAAACCAAAAGTAAAGAAGCAGAAATACAGGAATAAGGGTGCATGGCATGATGGAATGTATTTCAGGAGTCAGCTGGAAATGAAGAGATACTGCCAGTTAAAACTTTTATTCTATGCTGGGGAAATCGCAGGATTTATATTGCAGCCGGAGTTTATTCTTCAGGAAGGTAAAGGAGAAGAAAGAGCTATAACTTATACTGCTGATTTTCTGGTTTTGAATAAGGATGGTACCTACAGTGTTGAGGATACCAAAGGTTATGAGTCAGCACAATGGAAGAGGACGTACAAGCAGTTTAAATTGAGGTATCCAGAGGTAGAACTGAAAATATTGAAGGAGGTATAAGTTTGTGAATAAAAAGGATTTATCGGATATAAGAAAAGAATTTAAGTTGGGAAGCTATATGCTTAAAGTTAAGGAAATCTATAGTGTTTACCTGAAAAAGGATAACGGTGAAATAATAACAGGAGAACTGGAATATTTTGAAATGATGGAAGTAGAAAAGAGAGAGCTTTATTTAAATAACTTTAAAAAAGTGCTTACAGGAACTTTGGATTCTAAAATATTTGAGTTGGATTTTAAAAATATAAATGAGGAAGAATCAGAAGAAAATACTCAGCATGTATTATATGCTGCTTTAAATTCAAAGGAAAGAATAAGTGAATATGCAGATAAGATAGTGGATAAAATTTCTCAAAACTATAATTATGATACGGATGTGGTTATAAGTTTTACAAAGGCAGAATATTACAGTGATGGTAAGAGAAAAAAAGATTCTTTAGAGGAATATGTACAAGCCATAGAAGTTATATTGTGTAGTGTAAATAAAGTGGAAATACCTAAAAAGATGCTGAAGTTTGATTATACGGAGATGAAATTTAAACCTAATTCTGCATTAGATATGGTTATAAACTTAAATTCTCCTGTGGAAGGATTCATGTTTCCAAGCTTTACATCTGAATATGTAGATGTAAATAAAATAATTTATTATTCTTCAAAATCAAAGAAGATGAACAATGTTTTCGTAGAAAAAGTATTGGAATGCAATATTAAACCCACAGCTTTGGAAGAAAAGGAGAATTTTAATGCCATTTTAGGGATCTCATTAGGGGGAAAAATAAAACCTGATATAGTTCAGGATATATACGAAAGGATAAATGAAAAATTTCAAGATGAGGGAGAAGAAGAGCCTATTTTGGATATAAATGAAGTAACCAGAGTGTTAAGGGAAAGTGGAGTTGAAAACACAGGAATAGTTAAAAGTGCTTTTGAAGAAGTGTGTGGAGGGGATTATGAATTTAAGGTCAGAAATGTAATACCTGATTTTGGAAGCAAGTCTATAAAGATAGAAAATGAGAGTACCAATATAACCATAAGTCCCAGGGATTTGAGTACTGTAAAACAGGTGGTATATGTTAAATCGGGAAAGAAGTGCTTACTTATAGAACTTAAAGAGGACATGGTTATAGATGGATTTAATTTGGAAACAGAAGTTGATTAGGAAGGTGAACACATTGAAACTAAAACTAATGGTGCTTAGAAATTGATAGACCGAAAGGAATAAAATAGACAATCGTACAATGACTTGGGAAGATTGGAAGGATAAAGTTTTAGAGGAGCAGGAGAGTTGTGTGAAGCTCTCTCCTCTGGAGATAAGAAAAAGATAATGGAAGAGGTACTGGACGTTATTCAAGTAGGTATAGGAATCTTGGCCAAGCTTTTTAGAGAGAATTTTGACATAGTTCAGGGATTTCACAGGCACAATAAAAAGTTGGTTGATAGGGGCTGTGAGGCTTGTGCAGAGGTTGGGGCTGATGTGGTAGGAGATAGGATGATGGAAAATAAAAACGAAGGCATGATTAAAGGTTTTACTCAATTATCAAGAGCATGGTATGGAGAGGTTTGTTTAAGGAATTCAGATTATGTAGATAGAGTAATTTTTGGGTTGTATTCCTCCCAAGGAGGTACAACCGGTGAAATGACAGTGGATTGGATAAATCTAAGTGGAAAAATAGTTCCTGAATTGAATATATTCAGTGATGCTTGGAGCGCGTTGTCAAATTTTCATGATTTGATTAATGTATTAGGGGAACATGATAGTGAAGACCCCACACCTGAAGAATTCTGCAAATATTTATTAGATTGTGGTTTTATGGACAGAACTGAAACTATTATAGGATATTAGTTGTGACATAATCTGAAATTATTGTGAAGTAAATAAAAAATAAAAATCGGAGTAATTCTAGATAAAATGCATGGCCATGCCTCCAGACGTGGAGGTTAAAACAATGAATAAAGGACTTATAATTGATATTTTTGCAGGTGGAGGTGGAGCATCTACGGGAATTGAAATGGCAATGGGGAGACCGATTGATTTAGCAGTAAATCATGATCCTGATGCTATATTAATGCATAAAACTAACCATCCAGAGACTATGCACATTACAGAAGATATATTCAAGGTTGACATGCTTAAATATACAAAAGGTCGTCATGTTTCACTTATGTGGGCTTCCCCAGACTGTACAAGTCATTCAAAAGCAAAAGGCGGGCAACCCAAGATAAAAGGATTAAGAATATTGCCATGGGCAGTATACAAACATGCGAGAAAAATTTTGCCAGATGTTATCCTAATGGAAAATGTCGAAGAAATTCAAAAAATGGGGTCCTCTTGATAATGAGGGACATCCTATAAAAGAACGTAAAGGGGAAGATTATAAGAAATTCATTAGTGCAATGAAAGGATTAGGTTATGAATTTGACAGTAGGGAGTTGATAGCTGCTGATTATGGGGCACCAACAACAAGGAATAGATGGTATGCAGTATTTAGGCGTGATGGAAAAAATATTATTTGGCCGGAACCCACACATAATAAACTTGGTGTAAATGGACTTAAAAAGTGGGAACCAATATCAAAATGTATTGACTGGAATGACTTAGGAAGTTCCATATTTACAAGGGAAAAGCCATTAAAGGAAAAAACACTTAACCGAATTGCAAGAGGAATTGAAAAATTCATTATTAATGATGATAACCCTTACTTTTTACCAGATGATATAGCATCATCATTCCTTATCCAATATCATGGTGAAACAAAAAAAGAATATGTAAGAGGTCAGAGCTTGAATGAACCAATAAAGACTATTGACACAAGCAACCGATATGGATTAGTTACTGCATTTATCACTAAATTTTATAAGAGTGGTACTGGACAGGCAGTAAATGAACCCATACACACCATTACAACAAGTCCTGGACATTTCGGTTTAATTTCGGCCTTTCTAATCAAGTATTATGGAAATGGGATAGGGCAAAGGGTGAGTGGGCCTATAGGTACTATAGTTACTAAAGATAGATTTGGACTTGTAACGGTTGTGATTAAAGGAGAGCAATATCAATTAATTGATATATGGTTTAGGATGTTAAAACCTGAAGAATTAAAATTAGGTCAAGGTTTTCCGGAAAATTATATCATTGATCATGATTATACTGGTAAAAGGTATCCAATAAGTAAAAGGGTTGCAAGAATAGGAAATAGTGTAGTACCGGTAATGGCAAAAGTATTAACACAGGCAAATATGTCTGAAAGTTGCAGAAAAGAACATGTAAGTTAGTTCGTATCTCAAATACTTTGCAATAAAACTAAATACCAGGGATTTATATGCCCCTGGTATGAGGAACTAATATGTTAAAGATAAACATTGAAAAGATAATTATTCAATGGATATATAAATAGTATGTGTAAAGTTATAAGTTATTATACATGGGAATTTAATATAGATTAGTTGTAATTTCAAGTAAAACTAAACACCGGGGATTATCCATCCCCGGTATAAGGATTAATTATGTTACACATACATTAAAACATAATTACATAATGAAACACAAAGATAGTATGTGCAAAATTGGATTTATTATGCATAGAAATTTGAAGAAGGTGAGTAGATGGAACATTTAATAAAATTAGGATATGTGTTTATAGGAACATGGGCTTTAATTAGCATAGTTGGGATAATAGGCATTTATATAGTTGTCAGGAATTGCAGGAAGGAAAGTGCTAAGAGTTATAAGAATTTTAAAAAAGAATGGGACAGGCATGGGAGGTAAATAAGTTAAGGAGGAATAGCTTATGTGCCAATATTGTGACGGTGAATATGGAAAAAGCATTCTTATAAACAAAAGCCCTGACAGTAAAAAAACACAACCTAATGAAGCTGTAATATTTCAATTGAAAGGTGATAAACCCAGAATAGTATTATTTAGGCATAGACTTGCACAAGGACATTTTAAGATAAAGTATTGTCCTATGTGTGGAAGAAGGTTAGGAGAATAAATGGAGTATATATTAGTATACAAAGATGATAAAAAAGTTGAACAGGAAGTAATTATTGAAGCCAAAACGGATAGAGCTGCGATATCTCAAGTGGATAAGATACTAGGAGATAAAGTATATACGGAACCAGGGCTTTATTTGAAAGAAGAATATGATAGGGAAAAGGCATTAAAATTAAGGGAATAGGAGGGGTGGTATGAATAAATATTTGGTTTCATGCTTTATCTTTACTGAAGATAAAGAGTGGGGAGTTGCAGATGTGGAAGTAAGCTGTAAAGCTAAGGATATATACAATGTATCAGGGTTAAGAGATGCTATAGTTAAAAAAATGGATATATACAATACAGTTATTATCAATATAATGCTTTTGGAAAGAGAAGGTTTATTAAGACGATTTTTAAAACTTATTAAAGGAGGGATTCCATGGAAGCAGTGCTAACAGAACTTAAGCATGTTGATGTAACCAACCATTGCAAGGAGAGATATGTGGAAAGAGTTAAGGGAATAACTAATAGTTTTGATATAGAAAATTACGTGTTAACGAATAATGACAGGATAATACGAGATATAAATAAGATATTTAACTATTCAGAGTTTTTAACGGAAGACCGGCTTGGTGGAGATGGAACTATCAAAAGATTCTATGTAAAGGATGATATACTCCTTGTTTTGAGACAGGATGAATCGGTAATCATCACTCTTATTAAAATTGACTATGGTTTTCCTGAAAAAATAAACAGAGGAATTGTCAAAGAGCTGCTGGAAGAAATAAATTCATTAAAGGAAGATTTACAGGAAAGTGAAAAGGCCATAGTTTCTTATATAAACGTCAGGAATTTAGAGAAAGAACGGATTTCTAATAAAATTAAATTCCTTAAAGAACGAATAAAAGAAATTGATATGGATATAGAAGGAAAGAGGAAAAGTATTAATATGCCAAAACTTAGGATAAAGAAATACGTGAATATGATATATAATTCCATGGAATTAAGAAGGGATATAGAGCAGTTGGCTAAATAATTGACGATTTCATAGTAAAATGCAGAATATGAGACAAATAAAAGTTTAGCTTAAATAAGTACATGGGAGGGAACTGTATGTTGGACAAAGAAACATTTAAAAGGACAGAAGGTAAGCTGTATGGCTATTTTAGAGATCTTAAGGAAATGGAAGCTTTGGAACTGGAATGCAAAGACCTTCAAGATCAGGAGGAAAGTATTCAGTGGGATATAAAGCACTCAAGTGAAAGCGTGATAGAAAATGAAGATGAAAAGGAAATTAAGGAGCTTAAGAATGAACTAAAATATGTAAATAGAAAATTCCGTAAGAATATGTCCAGGATAAGGTGGTTAAAGAGAAATACAGCTCCGTTGAAGAAAGTTCTGACAGTCCCTCCACTATCAGAAGAAATTATGCAATTCATTATTTATAAGTACAAGCTAAATAAAAGCGTTGGATGGATAGCAAATGAAATGTATGGTGGTGTAAGAAGTACTGCCTACAGGTGGCGAGAGGATATACTGGAGGATATCGTGAAGTGGGAAGGGGTATATGGCAATAGCTGAAAAAATAATGCTGTTGCCTTTTTTAATCGTAAAAAATCTTGAGACAAAAATGAGACAAATTTGAAACAAAAATAGGACAAAGTTGGGACAAAATACATTGAGAAATAGTATATAATATAAATGAAATTCAAAGAGTTGAATTTGGTAAAAATAAAACATGTCCACTTTTATGGTTTGGGTGAACTATATTCTTTTTTAGGAGCTGATGATTTGAGAGCTGTGTTAAATAAAGAAGAAGTTAAGATTTTGTATTTAGATGGGTTAACAGCCCCTGAGATTGCTAGAAAATTAAATGTTAAAAAAGATACTGTAGAAAAATGCATCCAAAGAAACTTTAGTAATTTAAAATATAAACATAGGGTTGCCTTAACATGTAGGCGAGAGGTGGTAAAGGCAGTTAACTATGAAGCAAATAAATATATAAGTGATAGTGCGTTTGTAGAAAAGAATAGGTCTATATATAAAACGAATCCTGACGGGGATATAGTAATAAATAAAGAGGTTGCTCCTGTAGTTACATGGGACACTCCGAGAAGATTGGCAAATGAAAATAAAGTTAAATTTTAATATTCCCCATGAATATACCTCTAGCTCCAGGGTTAAATAGGGCTGCCAATGCGGGAAACCGTAAATAAAATAAAACTATATATGTGTATGTCAAAGGTAGGCACTCGTCATTTAGAGTGCTTATTTTTCTTTTATAGAATTTATTATTAGGTATGTACAAATTATTATAGTTGCTCCTAATGCATATAAAGTAATCAATATTGTGCTTGAATCAGAATCATTATTAAATATTACATCAAGAATAGATGAACCATACATAAATGCAATAAAACTTATAACCCATAGAAATATGTACTTTAGAATTTTCATAGATGAGAAATCTCCTTTTTATTTAATCATAACATAAAGAAGGTGAGAGGTATGAAGATAAGAGAAATCCTGAAAGAAAAGCTTAACCAAAATAAAAAACTAAATAAAGATAAACCAAGGAGAGGCGAATACCTCTCCTTTTCTGATATTGAAAAATTAATGCGGCATGAGTGTTACAGGAGAGTTAAGGGTGCTGTTAGGAGGATGAGGTAGAATAATTAAAATACAGCAGAGCTGCATGAATATTTAGCAGCTCTACTTTTTAAGATTAGGCTTCTTCTGAAATAGGGTTTTCAATAAGTGTAGCAAAAATTAAATTATGAGTGTGGCCATCGTTTTCTGTAGTTATTGCTCGTACAAAATGAACATGTCTTCCATTTCCAACATCTATTTGAAGTCCTGAGGTTGCTTCGAATTCATGAAAATGGTTTTCATAAAAATCTGTTCTTGCTTTAACTACATGAACATGTCCGCGTGTAACTCTAAGCGCCGGACCAGATACTCCAGCAAATCTATGATTATGAGGATCTTCCTCTAATTCAGCTAACATAGTGCTTCCTAAAAATTCATGGTCATGTGTTTGAACTTTATTACAACAAGACATAAGTCTTACCTCCTTAGCATTATAGTATGGTTGACGAATTTATTATGATACTTATAATTAATGAAATTTAGTAGAGGGATGAAACTATAATAAAGCTCTTTCTTCATCCCCCAAACAAAACGAATGAGGCAGGTGGTGACAATGTAGAGATGGGAAAATCAAAATGGGATACTGTAAAAGATAAACTGATATTAGTTGAAGGTTGGGCCAGGGAAGGACTCACTGAAGTCCAAATAGCTAAAAATTTAGGTATAAGCGAAAGTACATTGAATGATTATAAAAAGAAATATCCGGAGTTTTTGGAGTCCCTAAAAAAGGGCAAAGAAGTAATTGATTTTGAAGTTGAGAATGCACTTTTAAAGAGAGCACTAGGATATAAATATGATGAAGTTACCCAAGAAAGAATTTTACAAAAAGATGAATATGGCAAGGTAATTACTGATATTCATGGATTCCCTATCTATAAAATGGTAGTTACAAAGACAGTTAAAAAGGAAGTTGCACCGGATACTACAGCACAGATATTCTGGCTTAAAAATAGGAAGCCCAAGGAGTGGAGAGATAAGAGAGATGTTGAGCATAGTGGGGAGGTTTCAGTAAATAATCCATACAAAGATTTAACAACAGAGGAACTCAAGAAATTAGCTGCTCTTGATGATAAAGATGGATAAAAAACAGATAGCACTGGGTGCAAAGATAGAACTCGCAAGGCGTGAGTTCTTTTATTTTTGTAATTTAATAGCTCCTGATTTTTATAAGAAGAACAGAAAATATCTTGTAGAACTATGTGCTGATTTCCAAAACTTTTATGAATCTGATGATGAAGTACTTATACTCAATCTTCCACCTAGACATGGAAAGTCAAGGACTGCTTCAAATTTTGTAGAGTGGGTGTTTGGTAAAAATCAAAAGGAAAAGGTGATGACAGGATCATATAATGAAACTCTTTCAACAACATTTTCAAAGGCTGTAAGAAATGGCATATCCGAAGAAAAGGCAGATAAAGACAAAATAGTATATTCAGATATATTTCCAGGTGTAAGTATCAAACAAGGTGATGGAGCTATGAATTTATGGTCACTTGAAGGTGGCTACAATAATTACCTGGCAACATCTCCTACAGGTACAGCCACTGGGTTTGGATGTTCTCTCATGATTATAGATGATTTAATCAAAAATTCAGAGGAGGCATACAATGAGAATGTTCTGGAGAAGCACTGGGATTGGTTTACTAATACAATGCTTTCAAGGCTTGAAGAAGGCGGCAAAATAATAATCATAATGACCAGATGGGCCACTGGAGATTTAGCAGGAAAGGCATTAAAACATTTTCTTGAAGAAGGTAAAAAGATAAAGCATGTTAGTATGAAAGCTTTGCAGGATAATAAAAATATGCTTTGTGATGAAATACTTTCTCTAAAGAGTTACAATTCTAAAATAAGAGCCATGGGTGAAGATATTGCTAGTGCTAACTATCAGCAGATTCCTATAGATGTTAAGGGAAAACTGTATAGCAGTTTTAAAACTTATACAGATATACCTAGGGATGATAAAGGCAATTCATTATTCACAAGAATAAAAGCTTATATTGATACTGCAGATGAAGGTAGTGACTATTTATGTTGTATTGTATATGGGGAATATCAGAAAGAAGCTTATGTGCTTGATGTGTATTATACAAAAGATCCTATGGAGATAACAGAATCAGGAACAGCTAAAATACTTTATGAAAATAAAGTAAATCTAGCCGATATTGAAAGCAATAATGGTGGTCGAGGGTTTGCAAGATCCGTTGAAAGAATCCTAAGAGATAAATACAGTAGTAATAGAACAAAAATAAAATGGTTTCACCAGAGTAAAAATAAGGTTGCTAGGATAATATCCAATTCAACTTGGGTAATGGATCATATTTATTATCCTGTGAACTGGAAAGACAGATGGCCGGATTATTATAAGGCAATGACAACTTACCAGCGAGAAGGTAAAAATAAACATGATGATGCTCCAGATGCTACAACTGGGATAGCAGAAAATATAAATAAAAAGAGAATGGAAGTATTTAAATAAAGAAAGGTGAAATTATGGCTATAGAAAATCTGAAATTAGAGAAAATAAAAAGAAAATTGCTTAATTACCAACCTGTAAAAGCAGATATATTAAAAACAAAAAGCTATTATGAAAATAAAACTGATATAGAACAGTGCGGTGTTGTACCTAAAAATTTAGAAAGTAAAGACCCTTTAAGGAATGCAGATAATAGAATAAGCCATAACTTTCATCAAATATTAGTTGATGAAAAAGTAGCGTATATGTTTACCTACCCAGTATTATTTGATATAGATGATAACAAAGATATAAATGATAAGGTTAATGAAATACTAGATGATGATTTTGGGAGAAAAATAAAAAATTTAGCCATAGAATCATCAAACTGCGGTTTGGCATGGTTACATTATTGGGTAGATGAAACAGATTCAAGTAATAAGATTTTTAAATATGAGAAAGTGAATACTGAAGAAGTAGTACCAATATATTCAAATGGACTTGAAAGAATTTTAGAAACTGTAATAAGAACATATACTTGTATGGAACCAGTAGAGTATAAAGTTGAAGATGAAGCATTTACTTATATAGAGTATTGGACCAATGAAACCATGGATAGATATAAATTTCAAGGGTCCTCTTTTTCTGGTTCTATAATAGAAGAGGAAAAAATAGTTCACTCTTTGGGTGAAGTTCCGTTTATTGAATTTGCGAATAATTCCATAAAACAAAGCGATTTAAGTAGATATAAAAAGCAAATTGATCTTTATGATAAAGTCAAAAGTGGTTATGCAAATGATTTAGAAGATATCCAGCAGATTATTTATATACTAGAGAATTATGGTGGAGAAGATTTAGGAGAATTTTTAAGTGATTTAAAAAGGTATAAGGCAATAAAGACTGAAAGTGATGGCTCTGGTGGTGGAGTTAAAACTCTTCAAATAGAGATACCTGTTGAGGCAAGAAAAATAATAATTGATATATTGAGAAAAGAGATATATGAGTTTGGACAAGGGTTGCAGCAAGATGTTGAAGGTGTAGGCAATGCATCTGGAGTAGCACTCAAGTTCTTTTATAGAAAATTGGAACTTAAAAGTGGATTGTTGGAAACTGAATTTAGAGCAGGCTTTAATAAATTTATAAGAGCTATACTTAAGTTTTTGAATATAAATGAATATAAAAAAATTCAACAAACCTATACAAGAAATATGATATCCAATGATTTAGAAAATGCACAAATAGCACAGATGAGTTCAGGCATAATACCTAAAGCCCTAATACTAAGAAATCATCCTTGGGTGGAAGATCCTGATGAAGCTGAAAAGATGCTTCAAGAAGAAAATAAAGAGGATGAGAGGGTTTATGGTAAATTTCCTTTAGAAAATAATCTAGACGGTGTTACAAATGAATAATATTGAGTACTGGGAAAAGAGGGCAGAGGATAAATTAAAATCACAGTATAAAAAAGGAGAGGATTTAAACAATGAACTAAAGGACCATTATGAAAAAGCCTTGGCCGAGATAAGGAAAAACATAGCTGACTTCTATATGAGATTTGCCAAAGATAACAATATGACTTATATTGATGCAGTGAAGCAATTGACAGGAAAAGAGTATAATTGGTGGAGAAAATCAATTGATGAATATATAGAAGAATTGAAAGCTTTACAGGATTTAGGGGATAGTGAAGACAGTGGATTTAAGGAGCTACTTTTGGAACTTAACACTTTAGCTATGAAAAGTAGGATAAACAGGTTTGAAGGGTTGATGTTAAATATTCAAATAGAACTTGCCAAGCTGTATGAAAAAGAGCATACACAGATTACAGGACTTCTGAAAGATGTAGCAGAAGATGTCTATTATCAGACTATATATGATGTTCAGGTAGGTAGGGGAATAGGACACAGCTTTAGTAAATTAGATTCTAAAACCGTTGAAGATATAATATCTTATCCCTGGAGTGGAGATAATTATTCAAATAGGATATGGAAGCAAAAAGATAAGCTTGTAGACACTATTAAACAGGAACTTACACAGAAGTTTATTCAAGGTAAAGATGTTAGAACTACATCCAAGGCCGTAGCTGATAAAATGAATGTAAGTTATAAAAATGCCTGTACATTGGTTGAAACAGAAACTTCCTATATAGCAGGTCAAACTACTCTAAAGGGATATAAAGCTACAGGAATGGAACAATATCAGTATCTTGCTACATTAGATACCAGAACTAGTGAATTGTGCAGGCATGAAGATGGTAAAGTGTTTGATATTGATGATGCGGTTGTAGGTGTAAATTACCCACCGTTGCATGTACGTTGTAGGTCTACCACTATTCCATATTTTGAGGATGAAAAAGGCGAAAGAGCTGCAAGGGGAGCTGGTGGTAAAACTTATTATGTGCCGGGAGATATGACTTATAGGGATTGGTATGATAAATATGTTAAGGATAATCCCGAAGAAGAGCTTGCAGAAAAGAAAGTAAATAATCTATCCAGTGATAAGAAGCAATATAAGGAATACAAGAGCGTTCTAGGTAAAGATGCTCCTAAATCCTTTGATAAGTTCCAGGAATTGAAGTATAATAATAGTAATGAATACAGTCAATTGAAGAAAATTTATACTGTCAAAAGTAATATTAAAAATGGTACTCAAAAATTAGATATTGAAGAAGGTAAGCAGGGTAAACATATCAAGGAACACAATAACTATATAGAAGGTAGAAGCTATTTAACTATTCCTAAAGAAGAAATACAGAAGCTTGTGAATAAATATGCTGGTACAGGTACCTTTGAATTCGATAGAAAGGGTAATATTAAAAATAAAGAATTGGTACAAATCAATAAAAATATAGGTGTAAATCTAAATAATAAAACTGGAGATGAATCAAAAACAAATAGATTTTATATCCATTATAGTAAATCAGGTACGCATGTTGTTCCTACACTAAAAGGAGTTGATAAAAAGTGAAACCATTAAAGGAATATTTCAATAAAACAGTAAGAATAATAGATGTAGACAATAAGGAATTCAATGGCTATGTAGAGACATATACCCCGGAAATAGACAGCGAAGATGGGGTAGAAGAAATAGCAATAAAACCTGAAGGCTCTAATGATTTAGTTGGGTTTACTGCAAATGAAATAAAGAGCATAGAGATATCTTAGAGGCACTTACTAAATTAAAATAGTAGGTGCTTTATTATGTTTGAATTTAGGAGGTTTAAGTAATATGGTAGAAATAAATTTAGGTATATCTTCTGAAGACAATAGGGTAATTGTGGATGGTAAAGATATAACTGGCTACTTAACAAAAATAAAAGTGGAAAAAACTCCATCAACAATACCAGTTGTAGAGTTAGAATTAAAGCCAAATAAAGTAAAAGTAACTGGTGATGTATATTTTATAAGAGATAAAGGACTTAAAGAGTATGATAATGAAGAATTAACCAATGAGCTTATTAGAAGAAAACAAATTATTGTAAATGATACTTTAGTTAAAGAAGATAATATTGATATTGACAAGATAACTGAAAAATTAGTTGAAAGATTAAATGGGGCGATCCTCAAAATGTCATAATGTAGTTTCTAGGAGGAATAGTATGTTGAGTGTTGGAAAAAACATTAAAAAGTATCGGAAATCTAAAAACTTAACTCAAAAACAATTAGCTCAAAAAATTGGAGTTATACCAGTTACTATAACCAGGTATGAAAATAATAAAAGAGAACCTAACATAGACACTTTAAACGAAATAGCAAAAGCTCTTGATGTTCCGGTTTATGAATTGATTGGTGAATCTTTGAGAAATCCTGAATCTTTCAATGATATGGATTTATCATTAGTACCAACAAATAAATTAATAGAAGAATTGAATAAGAGAAATGATTTTATTATAAAATTGGAATCTAAAAATTATAAGTCTTCGGAGTAAGGCTTTTTATTTTTGCCTTTTTAAAAGTTATTAGGCGTAAAAGAAATAAGTATCAGTATTGAAAATGTTAAATTCGTAAAAAACGTAATGTATTGGAGGAATAGGATATGAAAAGAGAATTTTTAAAAGAGTTAGGATTAGAGGATTCAGTCATAGATAAAGTTATGGGTGAAAATGGCAAGGATGTTGAAAAGCAAAAGAAAGAAACTGAAAAAGTGACAGAAAAAATTAAAGGCTTGGAAATTGAGCTTGAAGCTAATAAACAGACTTTAGATGAAGCAAACTCTCAGATTGAAAAGTTTAAAGAAATGGATATAGAAGGTATTAAAAATTCAGCAGAAGAATGGAAAACTAAGTATGAAAGTTTCCAAACAGAGGCAGAAAATCAAAAAACAGAGCTTGAGAAAAAAATGAAAACCCAAGAGTATGAATTTTCAGCTAAAGACTATATAAATAGTCTTAAATTCGCTAATGACTTTACAAAAAATGCTTTCTTAAAAGAGTTTGTTGGCCAAGAACTTAAGTTATCTGATGGCAAGTTTTTAGGAGCAGATGATTATATAAAACAGTTTAAAGAAAATAATCCAGGAGTGTTTGCAGATGAAAATACCAATCCAGATAATCAACAAAATCAGAACACATATGTGTATCAGCCCAAAGGTGGAAGTGAGGGAGGTCAGGAAGTAGCAGCACAAATAGCAAGTGCTATAGCAGGAACGATTTAGAAATAAAATTTTAGGAGGTAAAAAGAATGGCTAATGTAATACAATATGCCACCATATTTCAAAGTGAATTAGATAAGGCGGCTGTGCATGAGATGTTAACAGGATGGATGGATTCAAACGCCGGTAAAGTAAAATATAATGGCGGTAAAGAAGTTAAAATACCACAATTAACTGTAGATGGATTAGGAGATTATGAAAGAGGATCAGCCGGTGGTTATGCAGGTGGAGACGTTAAATTTGAATATAAAACTTATGAAATGACTCAAGATAGAGGGAGAAAATTCTCTATTGATGCCATGGATGTTGATGAAACAGGATTTGTATTAACTGCAGGTAATATAATGGGAGAATTTCAAAGAACCAAGGTGATACCTGAAATTGATGCTTATAGATTATCTTCACTGGCAACTAAAGCCATGTCTGTGGCTGATGATACTAATGTTAAATATGGATATACTCCAGCAGCAGCAACTATTTTAGCAGAACTTAAGCTTGGTATAAAGGTAATAAGAGAAAATGGGTATAATGGGCAACTAATTATCCACGCAAACTATGATGTAGTTAATGAATTGGAAATAGCAATGTCTAATAAGATTGCATCTGTAACCTTTTCACAGGGAGGTATTGACACTAAAGTTCCAGCTGTAGATATTTGTCCTATTATTTCTACACCCTCAAATAGATTGTATTCGTCAATTACTTTATATGATGGAGTAACAGAAGGTCAAAAGATTGGAGGATATACCAAAGGGACTACAGCAAAGGATGTAAACTTTATTATAGCACCTAGAGATGTTCCATTAGCAATCACTAAACAGGACATAATGAGAATATTCGATCCAAATACAAATCAGGCTGCTAATGCGTGGTCTATGGATTATAGAAGATACCACGACCTTTGGGTTTTGGACAATAAAATTAATTCAATTTATGCAAATATAAAGCAAGCGAAGTCATAGGAGGATTGATATGTACAGATTAAAAAAATCTAATATAGAGCGTGTAGTTTTATCGGAAACTGCACGTGACGACTTGCTTAGCAGTGGTTTTGAGTTATTAGTAAGTAAAAAAGAAGAGTCAGGAAATGTTAAACCTTTAGAAGAAATGACTATTGAAGAGTTAAGGGATTATGCAAAAGAAAAAGCGATAGATGTAGGTAAATCAACTAGCATTAGTGGTATTCTGGAAAAGATTAAAGAACATGAAATTGAATAGGATGTGATTTTATGCTAGAAAATATAAAAATGCTTTTAGGCATTGCTTCAGAAGATACATCTAAAGATGCATTAATAAATTATTATACTGATGCTATAACTAAAAAGGTTTTAAAATATTGTAATTTATCTAGTCTGCCAGAAGAAATCATACCTTTTATAGAAAACAAGGTTGTATTAATTTTAAAAGCCCCGGATACAACTAACAATATTAAGTCGATTCAAAGAGGAGATACTCGATTTGAATATACAGGACAAAAAACTCAAACTGAATTGGTAAACTTAACAGATCAGGATAAAAAAGAATTAAATTCTTTTAGAAAGGTTAGATTCATATGACGGAAGCAGAAATATTGGCACTTACTTACTTTGATAAAGTAACTATATCAGGACAGGTCCCATATACAAAACCTAATGGGGCTACAGCATTTAAGCCAGGAATAAAAGTGGAGAATATCAGTTGTGCTATATCTAAAAAGGATGTAGCAAATGTAAATCAAACTGATACTACAAATAATATTCAGTACAATTCAATACTATTCTGTGCGCCTGATACTCCTATAGCTTCAGGTGATGATGTAGAGGTTACATTCGAAAATGGTACTAAGAGAAAATATGAAGCAGGAGAGCCTTTTTATTATGCAAGTCATTTAGAGGTACCTCTTTTAAGAAAGGAGAAATCATAATGGGGTTTCATATAGAAGGATTGGATGAATTCAAAAATGCTTTGATGGAACTTGCAGAGATTAAGTTTCCTGAAGAACTTGAAAAGGAAATATACAAGCTTGCAAATAGACTTTTAGCAAAAGTTAAAAAGAGAACTCCAGTTGGAGTTTATAAGGATGGGCATACTGGCGGAGACTTAAGAAAAAAATGGCATATAGGAAACTTAGTTAAAGAGGGCAACGGATACTATATAGAAGTGTTCAATATCCTTGATTATGCAAGCCATGTTGAATATGGACATAGGACAAGACTTGGTAAAACTGATCATCCAGATACTTATAAAAAGCGTGGTACCATTGATTTTGTCCCAGGTAAACACATGCTTAAAATAAGTATAGAGGAATTAAATAAAGAACTTCCGGGGTATTTGTCAAACTGGCTTGATAATGTAATCAGGGAGCACGGCCTATGATTAGTATAAAGGATGTAAAAGATGCAGTAGCTTTAAAACTTAGCAAGGAGTTTCAACAGAATATTGTATATGATGAACAGGTAAGACAGGGGTTTGAGGCACCTGCTTTTTTTGTGCAATTAATTCCTATAAATACAACTAGGTCAAGCTTCTTTACTAAAAACCCTACTTTGGTTGTGGATATTCATTTCTTCCCTAGAGAAGAATGTAATGATGAATTATACGATATGCAGGATAAACTTGAAAACAGCTTTATAATAGGTATACAAGTTAAAGACAGGTTTATTAATATTCAAAAAACAGAATACGAAATAGTGGATTTTGTACTTCACTTTCAAATAAATTTGGATTACCTGGTTTCAATTAGAGATGTGATTAATAAAGATAATGAAAACACCCAGCTTATGGGAGAAATTAACCTTAATATAAAGGAGTGAAAAATTGATGGGAGCACCAAGCATTAATATAGTATTTAAAGAGTTGGCAACAAGTACTATTGAACGTGGTGATCGGGGCATAGTAGCTTTACTTTTAAAAGATACAGTCCCATCTACCAATCCAATAGTAATGAGTATTGTATCAGATATTCCCGATACACTCACGGATGCCAATAAAAATCAAATAACCCTAGCTTTTATGGGTTATGTAAATCCACCTAAACAGGTTATAGCTTATGTAATAGCAGAAGATACTACAGATTATACAGAAGCACAGCACTATCTAGAAACTATTAGATGGGACTATTTTGCTTTTCCTGAAATAGCAGATGCAGATGTTACACCTTTTGCTACATGGATTAAAGGCTTAAGAGATAATATAGATAAAAAAGTTAAGGCGATACTTCCGAATTGTCCATCTGACCATGAGGGAGTAATTAATTATGCTAATAACAGCAACAAAGAAGGGGACAAAACTTATACAGCAAAAGAGTACTGTTCCAGAGCAGCAGGGTTAATAGCAGGAACACCACTTACTATTAGTGCTACTTATGCACCTTTAAGTGAGTTGGATGACTGTGACCATTTAACTAAAACTGAAATGGATACTGCTGTTGATGCGGGAAAATTCATTCTAATGAATGATGGCGAAAAAGTTAAGGTTGTAAGAGCTGTAAATAGTCTGGTAACTACTACTAAGGATAAAGGGAAGAAGTTCAAGAAAATTAAAATAGTAGATATTATGGACCTTATGCATGGAGATGTAAAGAAAACTATATCAGATAGCTATATAGGTAAAGTACCTAATGATTATGACCATAAGATTTTACTCATGAGTGCTATAGGTGGCTATTTTGAACAGTTGGAGCTATCGGGTCTTTTGGACAAAGGTTCCAGTAGCGTTTATATTGATGTGGAAGCACAGAAAGCTTACTTGAAAGCCCAAGGATATACGACCACTGATGGTAGGGGTGTAGATGATATGACAACACAGGAAATCAAGGAAGCTAATACAGATGATAAGGTGTTTATAGGTGCTGCTACAACTATATTAGACAGCATGGAAGATGTTGATTTAAATATTGCGGCGTAGGAGGTGTAAAGTATGACAAATGCAGGAAATTACAATGAAGAGAAAACCATATATGGTAACTATGGCAGTGTGTTCTTGGATGATTCACAAGTTGCAGAAGCTACAGCTCTTCAGGCCAAGTGTAAAGTAAACAAAGTAGAAGTACCTATGTGTGGCACAAATTCAAAAAAGTATAAAACCGTTGGTTGGGATGGTAGTGGTACCATAACTTTAAATAAAGTTAGTTCTAGAATGATGTTGCTTATGGCTACTAATCTAAAAAATGGAATTGAAACGGTGTTTACTATGATCAGTAAGGTAAGTGACCCGGGCAATGGTGGTACTGAAAGAGTTAAGATGTCAGGAGTAAAATTTGATGAATTAACACTTGCTGATTGGGGATCTGGGAAGTTGGGGTCTGAGTCAATCCCTTTTACTTTTGAAGATTTTGAACCACTGGATACTATCGACCCAAGCATAATAACTTCAGCATAAAAACAACCATACAGTTAGATTTATGGTTGTTTTTTATTGCTTCAGAATATAAAAAACAAAATTAATTATTAGGAGGAATAAAACATAAGTAATAAAATGAATTTACTATTAAAGGTAGATAAGAGTAAGTTAGTAAGACCTGAGCAAGAAGTTGAAATAAAAAGATTGAGTGATATTTTAGGTGAACCTTTTACTGTTACTTGTCAGGCGTTGACTGCAGATGAATTTAAAGAATTGGAGAACACCAAGACAGCTAACGAGGATATGGTTATAAAAGGGGTTAAAGATCCCGATTTTACTAATCAACAGGTAATAGAATATTATGGCGTGGTAACAGCAACAGAAGCAGTAAATACAATATTTTTACCAGGAGAAATTACTTCTTTAGTCAAAGTTATAACTAACTTGAGTGGTTTCGGAACTGATGCAATAAAAGAAATAAAAAACTCATCAACTCAGGTGGAGAAGTAACTCTTATGTATGAGTTATGGAAAACTAAACACATCACTTTACCGTCTGAGTTTTGGAATGCTTCTGAGGGCGATAAGACTGTATTAAGAGCTTTCTATGATTACGAAATAGAAGAAAAGAGTGAGGAAAGAAGGCAAATGTTAAATAATAAAATTCCTGTTTTCCCAGCAGTTATCATATAATCCCTCTATAAGGAATTTTGTCATAAAATTGGACAAGAACATATACATTTTGTTACAATATTATTGACAAATTATGAATTAAGGGGGAAATTGTCATGATATGCTCTAAATGTGGTTCTGATAATATTCAAGTAGTGCAAGGCGATTCAAGGGTGAAGGGCACGGGTTGTTTATGGGCAATAGGAAGGCTTTGCTTAATAATATGTACTTTAGGCCTTTGGTTGATTATAGGTAAGAGAAAGGGCAAGGTTAAAACCGAAACTCTTGCCGTTTGTATTAATTGTGGACATAAGTGGAAGATTTAATATTGGTACTAAAGATCTCTAACTTTATTCAAGTTAAGGTGGCATATTTAAGAGAGAATCACTCATGTGGTTCTTTTTTATTTGGAAGATACGGCTGCTTTTATTGTTAGGCACTTTTATTATATCTAGAAATGGGGTGAGGATTTGGCAGAGATAAGAGCTAGAATTGTATTAGAAGATACTATGAGTTCTCAAATAGTTTCACCTATAGAAGCTGTTAATAAGCTTACGGAAAGTGCGAAAGTTGCCAATAATGTAATTGATATGATGACAGGGAAAAATATAGATGTAGATACAACCAGTGCCATTAATGAAATTAAGAATGTTAAGGAGAGCGTTACATCTGCTAACAATGTTATAGACCTTATGTCTAAAAAGAAGGTAAGTATAAATACTGATAATGCCATTGATAAGATTAATGAAGTAAAAAATTCAGTTAATTCTACAGCTGAAGTTATTGATATGGTATCAGGAAAAAGAATAGATATGGATACTGCTTTAGCTAACAGTAAAATAGGTGAATTAAAAAATAACATTAAAGAAATAGTAACACATCCATTAAATATTCCAATCAACGCCACCAATAAGACTAAAGAAGTTATTTCTAAAGTTAAAGGTGATATGGCTACTATAAAATCTACTTTATTATCTATTAATGCAGTAAATAAAACAGTAGGAGTTGTATCTAAGGCCAAAAGTGAATTGCTCAGTTTAGCAAAATTACCTGTCACAATAGCCATTAAGGCTAAAGATGAAACTTCTTCGGTGATATCTAAGATTAAGAATAATCTATTTAGTCTAAAAACTTTAGCAGCCACAATGGCAACAAATGCGGCAGGAAAAGCTACTATAGGTGCAGCTTCAGACTTAGAACAAGAACAAATAGCTATGAAGCATTTTATAGGCTACAATAACCAAAGTTCTAGTCAAGCAGATGTTCAGAAAATGACGGATTCTTATATATCCCAACTTAGGACAGAAGCTAACATTACGCCTTTTGGAACTAGTGAAGTTATAGCAGCAGGGCGTAGAGCTGTGAATATAACTTCAGGAGATACTAAAGCAGGCATGGATTTAGTGAAATTGAGTGAGAATATGGCAGCACTTAATCCTGGAAAAAGTGTAATGGATGCTATGGAAGCTTTGGCTGATTTAAAAACTGGCGAAACTGAAAGAATGAAAGAGTTTGGTTTCAAAATAAGTCAGGATGATATAAATAATGCTGGGGGAGTTGAAAGTTATTTTAAACAGCAAACAAGTTCCGAGGGAAATATAGGAAAAGTATTTGCAGGAGGAGCAAGTGAATTAAGTAATTCCACTGCTGGTAAGTGGAGTACCGTAACAGGAAATTTAGAAACAATAGGAGCAAATTTTGGCAAGGCTTTTTTACCTGTTATCAATAAAATCCTTACACCTCTTGCCAATTTATTAGATAAAAATGCAGATGGTTTTACTAAGTTTGGCGAAAATATTATAAAGATAGGTGGGAAGATAGGAACCGTCTTAACTCCTACTTTTAATACTATATCTAAAATAATAAAATCTGTGGGAGAACCGGCATTTAAATCTTTATCTAAAATAGTTCAAACAGTGGTTTTACCTGCTTTTAAATTCTTAGGTGGTATTGCTCAACAGTATGTAATTCCTGCAGTAACAGCTATAGCTGGGGTAGTAAATAAATATTTACCTCCTATAGCAAATTCTTTTATAAAGTCCTTTAATAGCATAAAACCTCATCTTGAACATTTCTGGAATGTAATAAAAGTGAATATTATCCCAATAGTTCAGGATTTATGGGGAAAAATTAAAGAAGCTATGCCAGGAATTCAAAAAGTTTTTAGTGTTGCTTTTGATATAATAGCAAAAGTTGTTGGAAAAGCTTTAGATGTAATTGCAGAACTTTCTCCTATAATAAAAGGTGTATATGATTTTATAGCTCCAATTTTAGGCTGGATTATAGATTTATTTAATGGTATAGCTGATGCTATTAAAAAGGCTTACGATTGGCTTACAAAATGGCTTGATAAAGATAAAAGTAATAAAGTTACCACAAAGGATGAAAACGGAAAAACAACTACTGTAACTATGACTGACTGGAAAGTAGGACCTATTCCGGGTAATAATGCTCTTGGGACTACTTATTGGAGAGGGGGACCTACGTGGGTAAATGAAAATGGTCCTGAATTAATGGAGCTTCCCGCAGGTACTAAAATTCATAGTAATAGAGAATCTAATAATATGATGAAAAATATGCAAGTTCAAGCTTCAATACCTAATATGAATACCTCAAATATAACTAAATGGGGAGAGGATATTCCAGAAAGTATGGCAAAAGGAATAAGACAGAATACTAAATCTGTAACAGACGCAACGACTTTAATGGCTTCTAAAATAAAAGAATTAATCCATTTCAGTGTACCAGACAAAGGACCTTTAAGTGATTTTGATACTTATGCAGTAGATATGATGAAAACTTATGGAACAGGCATCCAAAATAACATAAAATCTGTAACAACCCCTACTACTAATATGAGTACAGGGGTTAAAAATATTTATACAGATTTAAAAAACCAAAGTTTGACTTATGGCCAGGGAATTGTTCAGGAACTTGGGGCAGGTATACAGTCGAATGTGGGTAATTTAACAAGTATAGTTAAAGCACTTACAGACAAGGTCATTGAAGAATTCAAAACGGGTTTTGGGATTCATAGCCCTAGTTTAGTTATGTATAAGTTGTCACAATTCATTCCTCAAGGAGTTATAAAGGGTATATCCTCTATAGACATTCAAAAGTTCATTAAAAACTGGATTGGAGATATCACTTCTATGGCTGGAAGTGCCATGGGCGGGAATGTTACAGAATGGTTAACTGCTGCTCTTGGAATAACAGGTACACCTATGAGTTGGCTTCCAGGATTATTACAACTAGTGAAAAGAGAATCTGGTGGAAATCCTACAGCATGGAATTCAATAAGTGTTGGAGGAGAACATGCTACTGGACTCTTACAAATGTTAGGAAGCACATTTAGAGAACATATGGTTTCGGGGTTAAATAATATAATGAATCCGATTGCCAATGCTGCGAGTGCGATAGATTATATTAAATCACGTTATGGAAACGTAAATAACATTCCTAATCTTTATGGTGGTAACTATGTAGGTTATGCCCAGGGTGGTATAGCAACTCAACCTTCAATTTTTGGTGAGGGTGATTATCCAGAGATGGCAATACCTTTAAAGAAAGACAACTCACGCTCAAAATATTTATTGGAACAGGCAGAAGCTTTAGTAAATGGGGATAAAAAATCCGGTATAAAAATTATAATAGAGAAACTGGCAGATAAAATAGTTGTTAGGGAAGAAGCAGATATAGACAAGATAGCTACAGCTTTGGTTAAAAAACTTACTATAGCTGAAATGAATATATAGGAGTTGAGGTATAGTGAAAAAGAATATGGAATTTTGGTTAAAGCAGGACAATGGTACTTCTTTAAGGCTCCCTGTTCCACCAGCAAACTATGATATAACCTGGGCTAATAATAACAGCTCTTTTTTAGTGGAAGGAAGGGGAGAGGTAAATTTTCTGGGAAAGCCCAAACTAACTGAAATAGCCCCTATAGAAAGCTTTTTTCCTAACCAGAAATACAGTTTTTGTACTTACAGTGATTTTCCAAGTCCTGAAGATTGCGTGGTTACAATTAAAAAAATGATAGACAGTGGCAAACCTGTAAGATATATAATAACAGGAACTATAGTAAATATTCTCTGTTCTATTGAATCTTTTAATTTTAAGGAAAACGACGGAACAGGGGATATTTCTTTTATTCTGACCTTAAAAGAATATGGGGTGCTGAAATGATTAATTTATATTCTCTTTATAACAGCTCCAGTCGAGGGCTTATACACACAAAAATAACTAACTTCTGTAAAACCATTGTATGGAGTGGTGATAAGGATTCCATAGCAAGAAAACTTGAAGTTACTATGGCCTACAGCATATGGGATAAAAACCAGCCTAATGTACAGATAGGTCCAGGGACTTTAATCTGGATGGTAGAGGATGAAAAAGAGATTTTCAGGGGACATGTATTTGACAGGGAAATAGATTCTGATACCCAGGAACTTAAATTTGTGGCTTTTGACTGTATGATATACCTTGCAAAGTCCAAGAGCAGCCACAATTTTACCAATATAACACCTGAAGAAATAACAAGGGTAGTTTGCGGGGAAGCAGGAGTATTTTGTGGAGATATTGGAGTTACAGGGTTAAAAATAGATTTACTAGCAATGGAGAAAACATTCTACGATACTATAATGATGGCCTATACAAAGGTATGGCACTTTAACGGTGGCAGGTATAACTTTTATCCATTTATGAATAGAGATGTTTTAGAAATAATGAACATGGGTGTTGCGATTGATAATTTTGTTATAAAACCTAGTCTAAATCTAGGAAAAACAACTTATTCCGATTCCATAAGCAATATGATAAATAAGGTAAATGTCTATAACAGCAAAGGTGAATATGTAGGTACTGCATGGCAAAGAGATTGGATAAAAGCTTACGGAATACTTCAAGATGTATATTCTGCTCCAGATGATGATAATGCCCCAATCACAACAGCAACAAATATGCTGCATGGTGTGGATGAAACTGTTTTTGTAAATCTTATTGGTGATACTAGATGTACAACTGGATGGGGAGTTAAGGTTCAAATACCATATATCTATAATTTATTGGATACTGTAATGTGTATTGATGCAGATACACATACATGGGAGGTTGGAACCGGTAAATACACTATGGATTTAACTTTAAACTTTCAAACTAAAATGAAACTGGTGGAGGTGGATGCGGCAGCATGAATATAAAGAATCCATATAATGATATACTTTTGAAAATGAGAAGTCAGGGGGCAGCTTATAATCCTCCTTCTATTGATATTGGAAAGGTAATAAGTTCTGACCCTTTGACAATTCAAATAAATGATACGCCACTTACTAAAAAAAATCTCCTAGTATCAGATTTTTTACTGGCTAACTATAAAAGGAGGATAAAGATACCTTCCACAAGTGCTACAGGATCTACAACAGATGGTAGCATAACATCTATAGGAATACCTGATGCAGAATTAAACTTTATAGAGGGTCTTAAAAAAGACGATATGGTAGCCTGTCTAGCTACCCCTGATGGACAAAAATATATTGTATTATGCAAGGTGGTAAGCTTATGAGTATATTACCACAATTTGATGTAAATATAGATAATGTAATAAATCAAAGTATTGAAAATTCTTCAAGTACAGTTACAACTCCAAAAGAATATGCCTGGGACTTTGAAAATGATGATTTCCTTCTTAAAGATGGTAAGTTTGTAATAGTGGAAGGTAAAGAAGCTCTTAAGATATGGATATGGAAAGCACTGAACACTGTAAAGATGAACTATAGTATTTACTCTGATAATTATGGTCATGATTTAGATAGTTTGATAGGTCAGGGGTTTAGCAGTGGATTAATTGAAAGTGAAGCCAGGAGAATTGTATGGGAATGCATAAGTTTAAATCATCATATAACAGGTATGCAGAATTTCACTACTGCATATGATGGAGATACTTTAACCGTTAGCTTTACAGCTCTTACAGATCAGGGGGAGGTGGATATGGATGTATAGTGAATCAGAAGAAACTATAAAAACCAGAATGTTAGGGAATATATCTGACAGTGTAGATAAAACAGAAGGTTATCTTGTATATGACAGTGTAGTTGCTGCAAGCAAAGAATTTGTAAAAGTCTCCACTGAATTAGATAGTATAGTTGACAAGTTTGATTTAAGCAAACTTAGTGATGATGAATTGGAGTTAAGAATAAAACAGAGGACAGGTCAAACCAGAAATCCCGCCAAATATGCAGCAGGAATTTTAAATATAACAGGAACTGCAACTATAGCTGAAGGGGATTTATTTCAAACCCCTAATGCAGTACAGTTTAAATCACTGGAATCCAAAACTATAACCGGCAGTGGAACAATTGAAATACAAGCTGTAATACCGGGAGGTAGTGGAAATATTCCGGCCAACCAAATAACCGTTATGCCTGTGGCTATAAGTGGTGTAATCGGTGTTACAAATCCTCTGGCAGCTCAGGGAGGTTTTGATGCTGAAAGTGATGCCCATTTACTTGAAAGATATTATGAAAAATTACAAAATCCAGATACGGGAAGCAATATAGCTTATTTTCAAAATCTGGTTAAAGAATATCCCGGTGTAGGTGACGCTAAAGTTTTTCCCACCTGGAATGGAAATAACACTATAAAATTAGTTATTATAGATGCCAATAAACAAGTCCCTGGTGCAGATTTAGTGAATGAAGTACAAAATTACATGGACCCACTAGGAGAGAGTTGGGGACTGGGATATGGAAAAGCACCGGCATTTTGCTATACAACAGTTGAAGAAGCTGCAGCTAAAACTATAAATGTAAGTTTTGCAATCGTGAAAGACACAAATTATACTGATGAACAAAGACTTGCTAATGTTGAGGCAAGTATAACTGAATATTTAAAATCACTGGCATTTATAGATAATGCTGTAGTTTCTTATGCTAAAATTGGTGTGGCAATACTTGATAGTAAAGGAGTGCTGGACTATTCCAATTTAACTGTAAATGGAGGAACAACAAACATTCCAATATCATTAACAAAAACTTTATGTGAAACTCCAATATTGGGGACGGTGGCAATAAATGAGTAATACTGCATTGAAAAATTATTTACCCCCAATACCTGCAGATACTAAGATATTTAGGGGAGTATTAAACAGCGAAGATACTGAATTTAACAATATGTACGGCAATATTGATAATATAAAGGCTCAATTAAATATAGATACTGCAACCTGGGCCTTAGATATATATGAAAGAGAACTGGGTATAATTACGGATTATACAAAAGCTTTAGATTATAGAAGAAGTGTAATAAAATCCAAGTCCAGAGGTACAGGAAAATTAAATGCTGCACTTATAAAACTTGTATGTGATTCTTTTACAAATGGTGATGTGGAAGTTACTTTTGATGGTATTATTCATATTGCTTTTGTCAATGTTTATGGGGTACCTTCTAACATTCAGGATTTAAAAAATGCAGTTAATGATATAAAGCCTGCATATCTACTGTTGGATTATATTTTCAGATATATAATTTGGAATGAATTTGATAACTATAATAAAACTTTCGATCAATGGGATGCATTAGACTTAACATGGGATGAATTAGAAGCTTATAAAGGATAGGGGAGTGAATGAAAAATGCCTAGTGCTAACAAAACACCAAATATAGGATTAAACCAATGGCAGGGAAATGAATATCCCAAGAGGCAGGATTTTGTGGATGATAATGCTGCTGTTGATCTGGAAATAGTAAAAAAAGCATCTTCTACACAAGATGGAAGAATGGCTAAAGAAGATAAAGTAAAGCTTGATGGCATAAGTACAGGAGCAAATAAAGTAGAGCAGTCTAGTACTAATGGAAACATAAAAATAAATGGAACAGAAAAAACAGTTTACACTCATCCTGGAAGTGGTACCAATCCTCATGGAACTACAAAGAGTGATGTAGGACTGGGAAATGTAACAAATGATGCACAGGTAAAAAGAACTGAAATGGGAACTAATAATGGGGTAGCTACCTTAGATGCAAGTGGTGTAAATGCTCAGGCACCAAAGGTCCATACTCATACAAAATCACAGATAACGGATTTTCCAACTTCTATGCCAGCTGATGGAGGTAATGCGTCTACGGCAAATAAATTGGCTACAGCGAGAACTATATCATTAATAGGAGATGCCACAGGTTCTACTCCTTTTGATGGTTCTGCCAATAAGAGTATAACTGTGGTACTAGCTAACAGTGGAGCGACAGCAGGAACTTATACTAAACTTACTATAGATGCAAAAGGCAGGGTTATTTCTGCAACTAATTTAAGTGCTTCGGATATACCTAACCTTGATTGGTCAAAGATAGCATCTGGTAAACCAACTACATTAGCAGGGTACGGAGTAACAGATGCGGTGAGTAAATATATTGTATTACCTTCTGGAACAGACCTAAATACAGTCGTTACATCTGGTTTTTATAGACTTGATGCTACGTCACCTAATTATACTAATTTACCCCCAAATTCAAATGTTGGTTACGGACAATTAATTGTATCCCGAGGAGTTGATACTGCATTCCAAATTATCACAGGATATTCTAACAATGAATATTACATGAGGCAAGGGGCTAAAGGGGGAGGCACAGATACAAATTTTACAACTTGGCAGCCTTGGAGAAAATTATGGCATGATGGTAATTTTGATCCTGATACTAAAACAAAAAGAGTTATTTTGACAGGACAGCTTCAACTTACGAGTTATAGAAAATCCGTTATAGCATTATGTGAAGTTACTAATGATAATCCGAATTTGGATTCTTATAGTTCAGGAATAATCAGTTTTCATAGATATAATGGAACACTGGGGGCAGAAATAAATTCTTTATATGTAGGAGCTGAAAAAAAATATAATACCTCCAATATGAGTTATTTTGGTTTAGGATTGGGGAATAATATAGTAAATTTACGTCCATGCACTTTCACGTATAATGGGAAAAAATATGGTGGAGTTGAATTTTATTTTATGGCAGCACCTTCATCCACTATAGAATTTATGGGATCTTCAAATTTTAATATATTTGGTTTAGATTATTATGCTACAGATACATCTACAGTGTTAAATCAAGAGATATATGATTCTTTAGAATTTGATACTACAGTAAATAAATTGCCTAATCTAGTGTATAACAATGAAAAAGTCATCACGCGCGAAGAACAAGGAGGAATAAATTTATTATCTAATGGAAGTTTTGATAATGGATTAAATTCATGGACTAAAAATAATACTGCAACATTATCTATAATTTCAGATGAAAAATTCAGTAAGTGTTGTAAAATAGTTACTTCCGTTCAAGGCGGCGGTATTTATAATAGATCTCCTAGTGCTATTAAAAATGACGCAGGAACTTATGTCTATTCTGCGTGGTTAAAAGCAGATGCCCCTTTGACGATAGCTTTTGGCTTGGATAATAATCGACAAACTATAACTCTTACTACAGAATGGACGAGATATTATTTTATTCAAAATAAAAATCCTGGAGCAAATAATATATTATCAATTTTTAGTTGGGACACCAGTGGAAGTACAGTAACTTTTTATGTAGCAAATGCCCAAGTGGAAACTGGTACAATGATAACAGATTGGAAACCTTCTGTTGAAGATAATAAGACTTATTCAGATAATAAAATTTTAAGTTTAGGTACAACTACCAATTCGGGTAATGCTTATACCTTAACAGCTCCAACAGGGTTCACTTTACAAGATGGACAATTATTAGTAGTAAAATTTAATGCTGCAAGCACTGGAGCTATTACTGTAAATGTAGGGGGTACTGGTGCAAAAGCAGTAAAAGACTATTTTGGAAATGATGTCACAAATGTAAGGGCAAATTTACCAGCCAACTTAGTCTACGAAAGTAGTTCGGATTCTTTTATCTTACAGGGTAAAGGAGGTGGTGGAAATGCGGTAGCAGGAGATTTATTAAGTGGAAAAACTGCGACTGTAGATGCTGGACAAATAACTGGAACAATTCCTTCAAAATCTGCTCAGACATATACACCTGGAACAAGTAATCAAACAATTGCTTCTGGACAATATTTAGATGGAGTACAAACAATTTTAGGGGATGCCGCCTTGATAAGTGCGAATATAAAAGCAAATGCTAGTATCTTTAATGTTGCCGGGAAATCTACTGTAATAGAAACAACAGAATCTACAAATCCTATAGCAACAAATACCGTCAGAAGTGGAAAAAAAGGTTTTGTGAATGGCGCTGCAATAACTGGAGGTTTAGCAGTACAAGCAACAGGACCACAAACAGTTACGCCGGGAACTTCTGATATTGTGAAAGCAGCAGGAATTTATGATGGTCCGATTACTATAAAAGGGGATGCAGATTTAGTTAGTGCAAATATAAAGGCGGAAGCTAATATATTTGGAGTGGCGGGAAAAACTTCAGTCGTAGATACAGCAGATGCTACCGGGGTAGCAGGAGATGTATTATCTACTAAGACTGTTTATATAAATGGCGTTAAAACTACAGGAACTATGCCAAATAGGGGAGTTGTAACATTAACACCAGGAACAACAGACCAGACTATTTCTAATGGTTACCATAATGGTAGTGGTATAGTTAAGGGCGATGCAAATTTAAAGCCTGAAAATATAAGAGAAGATGTTGGCATGTTCGGGAAAATAGGTACATTAAAGCCATACGAATTAACAGCAGGAGATTCTAATGTATTATTTTTGGATTCACAGCAATATAATACTACTTCATATACAAGAGTAAAAGTCGGTAAAACAATAACTACAAACATAAAAGGGAAAATACGAATATCATTTGATCTACGCTGTGGTGGCAGCGCATCCCTGGGATATGAAGTAGATAAAAACGGTAGTCTTGTAACTAGCAATTCATACAATTCGACTTCATGGACAACGGAAACTATAGATGTAACTTGTAGTCAAGGAGATGTATTTGAATTTCTTATAAAGTCTTATAATGAAGATTATAATGCCTATATAAAAAACATCAAAGTATCAACAGACTTAGTAAGTCCACTTACAATAGCATAGGAGGATAAAAATGAATTTAGGAAGACGTATAGTATATGATAATCAGACAGGGAAAGTAATCTTAGACACAGGAGAACAGACAGATGCTACAGAAGAAAGACCTGTCTGGAATGGAATTACTTATATAGACTTAGAATATGGAGCTTATAAGGATGAATTTAGTAGAGTAATTAAATATCATGTAGATGTTGCAACAAAAGCAGTGGTGTTTGATGAACTTACACCTATACCTATAACAGCGGATGAACAGGCAACAATGCTTGCAAAAACACTCTTTAATTTCAATATAGCCTTTACTAATGATAATAAGAATGCAGATTTGGTAAGGGCTATTTTAGATGCGCTTAAATCATTGAATTTAGGAGGCGAATAAAGTGTTAAGCTATGACTTTTATAATATGTTTTATAAGACTGGAGCATTGATTATAGACGATTTAAAAATAGCAGTGCAGATCGGGGACTTAACAGCAGACCAATTTAAAGAAATTACAGGGCAGGACTATATAGCATAGTCTTTATAAACTACAAGGCAAAACAGGAGCTAGGGATAGCTTTTTTTATTTTGGCTGGAAAATATGGTACTATTAGGTTGTAATTGAAAACTTATGCGACGTAAATGCTTATTAATTTAAGTCTTTTTTATATCCAAAAATCTTAATGTTACGTAAATATTAAAGCAACGTAGAGGTGAAAAATATATGAATTTGACAACGGAAAAAGTATAAGAGCTTTAGAAGAATTTAAGGCTCTTTTTTAGTGTTTAAAAATAACTATAGGGGAGGTTTTTGTTTTTATATCTTTTAGTAAGATTCATTTATAGATAAAATATAATTGGGAAGTGATGATATGACAGGTGGAGAAATAATTAAGTTAATAAAAGAAATGAATTTAGAAGATGAAGAAATATATATTAATAGTGGTTTTACCGATAGTGGAGAATTTATGATATTTAATAGAATTAAAGACATAAAGAAAAGTGATGAATGGAATGGTAATAGATATTATATTGAGGAAGAATAGAGGATTTTTTAATATTTTGTAGAATTAGTAGAACTATAATATTAAATTATAATTCTAGGGAGTTAATATGAAAGATCATATAGAAAATTTAATTTTAGAATTTAGAAAAAAACATAATCCATTAAACACTATTCCTACTATGGAAATATTATCTATGCTGGAAAGATATAAAAAAATAGATTTAAAGAGAATATCAAATAAAAAATTGTTTAATCTAACCTTAGAAACAATACCGTGTTGTAATGTGGGTAGCCGTTCTTATATATCTGGTTCTAAATTTTATAGGGTAAGAGAATATTTTGGAAAAAACTATGAAAATATAAATGAACTTAGTTATAAACCCAAACACCTTGTTACTAAAATGGGTAGGTTAAATGACGTTGGAGAAAGTATGTTATATGTCTCAAATGACCAAATAACTCCTTTTTATGAGGTAAAGGCAAAAGTGGGAGGCAAATACACTGCTATTTGTTATGAAGTACGTGAAGGGTTAAAGCTATTAGCATATGTTATTGGTGGAGGAACAAATCCAAATGATACGTCTTTAAATGAACAAGGGAAAATAAATAGTACAATAATAGATCAATTTTTCTATACAGAGTTCACTAGAGATGTTGGTAAAGGTATAGAATATTTATATAGAATTTCTAATATGCTCGCGAAAAATTTTTTCGATATGCCGGGATGTGAGGCATACGAATATCCATCTGTTGCGTTAAATAGAAATAAAAACTTAGCAGTGAAACCAGAAGCAGTTGATAAAAAATTAAAAATAGTTTCAGTAGAAAATATAGAATTGAAAACTATATCAGAAAATGAAGTTGAGTTTAATAGGATAAGTATTGCAACTAGGATAAATGATAAAACTATAGAATATTATGATATCAAAAGATGAATTAAGCAGATTCTATTGAGCCTATAGAGTTTTGGAGAAATCCAGGGCTCTTTTTTAGTATTTAAAAATACTTACAGGAGGTGCTATATGAGTGAATGCTATGATGGGAAATTGTGTGAAGAGAAGCATGAACAAATAAAAGAAAAACTAGGAACGCATGATAAGAGGTTAGATAACCACTCTGATAGATTGGATGAGCTTGAACGAAACGAGACTGAGAATAGAACGGAAATTAGGAATTTAATAAAAAAGATGGATGATTTCATATCAACAATTAAATGGGGACTTGGCATATTTGTCACAGTCTCTATTTTTGTTATAGGAATTTTATTAAAAAAATAGGAGGCAGGTAATATGTTACCAATCACAAGAAAAATATCACCTTACAACCATTCAGCAGGGAATGACATTAAGTTTATAGTTATGCATGACACAGGAAATTATAAGGATACAGCTCTGGCAAATGCTACTTATTTCAATGGAGGGGATAGACAGGCTTCTGCACATTATTTTGTGGATGATACTTCCATATATCAGGTTGTGGAGGAAAATCAAGCAGCATGGCACTGCGGGGATGGCCACGACAAATATGGCATAGGAAATCATAATTCCATAGGTATTGAAATGTGCAATTCTGGTGGGTATATTTCCGATACAACCATAAATAATACTCTGGAGCTTGTAAGAAGTTTAATGAGTAAATATAGTGTTTCTATTAATAATGTAGTAAGACATTATGATGCAAGCAGGAAAGACTGTCCACATAATATGAGTGCTAATAACTGGGCTAAGTGGAATGATTTTAAGGCAAGATTAGCAAGTGGTACAAATGAACCAGTAAAACCAAATACACTTATAGAGCAAATTAAAGCCCTTCAATACAACTTGAATATTGATTATAATGCAGGGTTAGCTGTAGATGGAATAGCAGGTCCGGCTACTATGGCAGCATTGAAAGGAATACAGGATATTATTGTTAAAGGCCACAAGTCCAATGTAGTTTTATGGCTTCAACAGAAACTAGAACAATATGGCTATCTAAAAGAAAATTCCTATACTCAAATGTTGTATGACGAACCAACTTTCCAAGCAGTAACTGAACTCCAGAAGAACTGGGAGAGGTCAACGGATGGGGTTTTGAGGCCAGAGACATGGAGTATATTTTTGAATAATTAGGGAGCTGAAAGGCTCTCTTTTTAAATTATAAATTATGGAGGAATGAGAGATGAAAGAACAGATATTAAGCATGGGAGTACAGTTTATTATAGGGGTGTTTGGGATTATAGGTACTTTTGTGTTAAAGAAAGTTGCAGATGCAATAGAGGTACAGAAACAAGCTCTTGCAGCGAAAAAAGGAGCAGACAATTACAATCGTGCTCTTAGTGTTGCTAAGGGGTTGTACTATGTGCTGGAAGATGAATTTAAAGATTTAGTTAAGGCAGGAGATGCCAAAAGATCAGAAATGGAGAAAAGGCTGCTTGAAATAATACCAGGACTTACACAGAATGAACTGGATGCCATAAATAAAGAGGTATGCAATAGTGCTATCAAAATAGGACAAGAAATATTGACACCTATACAAGTTACCAATGTAACAAATACAGCAGTTGCAGAGGATAAAGCAGCAGAAAATACTATCCCTGAAGCAGCACAGAATTAATCTATTAGTGGTAACACCAGCAGCCTTATCATGTACCATATAAAGATAATTTATGAGTATAGTAGTTATTCATAACACAACTGCTGGTGTTAGACCCACTTACCAGTCCTTATTCCTGATTTACCATTGCCTTCCTGGATCATCTGCCATTGAGTTAACAGTTCCTTGAGGATAAAGAACTGAATAATGATCTAGTAAAGGATCTTTGTTATTGCTTTCGGACTGGGGAAATACAAATAATATTTTAAACTCTTTTGTTGCTACATAGCCAATTATTTCTTCACCATTGGATTTAACATCATATGCCGGAGTTCCAAATACCTCTTTTACCTTAGATAAAGTTATTTTCTTTATTCCACTGTCAAAGGATCTCACTTCAAATATTCGAGAGCCTTTATTAAATCCAAAAACTATATTGTGCTCTGAATACGTAGCATAATTTCCCTTAGCTGCAGGAACCCAATCGGTTTTATCAGGTTCTCCCCATTTTTCCTCGACATCTTCAATAACATTTATCTTATCAGCGAATTCACAGTTGATAACCTTTCCCTGCTTAGCTAACTGCATGATGTTTGGTAAAAATACTTCGGAAGAATCTTCTACGTTAGATGAATTATTGTGAGAACTATTAGATGGTTTATTAGTAGAAGATTTAGAATCTCCAGTATTAGAATTTTGTTTAGTACTGTCAATGACTTTTTCAGCATTATTAGAAGAGTTGTTTGCTGAATTAGATGTGCTAGAGCATCCTGTCATTAAAGTTACCAACATACTAAATATAATTATGCTCTTAGTAGATATACATTTCTTAAATGGAGTCATATGGTAATCCTCCTCATATAATAAGGCTAAGAATTTTCTTGTTCTTACCTTTATTATATAGTAAACTCATATTTTTAGTCTACGATTATATAAGATTAACAAAAAATTACATTTGCTTTTCAGTACATGACAAGGCTGCTAGTATTACCCCTATTAGTGGTCTTAACAGGCCACTATATTTTTGACTAATATGTAAAGGGTGCTTGATTGGACTCGTTTAAACAACTTTCTAATAATCTGTATTTTTGTAGTGCATATTCTAAAGCTAAACTATGGTTAAATCCAGCATTTCTAACTAATTCATACCTATATAACTGAGAGTTGTCCATATATTTTAAATCATTCTTTAATATATCATAATTATGTATTATAATCTTCTGTTTGTTATTGAAAGTTATTACCTCGGGTTGTTTTGCTCTTTTAATCTTATTAATAAATTCTTCAAAGTTCATTCTTAGATCATCCTCACATTTTCATCTCGTAATTATATAGAGAAAATACTCTTCTCTATATAATTACGTTTATTCAATAAGATTAAAGGGAGTAGGAATACATTTAATTTGTTCGTTGTTTTTTATTATTTAATTATCTTTGTAGTGTTTTACAACTATAGGTACCTATTGGAGCTAAAAGACACTTTAATAATTTTAAGCCTGCTGGATTTTCTGGCAGGTCTTATTTTTATTGTCAAGACTTGTCCTTTTTGGTAAAAAGCTATACAATAAAAAAGAAACCATGACGACTACCAATCTTAATGGTTTCTTAAAACAAAATGTATTCTTATTTATACTCCTATTATAGGACATTTAAATTAAGAATACAATATTATAATAGGAGTGAACTATATTGAATTATAATGATATTGCGGACTATGTGGAATATATGGAAAAAGAAATACAAAAAATGAATGATATAATAAATAAATTAAAAACGTGTAAAAAATCACATCAAGATTGGTATAATTCATCAATGAACGTTATATTAAAATCTAATATATCTGGAAATGGAACTCCTGAAATAAATAATATCAGAACTTTGAAAAATAATACAGATAGTCATTATAGAAATTTTAGACAAAAATTAATGCAAATTGATTTTATGAATATGTGGATCGCATTAGAAAAAATCAATGAAAATGGTAATAATGTGTATAACATATTAAAAATAGATAAATTTATAAATAATATGAAAGAAAATTATTTAAAGATTCATGATTTCAGAAGTATTAATGTTAATTCATCTCAAGATTATGCAAATATTATAAATACCATAGATTCTATGATTCATTATTATAATAAAATTATAATAGAAATAAATAATATAAAGTCGATTAGGGAATCGCTTAATGTAGGTACTGAACCAAGTAACTTTTCTATAAGATTATTAAATGAAGATAATAAATTTAATGCTACGTTAGAATCATTAAAAATTATAGAAAATATGTATAATATAATATGTTTAATTACAGGTATTTCAAATGAGGAATATCCGCTTAAATATAATAGGATTGAGTCAGGAACTGTGTTGGCCTCATTAATAGGGAATATTTCGGCGGTGGCAATTGTTGGTGGAGTCATAAAGTTTTCTTATGAAGTATACAAAGAACAGTTTAGTTGGAAAGCACGACAAGAAAAAATACAAGGAGATATAAAAGTTCGAGGAGAATATATTAAATTAATAAAAGAAACAGCTGAATTAAAGTTAGAATTAAATGATCCTGAATTACAGAATAAACTACAGGATTTAGAAAAATTAAATAGTGAACTATTTAAGAACAATCCTTCAATAATTCTAAATGGAGAAAAGATAGGTATACCTGAGTTAAAAAATAGCAAATTACCAGATGAATTTTTCTTAACTGGTAATTTATACAAAATTCAAGATAACGATAAATCATTTAATGAAAAATAATTATTAAAGTCTAAGGAGGTGAAAGTATGCTTAATTCATATGAAACAACTAGACTATTAATTAAAATAAAAATTGCTAGATTGGATTTATTAGTCTATAGATTTTTAAAGTTTGTTTTACCTCCAGTTTCTAACGCATATAAAAGAAATCTTCAAAATAGATTAAATGTATTAAATTCAGAAGTACTTAATAAGCTATCTTAAGAATTAACGGTTTCATTATGTTCTAATTGTAGAAAGCCCCAGGACCAAACCCAGGGCTTTCACCAATTAGAACAATAATGAGCAAGACTTTAAAGTATTCTTATGACATTAACCATTATAACCAACTTACTATATTTAAAACAAAAGAGAGCCACAACCCTCAAATCTTTTTCCAAGTATGATAGAACCAATCAGTTTTTTCTTACCGAACTGTCTTGCTACTTCTTCCTTAACTTTCTCATCATATATACAATCAGACTTATAGTTATTAGCAATTTCAAATACTTTATTGTACATTAAAGCAAATAATTCTCTATTAGACATTGCCATGCAACCACGCCTCCTTTTATTCCATTATACCAGATAATAGACACAGGGGAGAAATTGCTGGGGAAAGTAAGGTCAATGTGGTGAAGAGGGGCTTAGTAATACCCCTTTCTTTCTTTTACACTTTATAAAAAATAATCAATAGACATATTAAAAGTTTGGCATATCTTCTCCAAATTAACACGCTTAGGTTTTGATTTCCCTATTTCATATTTACATAAAGAAGAATAGCCTATAGAACAAACTTTAGCAAATTCACGTTGGGTATATCCTTTGATCATTCTTAATTTATAAATTTTTTGTGCAATTGTTCTTTCAGGAAGTGTATAATATACTGTAGAGGTAGAGTTTTCAATATCTTTAAATACATTTCTATATGTTGCAGTTTTGTTCATACTGCATGTGCTAGGTGAACAAAACTGCAACATAGTATTGGAAAAATCTATATCAGGCAATTCAATTTCTTCAAAATCATCTTTATCAGAGCCTATAAATTTTATAAATACTTTTCCGTTGTTGTTTTTGTCTCCGTACCAGTATATAACATCTATCAATGTATTAATAATTTGCTTTTGTTTGACACGTGGGAGCTCATCTATTACTGCACAATCACATAATATATTTTCTATTAGATCTAAGTTGATTTTTTCTACTTTATCCTTTTTACTTTCATCATCAAGAACAGTTAGCCTCTTTTCGATTTCTATGCATTCATTTTTTATAGATTTAATTTTATCAATCATTACATCTTCTATATCCTTACTTTTTGAAAGCATATTTAGTAGATTGTCGATTTGATTTTTCTTTTCGGTTAAAGCTTTATCTAGTAACATTTTTTCGCTTTTGCTATCATCTTTTAATTTAGAATTATAATTTTCTTTCAATCTGTCCATAAATTGTTTTTGTTCATTGCCTAGCTTTTTTAAACTTAACAATACTAAACTTTCAAGCTCTGCAGCTTTAGCATTTTTATTATCACAAAATTTCTTGTGTGATTTTCGTTTTAATGAGCATACATAATAAAAGAGTTTTTCTCCGGTAAGTTTAGAAACTCTGCCATGTTGTACTAACATATATTCTTTACACCGGCCACATTTTAATTTACCAGTTAATAAAGCATTATGGGTTTTACCTAATCTAGGGAAAGTATCTTTATTTCTATCAAATTGATTTTGAACCTTTAACCATAGTTCAGGCTCCAGTGCTCCCGTTATATTGCTTACAGAAGCAAAGCGTTCACTTTCGGGATTTAGGGATTTAGTACGCTTACCATTTCTTATTACTTGTCTAGTTTTATTATATGTGAGTAGAGAATGAATATTATCTGCTTCACCATAAATATTCCATCCATTCGATTCCAAATATCCAATTACTGCCGCATTAGCTTTTACATATATAGGATTCTGGAGGATGATTTTTAAAGTAGATTTTTCAAATAAAATATTATTTTTTGATTTTATTTGATTTTCAGTCATATATACTTCTAACTTATGGAGGCTACCAACTTCTAAATATTTTTCATATAAAAATTTAACAAAGTCCATTTCTTCCTTATTTATTTCAAGAATAGAAAATTCTCTTTCTAAACCAGATTTATCTCTGTATTTTTTTCTTTTAGAAGTAAATCCTAAGGGTATTTTCCCTCCGGTCCATCTACCATTCTTAGCTAACTCAAGCATATTATCTTTTACACGTTCTGCGATCGTCTCTCTTTCTAACTGTGCAAAGACACTGGCAATATATATCATAGCCTTTCCCATAGGTGTAGAAGTGTCAAACTGCTCCTTTATACTTATAAAACTTACATTGTAATTTTGCAATAATTCTAAAGTAGAGGAAAAATCAGATACATTTCTGCTGATACGATCCAATCTGTAACATACTAAATAATTTATTTTTTTAAGTTTTATGTCTTGAATTAGTTTTTTAAATTGAGGCCTGTTTATTGTGCTGCCACTAAAGCCTTCATCTTCATAAATTAAAAAATCAACATCTCCCTCTAAATGATTTATAATATACTGTTTACACATTTCTATTTGATTTTCTACAGAATCCCCCTTGCCGGTAAACTTTGATTTTCTGCTGTATATAGCTACCTTTAGCATTACTTTTAACCCCCTTTGTAGCATTTATTTTATTATATCATTTTTTACAAACTTAAAATTATTTAGTGTGAAGTAACAATATTAGTAAGTCTAACATAACATAAGATGGATATGTCTTTAATACAGGAGTTGTTTGAATGTATTCAGTTATTATCTCAATTCCAAAGAATAAAGAAGAACTGAAAAAAAGATATGCAGAACTTCTTGCAGATGCAGTGACAGAAGAACTGACATATGAGGAGCTTGGATATTTAATCTCTGAATTTGATAGGAGAGAAAATATTAAAAATACTAAATAAATTACTTAAAAGAGGATAAAATGATTAACTATAGCTACATAAACATCTTATAATTTGATTTTAAAATTAAGGTTAAACAAGTTTAAATTTAATATAATTGTGGTATAATATATTTAAAAGAAGCCGTTACGGTTTTTAAAGTTAACTATTTTTAGCGTTTAAAAATGCACTTTGTAGGAAAGGTGCATTTTTAGTTTTTTGAGTTTTTATCTTCAGCAGTTATAGAAATTTCATTTTCAGTTAACTTGTGAACTGAAGACTTACCTTTGATTTCAAGTCTATCTTTTAAATATGTTCCTATAATCACCATAGCTGTTAAGCCAAGTGATGTGACACATATAAATCCTAATGCAATGATAGTTTCACTCAAATTTGCCACCTCCTCTGCTGTCTATTAACCGCAACGACCTCTTTGTAAGAGATAAATTCCGGAAGGTGACTAACTAAAAACATTTTTATTCTCTTGGTAAATATTATACCATATTTTAGTTACTTTTCTATGTAAGAGCTTTATCTATTTAATCCATTCTAAACTTTATCACAAACTTAGTTTTTCCTGGAATACTTTCTACGGATATAGTCCCATTATTTTTTTCAACTAATTGTTTAATAATATACAATCCGAATCCATGAAGATCATTTTGTTTAACTTTTGTAGAAAAACCTCTATTGAAAATTTTTTCTATTATATTTTCAGGGATAACATCCCCATTGTCGGCTATCTCAATACAAAAGTTTGTGTCTTCCTTAAAAGTGGTGATGGATATTTCTTTATTTCCAACATCTGATTTAGTGAATGCTTCAAATGCATTGTCTATAAGATTACTCATAATACTTATCAATTCGTCTTCTCTAATTTTTATTGAGCTGAAAGGTTCATCAATTATAACTTTAAAATCAATATTGTTTTTCATTGCATAGTTATTTTTTATGGATAACATACCATCTATGTAATCATTTCCTGTATCCAAATACCTAAAAGAGGAATGTATTGTACCTGAAATTTTTCGTACATAACTATCTATCTTCTCTACGGTATCAGGCTTGTTTAATAAACACAGTCCTTGTATAACATTTATATGGTTGGCAAAATCATGTTTTTCTTGCCTTATGATACTTATTATTTCCTCCATATTTTTAATTTGCTGCTCTTGGATTTTATAATTGATATTTATATTTACGGCCAGCTGTCTTTCTTTTAAGCTTCTGAATTTTGCCACTAAAAATATAAAATAAATTATAAAAATAATAATATTATAGGTTTCGATATTTTTTATATGGAAAATACCAAAGTTAACACAAAATATGAATGTAGAAAATACACCTAATTCAATTATTAAGTTGGCGAAAATAGCCCCTTCTTTTTCAAATAATTTAAGTTTAGTAAAATATGAGTTAAATTTTAAAATCATTGCTACAATAAAAATTTGTAATAACTTTGAAATTAAAATAATGCTCGATAAATATGTAGAATTTGAAACTAGTTGATTTAAATTTACTTTTAATATAAATAGTTCAATTATTTCAATAAGAAATTCTGTACTGAAAACTATTGTAAAAAGCAAGCAAACTATAATTGTAGAATCAAAAATTCTTATTTTTGTAATGTAAGAAAGTAATAAAATATATAAAATTATAAGAATTAAAGAGTGATAAGTTAATGTTACATTGAATGTAATACAATAAGCTATAAAAACATATAGTATACAAAATAATACTGATCTAATCTTATGCTGTATTATAAATTTCTTTTTATTATATAATGCTTGAAAAATTCCTAAAAGAAGTAATGCTTCAATAATATCCAGTATTATTTCTCTTGCAATCAAGTACATATGAATTCCTCCTTTGTTTTTTTAAGATATTTTATAAATGCTGTAGGTTAATATTCTTACGTTTTTATAGAAATTTTAACTACAACATTTATAAAAAATTAATTGATTATCTTAGAAATTCATCAGGACATTTTGGCTGATGGCCAACACCTATTGATGTTGGAACTATAACTATTGTTGCTAGAAATAGAAACAACGAACCTACTATTTTCATACTTTTCCTTAATAGCCTTTCTTTGGAGAATTTCATTTGCCATATACCTCCTTAAAACGTTTTAATGTATAAATTCTACAAGATATTCAATTTTCCTGCTATATTTTACAAAAGAAATAAAATTTAAGAAAATTAAGTTTTATTTCTTGAAAGTTTGATAGATTTTTATAAGAATTTTATAAATTCTTATAGTTTAATAATGTATCTTTTGTATAAATATTATGTCCTAAATAATTAGATTTTTTATCACTTTTAGGAGGATTTTAGAAATATACGTAGAAATACCTAGTGTGAAAGTTTATTAAAGGAAAATAAGGGGGATAAATCAAAATGAAAAGACTTGTTAATAAACTTCTTTTTGTAATTGTAATTTTTACGTTTTTAACTTCAGTAGCAGGATGTTCGGATGATACCAAAACTAGCTCCAATAGTAGTACCTCAACACAGCAAAGCGCATCTAAAACTACATCTACCAAGAACACGACTGCGGATACTTCTAAATCTCCAATACAATTAGAAACAGTTAGTGTAACTAAAGGAATAGATGGAGATACAATCGGAGTAACAACAAAAGATGGTCAATATCAAAAGGTCAGATTAATAGGGGTGAATACTCCAGAAAGTACAACACAACATGAAGAATATGGAGAAGAAGCCTCTAACTATACCAAGTCACAATTAGTAGGAAAAACCGTATATCTTGAGAAAGATACAGGGGATACAGATACTTATGGCAGACTTTTAAGGTATGTATGGATTCAGCCGCCTACTGAAATAACGGATGATGAAATAACGGATGATGAAATTAGAAATAAGATGTTTAATGCTATATTAGCTTACAATGGATATGCTCAGCAGATGACTGTACAACCTAATGTAAAATATGCCGAATATTTTAAGAATTTCTGTGCAAATGCTAGAGATAGCAGCAGGGGATTATGGGCAATAAATATAAATGGAACTACAAAGGGGGATACCATAGCTCAAGTAAATAATAGCAGTGCCGGAAGCGATATTGGGACAAGCACATCTAGTACCAGTCAAATTAGTGATAGCAGTAGTGCTGGAAATAGTAGTTCGGATCAAAGCAATAGTTCTGCAACACAGCAAAGCACTGTACAGCAAAGTGCTTCGTCAGATAATCAGGGAACAACAGTATATATAACACCCACAGGTCACAAGTACCATAATGCTGGTTGCAGAACAATAAAAAACAGTTCTACGGCTGTATTCTTATCAGAAGCAAAAGCAGAAGGCTATGAACCTTGTAAAGTATGTAATCCACCACAATAAAGGATGAGTTTTTAAAATGTAAAAAATAGAGTATAATTTATTAATATTAGTAGATCTCTATATATGAAAGGAGGAATTTCATGGTAAGTAATACATCAATTATGTTCTTAATTATATCTCTAATTATTTCAGTTGGGTTACCTTTAGTGTTAGTAGCTTACTTTTATAAAAAGTATAAAATATCAATAAAATGTGTATTTATAGGAGTATTAATATTTATAATATTTTCTCAGGTTTTAGAAAAAGCATTACATTATTTTGTATTAACAAAGAACCCTAACACCGTAGCATTATTAAAGAATCCATGGCTATTTATGATTTATGGAGGACTTGCAGCAGGAATATTTGAAGAAGTGGGTAGATATATTGGTTTTAAGTTTTTACTTAAAGATCAAAGAGAATGGAAAGATGGAATTGCCTATGGTATAGGCCATGGTGGAATAGAGGCTATATTAATAGGTGGAGTTGCAGGTATACAAAATATAGTATATTCAAATTTAATAAACTCTGGTACTTTTGAAAAAGTTCTTAGTGCTAAGATTCCTGTTAGTATGTTAGCATCAATAAAAAATAGCTTAGAGAACACTCCATATTATATGTTTGGGTTTATAGGTATAGAAAGAATGCTGGTACTGCCATTACATATAGCTCTATCTCTTGTGGTGTTATATGGAATTAAAAAAGGGAAGAAAATATATCTTTTATATGCTATAATAATCCATGCTATAATTGATTTTCCTGCTGCTTTGTATCAAGCAGGAAAGATCAAAAGTATATTTTTAATAGAGGGTATAGTTTTAGTAGTCGCTATTATATCTTTAATTTTCATCATTAAATCAAAGGTTTCATTTGACAAAACTTCTTCTGAAAAGGTGTATTAAAACGGCATGAATAACTAAAGAACAAGGATATTGTATAATTTATAAGATTAAAGGAGCCATATAAAAGGCTCCTTTATTTATCTGAATCTCTAATTTTAATTAATATATCTATTTAACACCTCAATTAATTTATCTGAATATGAGTATAAATCATCTAAAGAATTTAATTCATATTTTGTATGAGTTTTATCTTCATTAGGTAATGTCAGTATTTTTTTTACGTTAATATATAATCTACAAATCCATTTTCTTGTATTATTATCAAATAAGATTCCAAAATATGATTCGGTATCTTTGTATGTAATATGTGATAAATCAACGTTGTTTCGGAGAATCGATTTTATTATTGCGTATGCTTCGAGTTCTTCTACTGTAGTGAGAATTTTGTGCTTATCTTCAGCAACATCCTCTGTAACAGCAATCTCTTCTTTTGATGTATTAGTAACTTCTGAATCTGTTCCTTTCAATGTTTCCCTAAATTTATCACTCATAGTTTCATTAATAAATTGGTTAAGTGATTTTTTTACTATGGGAATAAATTTTTCTATAATGGAAGATGTTCTTCTGCCTTCATATATTTCTCCTAATATATAATTAGCAAAATCTTCGGATGGTTTCTCTATTTGTTTTTTTAGAAAATCCTTTATAAGGCTTGTATATTTTAAATCAGATGCAGAATTAATGATTGCATCTACATCAAGTTCATCTTTAGAAAATCGTTTTAAGTATTCAATGGAGCTATCTTTTAAATCAAATAAATTAATTTCAAAGAATGGTTTTTCATCCATTTTATTTGGTTCATCTAAATCTGCGTAAAATCTATATTTTATACCATTAGTTAAAATTCCGAATTTGGCTGATGATGTGGTATAATATCTAAAAAGTTGAGAACCATGTTTATCAAGATTATCATTGCAGTCTTTTGCCTCTACAAGAATTGTAGGAATTCCGTTTATGAGAATTGCATAATCAACTTTTTCCCCTTTTTTCACACCATAATCAGCGTCAAATTCAGGACAAAATTCAAGAGGATTGAATACATCATATCCTAACATTTGAAAAAATGGTAATATTAATGACTGCTTGGTTGCCTCTTCTGTTTTAATCTGAGTTACTAACATTTCAGCTCTATCTGATAATGCTTGTATTTTTTCTTTGATTTCCATTTAAATCTATCCTTCCCTGTGTATTATATATTTATCAAATTTATATTCAACTAGTTTTTTAGGGACTCCAAAATATGATGCGACTTGGCTTGTGCACATGTTTTCTAAATAGCATTTGTCAATTTCAGCTTCATCAATTAAAAGTTCTGCTGCGAATTTATTAGCTTCTATTTCAACTCTACCTCTAGGGAAGAGTGTGTATTCATGTATGTATGAGGTTTGATTACTAGAATGTAGTAAGGCGTGTCCTAATTCGTGTGCTAATACTAATCTTTGTATGAATTCATCTAGATTTGAGTTTACTATTACAAATTTTTTACCTAAGTCTTTTTTAAAAAATCCCATAGTTTTTTTAAAAGGTCTTTTAATTATTGTTATTTTTAATTCCCTTGCAAGTTTTTCAGGATCTCTTGTGCCGTATTTTTGAATTAAGTGTTTAACTCTTGCATGAATATTTATCATCAGACCACCTACTTACCTTCTTTAGGTTTTCTTTTATTCATTGCTTTAGCCTTCCAAAATATTTCTGCCATTGTATCTAATATTTCTTTTTTATCCTCTTCGTCAAATTCATCATTCATAAAGAAAGCTTCATTTGCTTTTTTCATATGTTCTAAATATTGCTTTTTATCACGAGAAGTAATTTTGTATTTATCTGTATATTCCTTTGGAATATTGATTTCTGGTTCTTTTTTATCGGTATTACCCAGAAGATAATCTAAGGATACGTTAAAATATTTGGCCAATTGGTTTATAAAATCTGCATTTGGAGTTCTCAAATTATTTTCATACCTCGATAAAGTAGATTTAGTTGTATTTAAAACTTTTGCTAATTCTTCTAATGTTATATTTTTTTCTGCTCTAAGTTCTTTCATTCTTTGATTAAAAGTTGCCATAATAACACCTCTTTAAAATTATAATAGCATGTAGTTGCCAAAAATAAAATCTAAGTTGCCAAAAATAAAATATTTCTTATTAAAAGTTATTGACAAGTTGCCAAATGTATAATACAATAAAGTTACCATATGGATAACAAAAAGAAATGAGGTGAAAGTATTGGAAAAGAGAAAGGCTAACTTTAAATTAAAAGGGTTAAGAGTGGAAAATAATTTAAAGCAGTCTGATATAGCTAGGAAAATTGGCATATCAGAGTCTACGTATAACAGGAAAGAAAATGGGTATGCCGATTTTTCGGAGAGTGAGATGTATAAGATTAGCAAAATTTTTAAAAAAGATCCTGCTTTTATCTTCTTTAATAATATTTTTTTTGATGATAAAGTTGCCAAACAGATAACAAAGGAAACTCAAAAGGAGGTCGTGTGATGGATGCGGAGATCCATCTACCTAATACCCTTAAGAAAAGCTATGTCGGTCATGTTCTTGCCAGCAACAGCTTCTACCATAGTTAAATCTTTTGATATGGCATCAACTTTACCCTCAACTGATGCAACCCTGTGGTTGAGTTGATCAAGTAAAGCTTTATGTTCTTGTGAATTATGCTCAAGAGCTTTGAGTATTTGAGTGTTTTCAGATGTTTGAGCTTCAAGTTTATCAAGACGTTCATTGGTCTTATTCTGAGAGTCAAGTATTTGTTGCAATAGTTTTTCGGTAGAAGACATTTATATCATATCCTTTCAGAATTTATTTTAGGGATTGTATGAACTTAGATAATAATTCTAATTGCTCTGGAGTAAGGTCACGAATAGTATCAAGTAGATTTCTTATTTCAGGAGTAATAGAAGATGAATTGAAGAAATCACTAATACTTATTCCAAAATAGTTGCATATTTTAAATAGATTATCTAAAGATGGTAATTTATTTCCATTTTCAATTTGAGTTATATATGAGTTTGATAAACCTAAATCAAGGCTTAATTTTCTACTAGAGATATTTTTACTTAATCTTAATTCAGTTATTCTTTTAGCGACAAAAGTTACATCATTCATAATATACCTGCTTTCTAATAGTTAGCACACTTAAGTTTATTTTATTAATTTTTATCCTTTTAAACAATGTAATTAATATAAATGCTAACTTTTAGTAAATATTTATATTGACATGCTAACTTAAAGTAAGTATAATGTAATTAAAGTTAGGAGGTGCATTTAAAAATGAACCTAAAAAATAATATTAAAAAATATAGAGCACAAAAAAATTTATCGCAAAGAGAGCTGGCAGAAAAAGCAGAAGTAACCCCTGCATATATAGCATTATTGGAAACTGGGGATAGGGAGAATCCATCCACAAATATATTGCTAAAAATATCCCAAGCCTTAGAAGTATCAGTAAGTAAGTTGCTGGGGTTGGATGAAACAGAACCAACTCAAAAAGAAGTAGTATAGCCAACTCATTTAATTAAATATACCAAATTTCAAGGTAGATATAAATATACCAAAATCTACATTTTAAAAAATATCTATCAAAGATTCCACAGCGAAGGGAGGTGACATAAAGAATGATAGGAACTGCGATAAAGGAAGCCAGGGAAGAGAAAGGAATGACACAGCAGGAATTAGGACAATTAAGTTTTTTATCAGACAAGACAATTTCAGCAATAGAAACAGGCAGAAGAAATCTTACAAAAGATAATTTAAGAATTATATGTAAGGAGTTGGACAATCCCTTTATATATTTTCAAGCTGTTAGTGAAGTAACGGGAGATGTATTTAATATTAATTGGCTAGATGGAGAAGCTGCTGACTTACATAGGGCAGCAGTAAGAGAAAAAGCAATGGAAGAACTTGACGAAGCAGTACAGGCCATATCTTTAGTTAAAACTTCTAAGAATCCCAAAACATGCATTATGGAAGATGTTCAAAACATAGTTGAAAGTATTCAAGAAACCATAGATGTATATAACGCAAGTGCAATCTATATAGCAGTCATGTGTAAGGAATTTAATTTAAACATTCAGGAAATGTTTAAAGTTCAGAAAGAAAAGCTCATTAGTAGAAAATACATCAAAAGATAGGAGGTACTTATATGTATTCAGCAGTTGTATCACTACCGAAGGACAGGACAGAACTTGTTAAAAAGTTTTCTATACTTCTTGCAGATGCTGTATCCGAGGAATTAACGCATGAGGAGCTTGGATACTTGATATCTGAATTTGATAGGAGGCAGGGAAGCAAAGAAAGGCAGGTAACAAAATGACCAACTCAAGAAAAATCAAGATAGGTGTAAGTTCTTCTGTAGCAAGTCTAGATGATGAAGAATACACATTAAAGGAGTTAGGATTAAGTGAAAATGCAACTGAGGAAGAAATTACAAAAGCTGTATTTGACATGGTTTGCGACTATTTAGACTGGGGATGGAGTGAGATTGAGCATGACCAACCCAAGAAAAATTAAAATAGGTGTATTTGCAGGAACACAGGTAACACGCAGAGAATTGGCTCAAAGCATTATTCAAGAACTATGTTACCCGCATGAAAACATTGATTACTATACTGATAATTTAGGGAGTCTACCCTTAGATGAATATTCGAAAGAATTGGAGAGTATGGAACGACCATGCAGGAGAAGGAGGAGGCGAAACATAAATGGAAGATATTGTTGAAGTATATAAACCACCAGAACACACTCTTCAGCCTTGCCCGTTTTGTGGCAGTAAAGAGATTGTATTTATTTCGTATAAAACTGAATTTGGGTTGCGTTGGAAAGTTGTATGTTTGAACTGTATAGCAAATATTGACCCCGGTTGGGTACAGGAAAAGGGATATTTATGGGAGTTGTGGAACAGACGAGCAGTTAGAAAAGAAGGAGGAAAGTAAATGTTTGATGCTACCGAGGTAAAAGGATTTAGCAAATTAAATGATGCAGACAAGGAGCTTTTCAAAAGGTTCTGCAAAAGATTTTATGATGCATGGGAGTATCCGAAGGAACACGCACCAGTGAAAATACAAAGAGTAAAGGATTATCTGAAAGTAACTTTAAAGGATGGTATGTGGTTGCATATTACTAAGAATTGCGAGTGGTATTAGATATGGTGAAGGATAGGAGGAAAATGAATGCAAGTCTATGATTTTTATATAACTCCTGAAGAATATGAAGAGGCAGCTAAGATTGGCATAACTAAAAAGACTTTAGATAAAAGGATAAGGTACAGAGGGTGGGATAAAGAAAAAGCTGTGACAACACCGCCACTTACTAGAAAAGAATATCCCAAAGAGATTTTAGAACTTGCTAAAAGAAATGGTGTATGCATTAGCACTTTAAGAACACGCGTTAATAAATTAGGATGGGATATGTATAAAGCTGCAACAGAGCCTATTGAAGATAAAAGGATAACAGTATCAAGAGCTTATTCAAAGAATAGAAAGCTTCCAAAAAAATATCTTGAAACAGCTCGGGCAAATGGAATATCTGACCATGCATTTTATGACAGAGTGACAAAATATAAATGGAACTTAGAAGATGCTTCAACTAAGCCAATAATGACTCCAAGTGAAATTGGGTTAATGACTAAGGAAAAGAGGCAAAAAAGTCTAGACTTAATATTTGCTAAAAGTAGGGCAAGAAAGCAGGTTCAGTTATGATAAAACAATTGTTTCAGAACGCTGGCGTTAAAGTAACAGACACAGAGTTTAGAGAAATAATGCAAATTACTACAGATGATATAAGGGAAAACCGAATGAAGTTCGGTAAAAAGACAAGTTTACAGCAGATGTTTACTATTGCGAAAAGAAGTTTAAAAGTGCTGATGAGTGCTTGAAGGGGAGGCCAATAGATGCGAGATAAGAAGTTTGTGAAGTTGCAAAAGGAAAACAAGAAGCTTAGGGAACTTTTAAGAGAAGGTATTCAACTTGCGGAAATTTGCGTGGAAAAGGTTAAGTGTCAGGAGGATGTGTACAAGCAGTTGGAGATTAAGAAGGGTTAGGAGGTGGAAAGAAAGTGAATTGTAACACCTGTAACCATTTAAAGGACAACCTGGAATATGACTATTATAAAAATTACCCAGCAGACTTATGCTACTGTGACATAGAAAGTGAATTTTGGGAAGGGGATATATCAGCAGCATTAGGAAGCCCAATCGACTGTCCAGATTATAAGGAAAGAAGGTGAGTAACATGGATGCACTTACAGTAAAGAAACTTAGAGAGTGCGAACTGGATAACAACGGGGAACTTTACGATCCGTTATCTGGAGAGACTTTTAAAGATATTGATGCACTGACGGATGAGGAAGTAAAAATATTTATGGAGGGATAGAATATGTGGATTAGAAGCCAGAACAGGAAAAGACTTGTAAATGTTGGGATGCTGGATATTTGTGATACTAGAATTTTCGTTAGTGAATTGCCAGGCCAAATCCCAAAATCGGGTATTTGTATTGGAAAGTATGAGAGCGAAGAAAAAGCAGTTAAGGTATTGGATGCAATACAAAAACATGTTGAATTGATAGAACATAATAGAATGTTTATTAATCAACCAGAAGAACAATACAATTATGAGTATTATATTTTTGAAATGCCAGAGAAATAAAAAAAGCCCTCGCCAAAGGGCACAAAATTAAAACTTCGTTATCCCCATTCTACCGCAGAATGGGGGAAAAATCAAATATGGGAGGAATTAAAATGGCAAAATTTGATATTAATGAATCTATAGAGGCTCAAGCAAAATTATGTGAAGATAAAGACTATCCACATTTTGCACCAAGTTCAGGAAAATGCTGGTGTTGTAATCAAAATATCTACGAACAAATTGGCTGGAAGCGTGATGAATTTGGTGATGGAATAAGAGTTGATTTAGAAAAGGCTGATTTTAAAACAGGGATATCCACTGAAAAGGCCGGTAAAGAACTTATAACAGGTTGTCCACATTGTAATAGGACTTATTGTGATTAGGAGGTAGAACATGAGTAAAACAATAGTTTTAGAAAAACTGACTCTTAAGAATTTCAAAGGTATCAAGGACTTAACAATAGATTTTTCAAACATAACCAACATCTACGGTGACAATGCCACAGGAAAGACTACGATATTTGATGCCTTTACATGGCTTTTGTTTAACAAAGACAGCCAGGACATAAGCAAATTTGATGTACAACCACTTGATGGGGACAATAAAGTAGTTCATAGGGTTGATACGGAAGTGGAAGCAGTACTTGAGATAAATGGTGTGAACATGTTGTTAAGGAAACTCTTGAAAGAAAAGTGGGTTAAACCAAAGGGAAAAACTGAATCAGAGTTTCAGGGTGCCACTGCTTCTTACTATATTGATGATGTACCCAAGAAAGAGAAAGAGTATAAGAAGAAAATAAATGAAATCATCCAGGAGGATATATTTAAGCTCCTGACAAATCCAATGCATTTCTCAACTAAAATGACATGGCAGGAAAGAAAAAATATACTCATGGGAATGATAGGTGAAATTACAGATCAGAATGTTATTGATTCAAAGGGAAAATTGAAACCTCTGGAAGAACTTCTTGTAAACAAGGATATAGATGAACTTAAAAAAAGCATAAATGCATCAAGAAAGAAATTGATCAAGGACAAGGAGTCAATACCTCCTAGAGTTGACGAACTTAGAAAAAGTATAAGAAAAGAAGATATTGACTTTAAAGCCTTGGAGTTTAGAAAACGTGGAATAGTTGCAGGAATGAAAAGTGTGGAGGAGCAGCTCCTTGATAAGACAAAACTTGATGATGAACTATTTATGAAGAAAGATAAACTTTATGGACTTAAATCCAAATTAAAAGATATTGAACATGAGGAAGTTGAAAAGGCCGAAAGTGGAAGAGATAAAATAGCCCAGGATATAAGCAGCTTGAATGGGGAAATAGCTGAACTCAAGTTTGATATTAAATCCCTTGAAATGGAGAAAAACAACAACCTTAAAATAGCCAGCAACTTAGAAGTAGAAGTTAAGAATTTAAGGGACAAGTGGTATGAGGAAGATGCAAAAGTTTTTGAACTTCCAGAAGATGCACGTATATGTCCTACCTGCCACCGTCCTTTTGACGAGGAGGATATTGAAAGCCACAGGCAAGAGATGGAGGGGAACTTTAAACAGAATAAGTCCAAAATCTTGAAAAGTATAAAAGCTCAAGGTTTAGAAAAATCTAATGAACTTGAAAAGTATAAAGAGAGAGTATTGAATAATGAAACTGCCCTGAAAAATGCTAGGGATTCTCTGGAAAAGCTCAATAATGAAAAAGATAAACTTCAATCTGAAATGGACAATTTCAAAATTAATATAGACCTTGATAGTAATAAGGAATACCAGGATATATTGAGGCAGGTGGAAGAATTTGAAACGGAACTGTCAAAACCAGTAGAATCAGATGCCCAGATAAGAGAACTCAAAGAGAGAAAAGAAAGTATAGAAAAAGAACTTGAGGAGGTCAACTACAAGCTGGGATACAGGGAAATGAATGATAGAACAAATGCCAGGATTGAGGAACTTTTAAACAAGGAAAAAGAGCTAAGTCAGCAGATTGCTAATTTAGAGAAACAAGAGTTTTTGTGTGATGAATTCATAAAAACCAAGGTTGAACTTATGGAAACAAGTATCAATTCCAAATTCAAATATGTTAAGTTTAGGTTCTTTAAAACACTGGTTAATGGAGGGATTGAAGAGGGCTGTGAACCCCTTGTAGATGGAGTTCCATTTTCTACGAACTTAAATTCAGGCGCAAGGATTAATGCCGGTATAGATATTATAAACACCTTGTCTCAGCACTGCGGAATTAATGCACCAATATTTATAGATAACAGGGAAAGCACCACAAAACTTATAGATGTAGAGAGTCAAGTAGTGAATCTAGTTGTAAGCAGTAAAGATAAATCTTTAAGAATTGAAAATGGTGAACTTGCAGAAGAAAAGCAGCTTGCAAGTTAAATTGAGAATAAGGGAAGGTGATAAAAATGGAAAATAAAAGTACTGCAATAACATTAGCCAAAGAAGATGCCTTAAATCAGATAACGGAAAAAATAGGGGAGCTTAGAAAAAATAATGATATAGCATTTCCTCCTAATTATTCAGTTGCCAATGCCTTAAACAGTGCATGGCTGCAACTTCAAGAAGTACAAAGTAAGGATCATAAACCTGCGCTTGAGGTATGTACCAAAAATTCAATTATAGGTTCTCTTTATGATATGTGCCTGCAGGGACTGACACCAGCTAAAAAACAATGCTATTTTGTAGTTTACGGAAACCAGTTGCAATTAATGCGTAGTTACATGGGAACTGTAGCAGTAACAAAGAGATTAAGAGGTGTTAAGATATTAAAGCTTATTGCATTTACGAGGTGATGAATTTGAGCAGACCTATGACCTGGATACAGCAACTTTGAAAATTAGTAAATTCAATCCCAAGTTTGAAAATATAGATACAAATAAAATAAAGGGTGCCTTTGCAGTAGTAATAGGAGAGAATGGTCCCATTCATGCAGAGGTAATGAATATCGACCAGATTAAAAAAGCATGGGGACAGGGTATTGCCTATAAAAGTGGAAAATCTACAGCCCATAATAATTTTGCAGATGAAATGGCAAAGAAATCGGTGATAAACAGGGCTTGCAAGATGTATGCAAATACTTCTGACGACAGTGACCTTTTGATTGAAGCTTTTAACAATACGGACAAGACCTATGATGAGGAGAGCATGGTAGGTAATGTTGAATATGAGGTTAAGGAAGAGATAAAGGATAAGGCAAATAAGAAGTCTATAGATATAAAGGCTTCTGAGGAAAAAACAGAAAATCAGAAGATAATTGATGTGGAGCCTGAGAAGGTGGAAGAAAAGCAAACTCCAAGTTCAACAGAACAGACTGAAATAGAAGGACCAGGATTCTAATGAAATTTACAGTTTTAGGGAGTGGATCGGCAGGTAACTGCTATCTACTCCAGAATAGAGATGAAACTTTGATACTTGAGTGTGGACTGCCCTATAAAACTATCATAAAGGGACTGAATTTCAACTTAATTGATGTGGCAGGATGCTTGGTCACACATGAACATAAAGATCATTCCAAGGCCATAAAGGAGCTTATCAGTAACGGAATAGATGTTTACAGCAGCAGTGGAACATTAAGGCAGTAGATGCTGGGGATTATAGAGCACAAGTAATTAAATCTGAAAATCAGGTTTCTATAGGAAATTTTACTGTACTCCCTTTTGAAGCTGAACATGATGCAGTAGAGCCTTTAGGTTTCCTTATACAACATAGTGATATGGGTAAGCTGCTCTTTGTTACAGATAGTTACTACTGCCAGTATAACTTTACAGGACTTAATCACATTATGATTGAGTGCAACTACAGTATGGATATTGTAAATGAAAACTTTGAAAAGGATTAATACATCCCGTACTTAGAAACAGGCTTTTGAAATCTCATTTCAGCCTGAATAATGTAAAAGAATTTTTAAAGGTCACTGATTTAAGTCAGGTTAAAGATATTGTGCTTTTACATCTTAGTGATAGCAATAGTAATGCTGCACAGTTTCAAGAAGAGATAGAGAGGCTTACAGGAAAGCCTACCTATATTGCGGATAAAGGTTTGAAGATAGATTTATTTTAAGGAGTATTGGATTATGGGAGAAGGCAAAGGATGGATAAGTGTACACAGAAAAATTCAATACAGTTGGTTATGGCAAGAGAAGCCTTTTTCTAAAGGCCAGGCTTGGATTGACCTTCTCCTGTCAGCCAACCATAAGGATAAGAAAACTTTACTTGGTAGTGAATTAATAAATGTAAAAAGAGGAAGTTTTATAACGTCACAAAAAAAATTAATGGAAAGATGGGGGTGGGGTACAGAAAAAACTAGAAGGTTTTTAAAGCTCCTTGCTACCGAAGAAATGATAAAATTATCAACTGATAAAAGAAAAACTATGATTACAGTAGTGAATTATGAAGAGTACCAAAATCAGAACGGTTTAAATGAAGATATATCAACGAGTTCCGCCGATAACCAGAACGATAATGGATTACAAACAGATTACAAACAGAATGATAATGGATTACAAACAGAGACAAACAATAATGATAATAAAGATAATAATATTACTACTACTGAAAAAGAGCCATGGGAAATAGCATTAAAATATTTTTGCCAAAAATCAGGAAAGCTGGATCTGAATTTAAAACCTCGTGAACTAGAAGCCGCCCAGAAGATTTGTAATGAGGTGCTGTCCCTCAATACAGTTCTAAGAGGTATAGATCAAGCCTTTGATAGATTCAAGCCAGATACTGAGAATGATAAAATAAACTCTTTTTGCTACTGCATAGGCATTATAAAAGATTTATGGAAACGTGAAAATATCAAGAATGGGGGTAAAAGTCATGATAGAGACCCAAAACAAGAAAATACAGAAAAGGGGATCGACAGCTCCGGGATTGGTTTCCACTTCTGAAACAGAACTAGACAATTGTCCTGTTTGTGGTGAACCTACAGGAAAAGTGGTCAGGCTAATGGGGAGAAATTATATAGTCCCAAGGATGTGTAAGTGTAAAAAAGAAGCCTTTGAAGAAAACGAGCGTATATCTCAAGCCAGAGAAAAGCAGATTAGGCTTGAGAGAATATTTAATAACAGCTTAATGACCAGGGAGTTTAGGGAGTTCACCTTTGAAAGCTGGGACCATACTTTGGGCAATGAGAGCATGTATGAACTAGGAATAAAGTATGTGAAATGTTTCAAAGAAAAAGCCTTGAAAGAAAACGTAGGCCTGCTTATTTACGGAAAGCCAGGTAACGGAAAAACATTTTTATCGGGGTGTATTGCTAATACACTTATAAAACAGTTTATACCTGTGGTTTGTGTTTCTGCTATTGGAATTTTGGAGAGGATAAAGAGCAGTTTCAGAAGCTACGGTGATGAAGGAGTGCAGAACATACTCAATTGCTTGGATAACGCAGATTTGGTGATTATTGACGATATAGGAGTTGAAAATAATACGGATTGGTCCAGAGCTACCATGTATCAAATATTGGATTCAAGGTACAGGAAGAAAAAACCATTAATTATAACATCAAATTTGTCAATGAATCAACTTAAGAGGAGATATGACAGGGACTGTGAATATGATATTGGCAGAACTGCAGATAGATTAATCCATGACATGTGTTCCCCTATTGAAAATACAGGTTCAAGTATACGGATAAAGAATGGGATTAGAAAAACCCAGATGCTCAGAGATATACTAAACAGTTAGAAAGTAAGGAGGAATAATGTGAAACTTAAGAATTTAAGCAACATAAAATGGATTGGCGGCAAACATGGAAAGCAAGAAAACAGACGATAAGCCAGCGAAGCCGGCGGATAAACCGACGAAGGACTGCGAAGAGCCGGCGAAAGATATTAATGAAAAGTCTGGGAAAAGACTGAAAATAGCATTACTCCAAGGTAAGGTAATGAGTTATGAAATTCAAGAGGGTGGATTTCTTTTAAGGCAAAAATCTTATATTAATACCATACCAGTAGATTTCAAGGATATTGATGATTTTATTGCAGAACTTAGGGAGCTTAAGGAAGTAGCCAAGGCATGAGTAGTTTAAAAATCATAAGAGGAGCCAAACCCATAAAATTTGGTAATCAGATAGGAATGAAGATGGATGAACTGGACAGAGGAACAATACCAGGAATACCTCAAAAAGAGAGGTCAGAAGGTAGAGAAACCAAAAGTAAAGAAGCAGAAATACAGGAATAAGGGTGCATGGCATGATGGAATGTATTTCAGGAGTCAGCTGGAAATGAAGAGATACTGCCAGTTAAAACTTTTATTCTATGCTGGGGAAATCGCAGGATTTATATTGCAGCCGGAGTTTATTCTTCAGGAAGGTAAAGGAGAAGAAAGAGCTATAACTTATACTGCTGATTTTCTGGTTTTGAATAAGGATGGTACCTACAGTGTTGAGGATACCAAAGGTTATGAGTCAGCACAATGGAAGAGGACGTACAAGCAGTTTAAATTGAGGTATCCAGAGGTAGAACTGAAAATATTGAAGGAGGTATAAGTTTGTGAATAAAAAGGATTTATCGGATATAAGAAAAGAATTTAAGTTGGGAAGCTATATGCTTAAAGTTAAGGAAATCTATAGTGTTTACCTGAAAAAGGATAACGGTGAAATAATAACAGGAGAACTGGAATATTTTGAAATGATGGAAGTAGAAAAGAGAGAGCTTTATTTAAATAACTTTAAAAAAGTGCTTACAGGAACTTTGGATTCTAAAATATTTGAGTTGGATTTTAAAAATATAAATGAGGAAGAATCAGAAGAAAATACTCAGCATGTATTATATGCTGCTTTAAATTCAAAGGAAAGAATAAGTGAATATGCAGATAAGATAGTGGATAAAATTTCTCAAAACTATAATTATGATACGGATGTGGTTATAAGTTTTACAAAGGCAGAATATTACAGTGATGGTAAGAGAAAAAAAGATTCTTTAGAGGAATATGTACAAGCCATAGAAGTTATATTGTGTAGTGTAAATAAAGTGGAAATACCTAAAAAGATGCTGAAGTTTGATTATACGGAGATGAAATTTAAACCTAATTCTGCATTAGATATGGTTATAAACTTAAATTCTCCTGTGGAAGGATTCATGTTTCCAAGCTTTACATCTGAATATGTAGATGTAAATAAAATAATTTATTATTCTTCAAAATCAAAGAAGATGAACAATGTTTTCGTAGAAAAAGTATTGGAATGCAATATTAAACCCACAGCTTTGGAAGAAAAGGAGAATTTTAATGCCATTTTAGGGATCTCATTAGGGGGAAAAATAAAACCTGATATAGTTCAGGATATATACGAAAGGATAAATGAAAAATTTCAAGATGAGGGAGAAGAAGAGCCTATTTTGGATATAAATGAAGTAACCAGAGTGTTAAGGGAAAGTGGAGTTGAAAACACAGGAATAGTTAAAAGTGCTTTTGAAGAAGTGTGTGGAGGGGATTATGAATTTAAGGTCAGAAATGTAATACCTGATTTTGGAAGCAAGTCTATAAAGATAGAAAATGAGAGTACCAATATAACCATAAGTCCCAGGGATTTGAGTACTGTAAAACAGGTGGTATATGTTAAATCGGGAAAGAAGTGCTTACTTATAGAACTTAAAGAGGACATGGTTATAGATGGATTTAATTTGGAAACAGAAGTTGATTAGGAAGGTGAACACATTGAAACTAAAGCTAATGGTGCTTAGGAAATTGATAGACCGAAGAGGAAATAAGATAGACAATCGTACAATGACCTGGGAGGATTGGAAGGATAAAGTTTTAGAGGAATCAGGAGAGTTGTGTGAAGCTCTCTCCTCTGGAGATAAGAAAAAGATAATGGAAGAGGTACTGGATGTTATTCAGGTGGGTATTGGGATTCTGGCGAAGCTTTTCAGAGAGAATTTTGACATAGTCCAGGGATTCCACAGGCATAATAAAAAGTTGGTGGATAGAGGCTGTGAGGCTTGTGCAGAGGTTGGGGCTGATGTGTGTAGGAGATAGGATGATGGAAAATAAAAACGAAGGCATGATTAAAGGTTTTACTCAATTATCAAGAGCATGGTATGGAGAGGTTTGTTTAAGGAATTCAGATTATGTAGATAGAGTAATTTTTGGGTTGTATTCCTCCCAAGGAGGTACAACCGGTGAAATGACAGTGGATTGGATAAATCTAAGTGGAAAAATAGTTCCTGAATTGAATATATTCAGTGATGCTTGGAGCGCGTTGTCAAATTTTCATGATTTGATTAATGTATTAGGGGAACATGATAGTGAAGACCCCACACCTGAAGAATTCTGCAAATATTTATTAGATTGTGGTTTTATGGACAGAACTGAAACTATTATAGGATATTAGTTGTGACATAATCTGAAATTATTGTGAAGTAAATAAAAAATAAAAATCGGAGTAATTCTAGATAAAATGCATGGCCATGCCTCCAGACGTGGAGGTTAAAACAATGAATAAAGGACTTATAATTGATATTTTTGCAGGTGGAGGTGGAGCATCTACGGGAATTGAAATGGCAATGGGGAGACCGATTGATTTAGCAGTAAATCATGATCCTGATGCTATATTAATGCATAAAACTAACCATCCAGAGACTATGCACATTACAGAAGATATATTCAAGGTTGACATGCTTAAATATACAAAAGGTCGTCATGTTTCACTTATGTGGGCTTCCCCAGACTGTACAAGTCATTCAAAAGCAAAAGGCGGGCAACCCAAGATAAAAGGATTAAGAATATTGCCATGGGCAGTATACAAACATGCGAGAAAAATTTTGCCAGATGTTATCCTAATGGAAAATGTCGAAGAAATTCAAAAATGGGGTCCTCTTGATAATGAGGGACATCCTATAAAAGAACGTAAAGGGGAAGATTATAAGAAATTCATTAGTGCAATGAAAGGATTAGGTTATGAATTTGACAGTAGGGAGTTGATAGCTGCTGATTATGGGGCACCAACAACAAGGAATAGATGGTATGCAGTATTTAGGCGTGATGGAAAAAATATTATTTGGCCGGAACCCACACATAATAAACTTGGTGTAAATGGACTTAAAAAGTGGGAACCAATATCAAAATGTATTGACTGGAATGACTTAGGAAGTTCCATATTTACAAGGGAAAAGCCATTAAAGGAAAAAACACTTAACCGAATTGCAAGAGGAATTGAAAAATTCATTATTAATGATGATAACCCTTACTTTTTACCAGATGATATAGCATCATCATTCCTTATCCAATATCATGGTGAAACAAAAAAAGAATATGTAAGAGGTCAGAGCTTGAATGAACCAATAAAGACTATTGACACAAGCAACCGATATGGATTAGTTACTGCATTTATCACTAAATTTTATAAGAGTGGTACTGGACAGGCAGTAAATGAACCCATACACACCATTACAACAAGTCCTGGACATTTCGGTTTAATTTCGGCCTTTCTAATCAAGTATTATGGAAATGGGATAGGGCAAAGGGTGAGTGGGCCTATAGGTACTATAGTTACTAAAGATAGATTTGGACTTGTAACGGTTGTGATTAAAGGAGAGCAATATCAATTAATTGATATATGGTTTAGGATGTTAAAACCTGAAGAATTAAAATTAGGTCAAGGTTTTCCGGAAAATTATATCATTGATCATGATTATACTGGTAAAAGGTATCCAATAAGTAAAAGGGTTGCAAGAATAGGAAATAGTGTAGTACCGGTAATGGCAAAAGTATTAACACAGGCAAATATGTCTGAAAGTTGCAGAAAAGAACATGTAAGTTAGTTCGTATCTCAAATACTTTGCAATAAAACTAAATACCAGGGATTTATATGCCCCTGGTATGAGGAACTAATATGTTAAAGATAAACATTGAAAAGATAATTATTCAATGGATATATAAATAGTATGTGTAAAGTTATAAGTTATTATACATGGGAATTTAATATAGATTAGTTGTAATTTCAAGTAAAACTAAACACCGGGGATTATCCATCCCCGGTATAAGGATTAATTATGTTACACATACATTAAAACATAATTACATAATGAAACACAAAGATAGTATGTGCAAAATTGGATTTATTATGCATAGAAATTTGAAGAAGGTGAGTAGATGGAACATTTAATAAAATTAGGATATGTGTTTATAGGAACATGGGCTTTAATTAGCATAGTTGGGATAATAGGCATTTATATAGTTGTCAGGAATTGCAGGAAGGAAAGTGCTAAGAGTTATAAGAATTTTAAAAAAGAATGGGACAGGCATGGGAGGTAAATAAGTTAAGGAGGAATAGCTTATGTGCCAATATTGTGACGGTGAATATGGAAAAAGCATTCTTATAAACAAAAGCCCTGACAGTAAAAAAACACAACCTAATGAAGCTGTAATATTTCAATTGAAAGGTGATAAACCCAGAATAGTATTATTTAGGCATAGACTTGCACAAGGACATTTTAAGATAAAGTATTGTCCTATGTGTGGAAGAAGGTTAGGAGAATAAATGGAGTATATATTAGTATACAAAGATGATAAAAAAGTTGAACAGGAAGTAATTATTGAAGCCAAAACGGATAGAGCTGCGATATCTCAAGTGGATAAGATACTAGGAGATAAAGTATATACGGAACCAGGGCTTTATTTGAAAGAAGAATATGATAGGGAAAAGGCATTAAAATTAAGGGAATAGGAGGGGTGGTATGAATAAATATTTGGTTTCATGCTTTATCTTTACTGAAGATAAAGAGTGGGGAGTTGCAGATGTGGAAGTAAGCTGTAAAGCTAAGGATATATACAATGTATCAGGGTTAAGAGATGCTATAGTTAAAAAAATGGATATATACAATACAGTTATTATCAATATAATGCTTTTGGAAAGAGAAGGTTTATTAAGACGATTTTTAAAACTTATTAAAGGAGGGATTCCATGGAAGCAGTGCTAACAGAACTTAAGCATGTTGATGTAACCAACCATTGCAAGGAGAGATATGTGGAAAGAGTTAAGGGAATAACTAATAGTTTTGATATAGAAAATTACGTGTTAACGAATAATGACAGGATAATACGAGATATAAATAAGATATTTAACTATTCAGAGTTTTTAACGGAAGACCGGCTTGGTGGAGATGGAACTATCAAAAGATTCTATGTAAAGGATGATATACTCCTTGTTTTGAGACAGGATGAATCGGTAATCATCACTCTTATTAAAATTGACTATGGTTTTCCTGAAAAAATAAACAGAGGAATTGTCAAAGAGCTGCTGGAAGAAATAAATTCATTAAAGGAAGATTTACAGGAAAGTGAAAAGGCCATAGTTTCTTATATAAACGTCAGGAATTTAGAGAAAGAACGGATTTCTAATAAAATTAAATTCCTTAAAGAACGAATAAAAGAAATTGATATGGATATAGAAGGAAAGAGGAAAAGTATTAATATGCCAAAACTTAGGATAAAGAAATACGTGAATATGATATATAATTCCATGGAATTAAGAAGGGATATAGAGCAGTTGGCTAAATAATTGACGATTTCATAGTAAAATGCAGAATATGAGACAAATAAAAGTTTAGCTTAAATAAGTACATGGGAGGGAACTGTATGTTGGACAAAGAAACATTTAAAAGGACAGAAGGTAAGCTGTATGGCTATTTTAGAGATCTTAAGGAAATGGAAGCTTTGGAACTGGAATGCAAAGACCTTCAAGATCAGGAGGAAAGTATTCAGTGGGATATAAAGCACTCAAGTGAAAGCGTGATAGAAAATGAAGATGAAAAGGAAATTAAGGAGCTTAAGAATGAACTAAAATATGTAAATAGAAAATTCCGTAAGAATATGTCCAGGATAAGGTGGTTAAAGAGAAATACAGCTCCGTTGAAGAAAGTTCTGACAGTCCCTCCACTATCAGAAGAAATTATGCAATTCATTATTTATAAGTACAAGCTAAATAAAAGCGTTGGATGGATAGCAAATGAAATGTATGGTGGTGTAAGAAGTACTGCCTACAGGTGGCGAGAGGATATACTGGAGGATATCGTGAAGTGGGAAGGGGTATATGGCAATAGCTGAAAAAATAATGCTGTTGCCTTTTTTAATCGTAAAAAATCTTGAGACAAAAATGAGACAAATTTGAAACAAAAATAGGACAAAGTTGGGACAAAATACATTGAGAAATAGTATATAATATAAATGAAATTCAAAGAGTTGAATTTGGTAAAAATAAAACATGTCCACTTTTATGGTTTGGGTGAACTATATTCTTTTTTAGGAGCTGATGATTTGAGAGCTGTGTTAAATAAAGAAGAAGTTAAGATTTTGTATTTAGATGGGTTAACAGCCCCTGAGATTGCTAGAAAATTAAATGTTAAAAAAGATACTGTAGAAAAATGCATCCAAAGAAACTTTAGTAATTTAAAATATAAACATAGGGTTGCCTTAACATGTAGGCGAGAGGTGGTAAAGGCAGTTAACTATGAAGCAAATAAATATATAAGTGATAGTGCGTTTGTAGAAAAGAATAGGTCTATATATAAAACGAATCCTGACGGGGATATAGTAATAAATAAAGAGGTTGCTCCTGTAGTTACATGGGACACTCCGAGAAGATTGGCAAATGAAAATAAAGTTAAATTTTAATATTCCCCATGAATATACCTCTAGCTCCAGGGTTAAATAGGGCTGCCAATGCGGGAAACCGTAAATAAAATAAAACTATATATGTGTATGTCAAAGGTAGGCACTCGTCATTTAGAGTGCTTATTTTTCTTTTATAGAATTTATTATTAGGTATGTACAAATTATTATAGTTGCTCCTAATGCATATAAAGTAATCAATATTGTGCTTGAATCAGAATCATTATTAAATATTACATCAAGAATAGATGAACCATACATAAATGCAATAAAACTTATAACCCATAGAAATATGTACTTTAGAATTTTCATAGATGAGAAATCTCCTTTTTATTTAATCATAACATAAAGAAGGTGAGAGGTATGAAGATAAGAGAAATCCTGAAAGAAAAGCTTAACCAAAATAAAAAACTAAATAAAGATAAACCAAGGAGAGGCGAATACCTCTCCTTTTCTGATATTGAAAAATTAATGCGGCATGAGTGTTACAGGAGAGTTAAGGGTGCTGTTAGGAGGATGAGGTAGAATAATTAAAATACAGCAGAGCTGCATGAATATTTAGCAGCTCTACTTTTTAAGATTAGGCTTCTTCTGAAATAGGGTTTTCAATAAGTGTAGCAAAAATTAAATTATGAGTGTGGCCATCGTTTTCTGTAGTTATTGCTCGTACAAAATGAACATGTCTTCCATTTCCAACATCTATTTGAAGTCCTGAGGTTGCTTCGAATTCATGAAAATGGTTTTCATAAAAATCTGTTCTTGCTTTAACTACATGAACATGTCCGCGTGTAACTCTAAGCGCCGGACCAGATACTCCAGCAAATCTATGATTATGAGGATCTTCCTCTAATTCAGCTAACATAGTGCTTCCTAAAAATTCATGGTCATGTGTTTGAACTTTATTACAACAAGACATAAGTCTTACCTCCTTAGCATTATAGTATGGTTGACGAATTTATTATGATACTTATAATTAATGAAATTTAGTAGAGGGATGAAACTATAATAAAGCTCTTTCTTCATCCCCCAAACAAAACGAATGAGGCAGGTGGTGACAATGTAGAGATGCCGAGACAGAGAAGTCCAAACAGGGATAAAGCATTTGAGATTTACAAGGAACATGGTGGGAATATTGAAAATAGGCAGATTGCAAAGATTCTAAGTGAAGATGAAAAGAAGATTGCAGTCTGGAAGCAAAGGGATAAATGGGTAGATAAATTGAATGTTGTACAACAAACAAATGAATGTTGTACAACTAAACGAAAAAAGGGCGGCCAACCACAAAATAAGAATTCAAAAGGTCATGTGAGCAGCGTACCAAAAGGAAACAAAAACGCTGAATCCCATGGCTTTTTTTCTAAGATTTTTCCCCCTGAAACAATGGAGGTGGTGCAGGAGATTATGATTAAAGATCCTCTGGATATGCTCTGGGAAAATATAATAATTCAGTATACGGCCATAGCAAGGTCCCAGAGAATTATGGATGTTAAGAGTAAAGAAGAAATGATTAAGGAGCTTAGAAAGTCCAAGGTTAAGACTAAAGGTAGAAGCACACAGAAAACTTCCACCAATGAATCAGAGAAAGAATTAGAATATGAGTTTCAATTTGCATGGGACAGGCAAGCCACATTTCTTAAAGCTCAATCTAGGGCTATGTCAGAGCTTCGTAGTCTTATCAAGCAACATGATGAGATGGTTCATAACAACCCAGACATGGCCACAGAAGAACAAAGGTTGAGGATGGAAAAACTTAGGGCCGAGATAGAGAAGGTTAAAAATCCTGACGATAACAAGCCTATAGAAATAATGATAAAAAGAAAAAGTGATGAATAATGCTTATAGAAAAAGAAGTAAATCCTAGCTTTGAAGATTTTATTTTCAACTGGGATTATAAATTCTATTTTTTAGTTGGTGGTTATGGATCATCAAAGAGTTATCATGTGGCATTGAAATTAATACTTAAATTGCTCCAGGAGAAAAGAACTGCACTTGTGGTTAGAGAAGTGTTTGATACTATAAGGGACAGCTGCTATTCACTTTTAGAGGAAATAGTAATAGACATGGGACTTGACACTAGAATTAAATTTACAGCTTCACCAATGCAGGTTAGGTTTCCTAATGGCTCCAAAATAATATTTAAAGGTATGGATAAACCTTCAAAGCTAAAGTCTATAAACAATGTTTCTATAGTGTGGATTGAGGAATGTTCAGAGGTTAAATATGAAGGATTCAAAGAACTTTTAGGACGTTTAAGACATCCAAGACTGCCACTGCATATGATACTTTCAACTAACCCTGTAAGTAAGGATAATTGGGACATACAAGCACTTCTTTAAAAATGAGAAGAAAAAAATATTCATACTGGATGACGAGGAACTCTACAAAAAAAGAATAGTTGTAAGAAATAATACCTATTATCATCACTCATTGGCAGATGATAATTTATTTTTGCCTAAAAGTTATATAGAGCAGCTAGAAGAATTAAAAACTTATGATATTGATTTATATAGGATAGCCAGAAAAGGTAGATTCGGTATAAATGGTAGGAGGGTACTTCCTCAATTTGAAGTTAGGCCACACTATGAAGTGCTTCAAGCTATAGGAACATAAAAAATCCGATTAGGAGGTTGGCTTTGACTTTGGGTTTGAAGATTCCTATAATGCTTTGTTAAGGTTAGTTGTAGACGATAATGAAAAGATACTTTATATCTATTGGGAGTATTACAAAATCAAATGACAGACGATAGAACTGCCCTTGAAATAGCTGAATTTAAAAGTACTCAAGAACTTATTCGTGCTGATGGTGCAGAACCTAAAACAATTAAGTATTTCAATCAGCAAGGGTTCAACATTAGAAGAGCTAAAAAGTTTCCAGGGTCAAGGCTGCAGAATACCAAGAAGGTTAAAAGATTCAAGAAAATAGTATGTTCTAGCAATTGTACTAATACCGTAGATGAATTAAAGGATTTACATATGCATAGATAAAAATGGAGAAATTATAGAAGATGAATTTAACATAGATCCTCATACATTTAGTGCTATATGGTATGGATTAGATGGTTATGAGGTTGCTGATATTAAAGAACAAAAATATGCAGATAGTGTTTATAACAAGGGCAGAGGGTTATAAAAATACATCATAGAAGGAAAGGAGGCACTGTATTTTAGTGAATATAAAAACAGCAACATTAAAACTTACAGGATTTACAATTAAAAGGAGAAAGAAAAGTAAGAAGAGATTATATCTTTTATAAAGGGAAATCCGCAGATCCAGAGAGAGCTAAAAATGATCCCATATTATATGGCCAAAACTGGCCGACAGATGATAATTGCGATTATAAACCTACTCAAGATATAAGAAATAAGGTAAAGCCTCTTCTTAGGAAACAGGCAAGGTGGATGTTTGGGAAGGAACCTACCCTAATATTTAAACCAGATGATTTTAAAGATAAGGATAAATGTGAGGATTTAAGAAAATTTGTAGAGGATATTTTTGAAAATAATAACTTCTGGAATAATACAAGAAAGGCTTTTTTAGAATCCACGGTAAAAAAGAGGGTACTGCTTAGAGTAGAAGCTAATCCAGGACAACCTTTAGTACTTAAGTATGAGACTATAGAAAATTTTTACTATAAAGAAAAGAATGGAGTTTTATTAAAGGTTGTGTTCTTTGAAGAGGATGAACTTAATGTATACAGGGAAGCTGATGCAGATAAGATTTACTACCTTCACACCTATTACTATAAAGTCAATGAAAATTCAAAAGAAAGGCAGGCGTGGTATAAGAAAGAAACCTATAAAAATACAGACCTGCAGGAAGAACTTACGATAGATATAGACACTGGATTTACTGCTATACCCTGCTGGCTTATTAAAAATGGTGGGGAACTTAATGATTCTTTTGGTGAATCTGATGTTACTGAACTGGAAGATGCTCAAAACCAATATAACAGGAGAATATCGGATTTTGCAGATGCGTTGAGGTTTCAGTTATTTGGTTCAGAGGTTGTGATTGATGGTAATGAAGATGATGTAAATAAATTCACTATAGCTCCTAATGCACTACATGCAGTAAAAACCAGAGATGAACTTGTAGAAAATGGGGGACAAGCTGCAGTTCAAAGAATGGAATACAATATAGGAAATTCTGATGCAATAGAAGCTTACCTGGACAGGACAGAAAGGGATATGAATTTTGCACTGGATATGCCTAAATTATCAGACTTGAATAATATCCCCTCTGCTAAAGCCATGATTTATCTTTACAATGATTTGATAGCTAGGTGTGAGGAAAAGTGGAATGACTGGGAAAGGCCTTTGTTGGCATTAATCAATTTTATTATTGAAGTGGCTCCAGTATGCTATAAAGGTATATTTAACTCTGAATGGTTGAGTATAAAGTATACAACCATCTTCAAGCATAATTACCCTCTCCCTTCTGATGATGATGAAAAGAAGAAAACTGCGATTTTGGAAGTCGAAGCTGATGTGAGGTCGAGGAAATCATACATTAAAGAGTTTAGTGATGAGGAAGACGACGAAAAAGCTTTCAATGAAATACTTGAGGAGAAAACACAATTGAGTAATGCAGAGGATTCATTTACTGAAGGATTGAATAGTGAATTGAATAATAATGTTGATAATAATTTAAACACTGGTGAATAGTTATGAATGAATATGAAAAAAGAGTTCTTCAGGCAAGAAAAGAATTTATTGCCCTGAATTTTCAGCAGGAAAAAGAACTTTTTAATATTTATAAAAATGCCGGGGATAAACTTATAGATGAAATCTTAAGTATGCCAGATTCCAGAACTAGAAATCATAAGATAGAACAATATAAAATAATCAATGAGTATAGGGCAGAGCTTTATTATAAGCTCAGTAAAACAATTGAAAATAATATCCGAAAAAGTTCTGACATACAAAAAGGCGTACAGCTTAGCTTTGTAGACATGATTTCGCCTGATGAAGCCACAAACAAAGCTTTAAAGAGGACTATAACCAAGGTGTCAAGTGATACTGTAAGGCAGCTTATAGCAGGGAATTATTATAAAGATGGTAAGACATTAAGTAGAAGATTATGGAATATAACTGGTGACAATGGCAGTAAGGTTGACATGATTATAAAAGCCAATATAGCCAAAGGTGCCAATGTTAAAAAACTTGCTGCAGAACTAGAGAAATATGTTAACCCTAAGAATCGCATTACGCCTAAGACTTTTGCTGATGGACTAGGTGGGGACAATATATCATATCAAGCTAGAAGGTTAGCAAGGACCAGTATAACTCATGCACAAACAGAAACCTTAATCCAAAATGCAAAGAAAAATCCATTCTGTAAAGGGCTTAAGTGGAATTTAAGTGCAAGCCACTCAGCTAGAATGCATGGCAGGATGGATATATGTGACGAGTATAATGGCAAGGTATTTAAACCTGAAGATCTACCACTCCAGCATCCAAATTGTCTATGTTACATGACAGAAGTAATTGAAGAGTTTGGAAAATGTATTGAGACTATGAAAGATTGGAGTAAAAATAAAGTTAATTCTCAAATTAAATCCAATATAGATGAATGGGTTAAAGAAGGAGATAGTAAAACTTCTATTAAGGTTAGCGTTCCAGATGAAATTCAAACTAAAATTAATTATGATGCCGATAATAAAATAGTCAATATGGATAAGGAACAAAAATGGAGCACTGTAAAAGATATAAATACTCAATATAAGAACAAAAAGGAAATAAGTGATCATCTAAAAGAGAGTTATGATATAAAATTCTCTGATAGTAGAAAGTATCCTATAGATAAAGAATTATTACAGTCTTCAATTAATTGGTTAGATAAATTCCATAATTATTTTAAAGGATTTAAAGAAGTAGATCCAGTAAAATTACCTAGTATAAAGATAAAAGCTAATATTACCCCAGTAGGATACTATAGGTATTATCCTGAGCATCCAGAAGCAGTTGAACTTGTACTAAATGGTGAATACTTTTGTGATCAGGATTATAATACGCAATATATTAAACAATGTATTAAAAGCAAATGGACAATACCAAACGCAAAAAGTTATAAAACATTTATACATGAATATGGACATCATGTAGCAGATTCGCTTAAATGGTTTGAAAATAATGAATTAGATAGTGATAATTGGTGCAAAAATTTTATAAATGATGTATTATTAGAGTATAATAAAAAATATGATAATACGTATAGTTTTAAAGATATATCTGAACTGGTAAGCAGATATGGAGGAACAAATCCAGCAGAAGCATTTGCAGAAACATTTGCAGAATATTTTGGAGGAGATACTCCGAGAGAATTTGCTCAAGTATTTGGAGAAATAGTTGAGCAAAAACTAAAAAAGCATATTAATAAGGGGTGATAGATATGGAACTACCAGAACCTAAGTTTATGAGTACTGAATATGTTTATTATGATGATGAGGGCCTAAAAATAAAAGAAGATTCTCCACAGTGGGTAAAAAATGAATATAAAACTTTTATGAAAGAATTAGAGTCTAATAAAGTAAACGAGTAAGAAGCACTTACTAAGTGAAAATAGTGAGTGCTTTTATTATGCTCAAAATTAAGGGAGGGATTGTGTTGAATATACCCGATAAAATTAAAATTGGTGGCATGATTTTTTCAGTAGCTTTAATTGATAATCTTATGAGAGATGGTTCAAGTTCAGGAAGAAGCTGTGGGAATTCACAAGAAATACAGATAGATAAAAGTGCATCACATCAGTATAAGGAAACTACATTTATACATGAAGTTCTTCATCAAATTAATTTTGTTTACAATATAGGATTAGAGCATAAACAAATTTATGATTTAGAAACTGCTATTTATGCACTTGTAAAAGATAACCCAAGAGTATTCAATGAAAAGTTAACTCAGAATACTATAGGTATTGATGCAAATATAGATGATGATATCTTAGTAGATGATTTAGTCGATAGAGCTATTAATAAATTTACTACAGAATTTAGAAAGACACTTCAAGATATGAAAAGATAGGAGGAAAAAGGATGCATCACTACATCACAAAATACGAAGAAAATGGATTAAAGTATGCAGAGTCTTGGATACAAATAAATATTTTAGGAAAGTGTATCTGCGTTTGGAAGAAAAAAATTAAGATATAGTAATAATTCAGGGCTTAAAAGAATAGGGCCTTTTTTCATCTTGCAAAATGAGGAGGTACAAAATTAGTGGATGCAGATAAAATAAATACCGAGTTAGATCAACAAATAGAAAACCTAGCATATTTAAAATCATTGGCAGATGAATATCTGGATAATGAGGACATAAAGCCAATTGAGTACTTAAATATAGTTGCTGAACTGTATAAATTGAAGTTTGATTTACTAAAAATTAAGTGGAAAGTTTGAAGGGATAAAGTCAATCATTTAATAGAAAAAAACAAGGAGGATTAAAATAATGCCAAAATTAAGTGAAATATTAGGAGATTCATTTACACAAATACCAGAAGATCTCCAGAAAAAATACAAAGACATAGATTTGGTAGATAGTTCTGATTATATTTCTAAGGAGACATATAATCAAACGAAAAAGGAGCGTGATGATTATAAAAAAGGTGTATCTGATAGAGACAAGCAGATTAAAGACTTGGAGCCACTTGCTAAAGACAATGAGGATTTAAAAACTAAACTCACTGACCTGCAGAGCAAAAACAAAGAAGATTTGGGCAAACAGGAGGCAGAGTATAAGAAACAGATGTTCAATATTGCTCTTGAATCTAAATTAGCTACTATAGGGGCTAAAAACTCTAAAGTTCTGAAAGGATTACTAGACTTAGACAAGTTGACCCTTGATGACAATGGTAATTTTATCGGTCTTAAGGAGCAGGTTGATGCAATCAAGAAATCTGATGACTATCTATTTGAAAAAGAGATTAAGGGTACAGGTACTTTTAACTCAGGCGGTTCAGAATCAAATCCTACACCAAGTGATGAAAATATAGCAACAAAACTTGGAAAGCAACGTGCAGAAGCTAGTAAGTCCAAAAATATTTTGGATTTTGCTAAAAAATAATTTTTATTAAGGAGGAATGCAAAATGCATCAAAGTTCGTATGAGGTTATAGGCGGCCAAAAGAAATTAAGATTAATAGCTGGTGACCATTTTATATCGTTACCTATTAATGTAAAGAAAGCAGATGTATTAACAGCAATAAATTCGGATGAAGTGTTAGAAGCTGGAACATTATTAACAAAGGAAGGAAAACCAGTAACAACAACCGAAAGTACAACAGATGCCTATGGTGTCGTTTATCAAGATGTAAGTTTTAAAGATTCTATGTCAGTTGATTCTAATCCTAACAATGCTACAGAAATTGTACCGGTTCTGGTACATGGAGTTTTATACGAATCAGAAATTAAATTTAATGAAGATAATGCAGAAGTAGAAAAGGCTGCGTTAAAACAAATAATATTTGGAGCATAAGGAGGAACAAAAATGCCTAAATTACAGGATTATATAAATTCAAAAAATATCGCCTTATATATTAAGGAATTACCAGTGGAAGATACTATAGACCAGACATTGTTTCCTAATAAGAAAGTATTAGGAACTAAATTAGAACACGCAAAAGGTGCTAAAAAGAAAGCTGTAGCATTAAGGCAATCGACTTTTGATGTAGCTGCTAAAATGAGATCGTTAAATGCTAAGGTAGAAGTTTCAACAACCGAGATTCCATTTTTTAAAGAAGCTGTTGGAATAGATGAAACCACAAGAAGAGAAGTTATAAATGCTATGAATTGTAATAATGAAAATATTGTTAATGCAGTTTTAGATCAAGTTTTTGATGGGCAAGCAAATCTTATAAAAGGTGCAGGAATAATTGCTAAAAAAATGAGAGCACAAGTAATTCAAACAGGGAAAATTATTTATTCTAGTGATCCTAAGGACGGAAATGTTGCTGTCGAGTATGGTGTGCCAGAAAATCACAGAACTATACTTACTGCTGATGATAAATGGACGAATCCTGCTGCCGATATAGTTGGAGACGTTAAAAATTTTCAAAAGATAATAACAGATGATAATTGTCCAAAGCCTAATATTATGCTTATGACAGAGAAAACTTTTGATGAAACATTTTTAATTAATACTGCAATTACAAATGACATAAGAAATAGCAATTTAAATACATTAAGAATATTATCTCAATCAGATTATTTACAATATGCTAAAGAAAGAATGAATTTGATTATCGTATTCTTAGAAGACACAACATATTATCCATATGAAGGAGCAGACCCAGTACCCTATTATGAGAATTATAAGATAACATTAATGAGTGGAGCAACTTTAGGAGATACTGTTTATGGTACAACTCCTGAAGAGTTTGATTTAACACATGGCAGTGGGAAATTAGATACAACAATAATAGAACCAGGTATAGCAGTTACTACAAATACTAAGTGGGATCCAGTAACTGTAGATACCAAGGTGTCGGTAATGCCTATTGTTTCGTTTGATAGAGCAGATGAAGTGTTCTTTGGTACTGTTGCTTAGTAGTCATTTAATTATGGCTACTTTTTAATTTAATGTTATAAGGAGTGAATAAATTCATGGCAACAAAAAAATATAATGCAATAGCAAGACAACATATTAAGTATAATGGAGCATTCATGAAGACAGGAGAAAAATTCAAAGTCAATGAAAAAGACATAGAAGAATTAAGTAAATATGCAGATATAGAAATCCCAAAAGAAGCTGAAACTCCTCCATCTACTCCACCTAATAGAGAAGGGGAAAAGGCAGGTACAGAGGCAGGTGAATAATTATGGCTTTTACTCCTTTAGAAATATTGAAAGTAAATCTTAATGAAAGTCAGTACCCAGTGTTTTCAGATGAAGAATTGGAGAATTTACTTGAAGTAAATGACAATAATGTCCTTAAGGCCAGCTGGAGAGGTTGTTTAATGAAAGCAAATATGGAAAGTAAAATAGTGGTGGGACCTGTAACAATAGAAAATGCCGATCCTGACTATTGGAATAATCTAGCTTCCATATATCAAGCTGATTATTTATCAGAACAGGCTGCATTAAATCCAACTATAGTAAGAGGCTATAAAACTTCCATGAGAAGAAGTGATGGTGCATAATGCCAAAAATAAATCCAAATAAAATTATAAATGCAATCAATAAGGCCATATCAGTAAATCCAACGGTTATAACTTATACTAAGACTATTAACGAAGAGGTTGATGGTGCATTTGTAGATGATGAACCAATTGAGAAAACCATAACGGTATTAATTTATATTGGGACAAATAGTAATTCAGTAAATATCAATATAAATTCAGGAATCCAGGGAACTTCTTATATAAGCAGATACAAAATGATTGCTGACAAGGATGCAGAATTGGATGTTACGCCTAAACAATCTATTGAATTTACAAGTAATGGTGATAAATTCGAGGTAAAGGCCGCATATCCTATAATAATTAATGATACAATCTGCGGTTATGAGTGTGATTTGGAACGTATAGATTAAAAGGTGTGGTTATATGGGATTCAAAGTTAATGATTTCATAGAAAATAAACTAAATGGAATGTATGGGCTGCTTGATAACAAAATAAAACCCATGCTGGTTAATGAGGCCAAGTCGAACGCCTACTGGAAAGACAGAAGTGGAGATGCAAGAAGGGGTATAAAAGGCGGTGTGGAAGGCTCAGGAAGAAAATATACTTTGTCTTTGATTCCAAGTGAAGAATATGGGGGATGGCTGGAAGAAGGTACCGGAATATACGGACCTGCAGGAAAGCCTATAGTACCTGTAAATAAGAAAATATTAAGTTGGGTTGATGAAGATGGAAATAGACATTTTGCTAAGCTCGTAAAGGGAATAAAACCTATGCCTGTTTTAGAGAATACCCTTAAAAATAATAAGAACAATATAGCAAATAAAATAATTGAATATTGGAGTGAATAAATTATGGGGGGATTGATAATATGAGTGAAAATCAGATTAAAAATGAAGAAGAATTAAAATTAGCTGATATAGAAATAGAATATGGCATTGATAAATTATTAGGGAAAATAATTATAGATGGAATTGATCATTCAAAAAAAGTAAAAAGCGTTAGTTTTTCAATGGATGCACGAAATATACCTATGGTGAAAGTAGAATTTTACGCAGAACATTTAAAAATAAAAGCTAAGGCAAAGGTAGAAAAGCAATGCGTGACGGAATAAGAAAAAAACTTACTGACAGTATTCCAGAACTTAAAAAATGTTGTGATCCCACTGTTCCAACAAGAGATACCCCGAAACCTTATGCAGTAGTTCTCCAGGGTAATGATACCGACAGTGGAGAGGTAGTTGGATTCAAAAGAACTATAGAAATATGGATATATGAGAAAAGAACTACCTTTAAAAATCTGGATTCACTGGGGGACAAAGTAATCAAGGCTCTTAATATGCAGGTAATAGAAGATACAAAAACAAATGAAACTTTTACCTGTATTTTTAATGGCACCATAGGACAGGATGTTGCAGATGTGGAATGGCAGGCCATAGCAAGAGGACTTCGGTTTAATGTCATAGCTCTACATGAGGAGTATGAAGTCAATACCGATACATGGCTTCATGCATTATATGACTATACAAAAACTATTACAGACTATACAGTATATCTTAATAATTGGAAAAAGAATTTTCAAGTGCCTTCTATTTTATGGAGGGTAAAGAATCAAAAGAAGGAAAGAGAAAATTACGCTCTTGTAAAAGAGACTAAAACTTTTGTATGCCACATTGTCAGTAATAATAAAAATCAAGTTAATAAATTATTAGATGATATAGAACATAATCTTATTGATGATTTTAAAATACCTTTGGATTTGTTAGATAGGCGATACCTTACTGTAGAAAGTATTAGTGAAGATAGGGAAGCAGATATGTTAGGTGTAGGCCAGCTAACTGTTACTTTTTTTAGGAGGAAGATGATAGAGAAAAATACACCAACTATAAATAAAATTTATGGAAGGAGAAAATAAAGTAGGTTAATTAAGGAGGGATAGATTTGGAAGATAATACAATACAGAAAGAATACATTCCGACTGATGAAAAGATAGTACCAGAGAATTTATCTATCAAAGAAGATTTGGAGGAAACTACAGTTACAGAAGTAGAAGGAGTTAAGGCTAATCAAGAGGAAAAATTGGCATCAAAAGAAGAAGTATATGACATACAAGATTTTATAAATAATTGTAAGGCACTTGGTTACAGGAGAGAAGTAGTCTCAGGTGCTTTATTTAATTGTGAAAAAACAAAGATGACTAAAACAGAGCTTAAAGAAAGAATTAAAAAATTCTTAGGAAAGAAGGTAGAATAGTATGGCATCTGGATATTGGAGTGAGACAGATAAACCGATAAGGCCAGGATTTTATAATAGGTTTAAAGCTATAGCTTTATCACGTATACAGCAAGGCAAAAGAGGCATTATTGCAATGCCTGTAAAAGCCAATTGGGGACCGGTTGGAGTAGTGATATCAATAACATCTGAAAAAGAATTAATTGCAAGTTTCGGAGATGATACCAGCTATACTGCATACAGACTTGGAAGACTGGTATTATTAGGTCAGCCCAAAGAACTCCTTTTGTATAGACTTGCGGATGGAAATGAAAAGGTATCTACAATAACATTAAAAGATACAGCTGAACCTTCTGGAGATGTATTAAAAATCAATACGAAATATCCTACTACAAGAAAATTCAACGTTACTGTGAGAGATAATATTGTAGATTCATCTAAAAAAGATATAATTCTCTATGATGAGACGACTCAAATATATTCTTTTACAGCACTTTCTGGAGCAATACAGGAAATGGTTGAATCAATAAATAACAATGAAGAGAATCTGTGGATTAATGCTGAAAAAGTTGCAGATGGCAACAGTACTTTGACAAGTATAGTAAATCAGCCATTAACAGGTGGTAATGATGGTGCAGCAGCAATAACAAATGATAAATATATTGATGCCATGGCAGCATTTGAAGGTGTAAAATTTAATGGATTCGTATTGGATGGAATAATAGATTCAGCTCTTCAAACAAGTGTTAAATCATGGGTTGAGAAAAACAGGAAGAATGGAAAGAAAATAAGAGCATATGCCGGTGGTGGGTTAGATGAGACAATAAATGAGGCTAATGCTAAATCACAAAGTTTCAATTATGAGGGATTCTGTTATATTGGTGCAGTTGGAGGAATATTGGATGGAATAACATATACTCCAGCAGAAACAGCATGTTATATAGCAGCCCTTGGAGAAGGTCAAAGTCTTAAAGAAAGCTTGTGTAATGCTAAAACTGTGTTTAGTAATGTGACTAAAAACCTAACTGATGAGGAAATTAAAAGTTCATTACAAGCAGGTACTATGATTGTAAGATACGATAATGGTGAAGTTATAGTAGAAGATGATGTAAATACCTTAAAGTCTTATGGGACAGATCAAAATGAAACTTTAGGATATTTAAGAGCTATTAAATTTATAGATGCAGTAGATGAAGATACTAGTTCTACAGGTAATCAGAAATATATAGGAAAGATAGGCAATGATAGAACAGGACAGGTTGCTGTATTGGCAGCTTTGAAACAGTACTTTGAAACTTTGAATGATTCTGGTCTAATAGATAGCGATTTTACTGTGGAAATAGATGAAGAACTTCAAGCGAATGCTAAAAATGATGAGTTCTTCTGGATATGGGATGCTAAATATATAAATGTGATGAAAAGAATTTATGGTACAGGATATATAAGATAGGAGGGATAATATGCCTTTAGATTCAAGTAGAACTATTCATAGTAGGTATGGAAAAATACTTATGGATGGAGTTGAACAAACAAATGTAAGTGAGTGTACTGCAAAAGTCGCACTTGATAAAAAAGAAATAAATGTAGTTGGAGATGAGTGGACTAGGTATAAGAGAGGTACTAAAAAAGGTACCGGCAGTTTTACTGGATATCATGTAACATCAGATATGATAAAAAGAGATTTTAAGCGATTTGAACTTATCGTAGGACTTGAAGATCCAGAAGCATATGGATATGAGAGTATAAGATTGTTGAACTGTATGGCTGATGAAGTTAACCTTATTGATTTAAAGGTTGGGGATTTAGTAATGGAAGAAAGTCCTTTTACATTTGAAGGTTATGAATTAACGGATGCTATTGAGGCAGATTAATGTATATAAATTCCCCTTATTAGCAGAATATGCTATAATTTTATTAACATTTTGTTAATAAGGGGGGGATTTTAAAATGAGGACTTTTTTACTTTTAATCTTTGTTTTGGGGGCTTTGTCTATATTAGCCATCCTAGGACTTATTATTTATGAATTAGTAAGAAAACGCTATAAATATGAAATAAAGAAATTACTTAAAATAGTTGTATGCCTGGTTATTATATGTTCTTTAGCTGCTATAATAGATTTTTCAATAGAATCTCAAGAAAATAAATCAAAATTAGTTCAGAATGAAAAACCAAAGACTGCAGAAGAGGAAAGAATAGAAAAAGTAAGATCAGATCAAACTATATATGCTCAATTATTAGAAAGTGGAAAAACATATGAGCAAATGAATGAAGAAGAACGAAAAAATGCTTATTATATAATTACTGTGTGGAATGATCTTGAACAGAGTTTTAAAGAAAAATATCAATCACAGAAAGACGCATTAGAAAAGGATAGAGCAGAGTTCTTTGCAGCTCAGGAAGTAAAAATAGCAGCTAAGCAAGCAGAAGAAAACAAAGCTTCTTATGATACAGGAATAACATATGAACAATTAGCAAGAACTCCAAATGATTTTAAAAATAAGAAAGCCAAATTTAGTGGTAAAGTCATTCAGGTTGTTGAAGACGAAAAAGAAAATGATTTAAGGTTAGCAGTTGACGGAAATTATGATAACATATTATATATCGGTTATGATCCCAATATTACAAGTACAAGAATACTTGAAAATGATTATGTAACTGTAAGAGGAATTTCTTTGGGTATATATTCTTATGAATCTACAATGGGAGCAAAAATAAGTATACCTTCAATGTGGGTAGAACAAATTGAAATAAATTAATAAAATGGGAAATTTTAAAACATACAGGAAAAGTCAGTTTATTCAGCTGACTTTTTATTATTTGAGTTTTTTTAATACTACAATTAAATATAAATTAATTATTTAGGAGGAATTTAAGATGGAAAAAATGACAGATGAACAGATATTATCTATGAAAGAAGAGGATATTTTAGCTAAACTTATGGGGACTTATGAAGTTCCAACTGCTACAGTTTTTATAGAAAGAATGGGCATTCCTTTAACGCTAAAAGGATTAAGCGAAAAAGAAATAAGTAAAATTAGAAAGGAATGTACTTATAACAGAAAATCCAGAGGTGGTAAATCAGAGGATAAACTTGATGGAAATGAATTTGATGCAGGTTTAATTGTTGCTGCTACTACTAATTTTAATTGGAATGATTCTAAATTGCTTGATTCAGTTAATGTAAGTAATGGAAAACAGTTCATTAGAAAAAAGCTTCTAGCTGGAGAGATATCTGCATTGACAGATAAAATATTAGAATTAAGTGGATTTAATGATGAATTGGAAGAGATGGAAGATATAAAAAACTCATAGAGTTGGGAGGGAAAATTACTGCATTATATAATATATTTGCAATGCATAACATACCTCCTGACTCTTTTTATGAAGTAGAAAGAAATGATATGGCAAGGAAATTGATTCTTGCCTTTTCTAATTATGAAGTGGAACAGCATAATAAAGCTATTGAAGAGGTCAGGAAGTGAATATTAATGGCCAATAAAGAGATTTATAGAATTGATATCGCAATAGGGGTTAGTGGAGATTCTGAAACCCAGGGGAAGCTTTCTGCTATGGAAAAAATGGCAGAACAAACAAAAAATAAGTTGAAGGCTCTGGATAAGATAAAAGCCAGCCCCAGTGCTAAATTGAAGGATGATGCATCAACAACTATTGATAAAATAAAATCTAGGACAGATAAATTAAATGGTACCACTGCTCAAGCTAAAGTAAAGGCAGAGGATGGAGCCAGTAAGGTTATTGATAAGATAGAAAATAAAGCAGAAAAATTAAATAATAAAAATGTTAAGCCTAAAATAGATGCAGATAATAAGGCAAGTAAAATAATTGAGGAAACTGAAACTAAGGCTGAAAAGTTAGATAATAAAAAGGCAACTGTCAAAATAAAAGCACAAGATGAAGCTACTAAAACCATTAATAATGTGGAAAGTAAAATAAATGGATGGATTAAAACTGGTGCCAAAAAGATAATATCTGTAGGAATAGCTGGAGTATTAGCCACAGGTGGAATTGGTCTTGGCACTAGCATAAAAACTTTTTCACAGTATGAGCAGGGTTTATCTAATGTAAAGGCAGTTACAGAGGCCACAGATAAACAGATGAAACAATTAGGCGATACTGCCAAAAGTTTAGGAGCTTCAACTGCTTGGTCGGCTGTACAGGTAACAGAAGCAGAAGAACTTTTAGGACAAGCAGGTTTTAGCGTTCAGGAAACCATAACTGCATTACCGGGGCTGTTAAGCTTGGCAAGTGCCGGAAGCTTAGATTTAGCATCTGCAACAGATATAGCAAGTGGTACTTTAAGAGCATTTAGTTTAAATGCAAGTGATTCAGCACATGTGGCAGATGTACTGGCATTGAGTGCAAGCGCCACAAATAGTGATGTAACAGATCTTGGCGAGACAATGAAATATGTTGCACCAGTAAGTGCATCTCTGGGAATAAGTTTAGAAGATACTGCTGCGGCTGCTGGACTATTAAGTAATCAAAATATAAAAGGTAGTCAGGCGGGTACTGTGCTCAGACAGGCAATGGCAAGGCTTGCAAGTCCCACAGAGGAAGCAGCAGACGTAATGAAAGAGTATGGTATTAATGCATTTGATGCTCAAGGGAATATGAAACCTTTAAGTGGAGTTGTAGATAATTTAAACAGCTCTCTTGGTAAATTAACAAGTCAGCAAAGGGCAGATGCTATAAGTACAATATTTGGTACGGAAAGCATGTCAGGTATACTTGCATTAATGAATCAAGGCGGAGAAAGTTTAAGTAGTTTAAGTCAGAAGCTCAAAGATGCCAAAGGCTCTGCTGACAAAATGGCAGAAACAAAGCTTGATAATTTAGCAGGACAATGGGAACAGCTTAAAGGGGCAGTGGAAACTGCACAGATTGAATTAGGTGAAAGACTGGCACCGTACGCTAAAGAGTTTGTAACCTGGCTTACGGGTAAGATGCCGGAGATAACTGATAGTGTAGTAAAATTTGTTGACTATATAAGCAAGAATACCACTACTATAAAAACTTTAGCTGCAACTGTAGTGGGATTAAGTGCAGCTTTTGCAGGATTTTCAGCGGTAGGGAAAATAGGAAATACTATTACAGGAATTAAAGGATTAGCAAGTGTACTAAAAGGCGGCAAGGTAGCAGAGGAAACCGTTAAAGTAGCCGGGGGGCTTAGGAGTATAGGAGTTGTAGGCAGATTATTACCTTTAATATTGAACCCTGTAGGACTTGCCATAGCTGGAACTGCTGTGGTAGCTGGAACTGCAATAACAGCTAATGCTAATTTGATGAAAAAAAGTCTTTCTACTACCACAGAGGAATTAAGTACAACTGAAAAAATAATGAATAAATTAAATGGGTCTATTTATAAATCTAAGAAGGAAATGAGCAAATTAGGACTTGTTTATGATGATTTTGGAAGTGGAATATCTGATAGTTTTAAAACTGCCGCACAAGATGCATCCAAGAGTTTATTGGAAATAGAAATGAATATACAAAGATTAGTTCGTGATGGTTCAATAGATGATGCGGATAACATGCAGCTCAAGGGGTGGGTAGATAAGTTCACTAATGAAGCTATAGAAGCAATAAGAGAAAAACAATCTCAAATTAAGGATGAATTTCAGAAAACTTTTAGTCTTGATGGTGTAACAAGCGACGCAGAACAAAACGTTATGGATTATTTAAGTAGTTATTTTGAAGAAGGCGTCAACAAAGAACTTGCCATTAGAGATGAAATTTACAGTATTGGCGATAAAGCCATAAAGGATCATGGTAAAATATTAGATTCTGATATAAAAGAAATAAGAGATAAATTAGCAGAATTAAAATCAATCCAACTTGAATATGCCAATGCGGAAAGTGCTGGAGAACGAGCTTATGCTAGTAGTAAGTTTACAAGCAAAGCTGAAAAGGTAACAGGGATTGAAGGGGCAAGCCAGTTACTTCAGGATAGGGCGAAGGAATATAAGTCACAAATAGATGAAATTAATGCTAACTACGATAAAACTATCGCGACAACCAAATATTTATTAAGTAGCCCCAAAATATCATCAGAAAGTAAAGCTAAATTAGAGTCTGGATTGAAAGAGACCACTGCTGCAAGGGATAAGGCATTAAAAGAAGCAGAGGAAGCATGGAAGTCAGACTTAGAGACGCTATATAAAACTTATCCAAAGGCAAAAGGTAAAATTAACAAATATGATGGCACCGAATTAACAGGTGGAGATATAAAGACACAGGGTAGCCTTGAAAAAATAAAAAGCAAATATTCAGATTTGAAGAATATCACTAAAAGTGGATTTTACGGTATCAGAAATTCAGCCACAGGTGAAATGAACGCTATGTATGTTTCAGTAGAGAAAAGTACTGGAGATATTGTAGGGGCATGGAATGTTACTACACAAGAAATTGGTGCCTATACCACTGATATTAAATCGAAAGTTAAAGAATTAGGGAATGTCCATCAAAGTACTATTGGTGGAGCTATAAAATATCTGTCAGACATGGGAGCTTCATATGATGCAGTTAACAACAGGATTGTTAGTTCTTCAGGGCAAGCAATAGGTGAATTAGGCAAAGTAAGTATTGCGGCTAATGGAACTAGAACAATGATATTAAATTTAAATGGAACCCCTGTTCAGATCACTTCAAATGCAGAAGGGCAGATTACAAGTATAACGGAAGTAGGAAATGCGGTTAAGAATGTTCCGCCTGGTGCAAATGTTACAATAACAGATAATGCTAATGAGTCCAAACAACGTATAGCAGGGGCAGGCAATGAAGCAGATAGAGTTAATGGAAAGACATCTACTATTACAATTACAACTATTTTTAAAAAGGTAATACAAACTGTTGAAGAATTCTTTACAGGTAAGGATCCAGATCAAAAAGCAAATGGTACTAATTATTTTTCAGGAGGTCTTTCGACTGTAGATGAAAGGGGATGGGAACTTTCACAAAATAAATCTGTACCGGTTTTAGGAAATTATAACGGTGATCCACTAACCTATATGTCAAGAGGAACTAAAATACTCAATCATATGCAATCAGTACAGGATATGAAAAAAGAAGTTTCAAGGCAAATCAATGAAAAAATGGCTAACAAACCGAGTAAAGTACAATATCAACTTATTAAACCTCAACAAAAAGTTCAGGTTGCTGCAGTTGGAGGACTGAGTTTCGGCGATATTAATGTAAATGTAGGTAGTGACCCAGACATTGACGAAATAGTAATACAGGCCACAAAGAAATTTGCTACAGAGTTGAAGAAACAATTACAAAATATTAAGAGGTGAGGATATGTTAAATTTTACTATTCAAGAATTAAAAAAATTAAGCTCACTTATTCAAATCGAATTGATAAGAATAAGTGAGAATTTTAACAAAGGAGAAATTAATATTTGTATAGATGGCAACAAAACGCAATGTAATAAATTTAAAAAGATTGTTGCCAAAAATAAACCACCACATCTAATTGTAAATGTTACTTATTAAAGACTTTTAAATTAGCAGTTATAGAAATTAATTCTTTCCCTAGTTTTTGAATATTAGATAATTCTTCTTCATTTAGCTTAGAAGAAGTTTCAATACCAATTACACCTGGAGATAATGTAAAGGAGTGATGCCATGGATCTTACAAGTTTTGCAAATGCCATAGGGAATATAGGCCAGTCTGTAGTGGATGCAGTGAAAAGAGTGATAAACCTTAACTTTGATGTGTACCTAACAAATACAAAAGATAGTGAGACTTTCCATTTTCCAGTGAACCCCTTAAGTCTTACGATAAACAGGGAGAAGAAGTACAATACTGCAGATATTATAGACATTGGAGAAATAGACATAGGCGACAAAGGCACTAAAATAAAGGAAATAAACATGGAAACCCTTATTCCAGATGTGTATGAACCTTACTGTAGGTATACAAATATAGCAAATTCAAAAGAAACTATTGAAAAGCTTGAAAAGTGGAAGGATCAAGAGGAACCTTTGAGACTTATTATAACAGTTATAGGCTTTAATAGTCTTGTAAACATGAGCGTTATGAATGAAGAGATAAGACCAGAAGGACTTAATAACAACAGGTATTTTACCTTTACATTCAGGACACATAGGGACCTTAAAATATCCCAGGTTGATTCCACCCTCCAGGACAATAGACAAACTACCACAGAAAGTAGTGGTGCAAAGTATTCCCACAGGGAAGGAGAATGGATAATAGTTACCGCAGATGTACTTAACGTGAGGGATGGACCTGGAGAAAGCTATGGGATTAGAGGAACAGTTAAAAAAGATGAGTGCTATAAAATTGGAAGTGTCCAGGGTAATTGGGCAGATATATACTGGTCCAACCGTGGCGGTTGGATTTGCACTGATTATGTTAGGTAGGTGATTGGGATTTGATAAGCATAATTGCAAAGGATAATTATAAAATAGAAAATTTAAATGAAGGTATTACACTGCAGGAAAGTATAGATTCTATAGCATATGTGGCCACAGTCAAGCTCCTTGAAACTGAACAGCTTCAGAGTATCCAGTTTGTTAAAGGTAATGGCATTGAAATATGGGATACTCCCTTTAATGGAACCAGTGATGTAAGAGTTTTTAAGGGTGTTGTATGGGAAAGGGAAAGAAACAGGAAAGAGCATTATCTGAACCTTGAGTGCAAGGAGAAAACAGTCTATCTTGAAAATTCAGAAGATGAATATTTACATCCAGAAGGACAGACCGCCACCCAGAGGATAACAAAGTATACCAATGACTGGAATATACCTATAGGAACTTTTGTGGATACAGGTATAGGTCTTGCAAAAAAACCTTATAGGGGTGATAAAATTCTTGATATGATAGTTAACGACCTTAAAGAAACAGCTCAAAAAGGTGGTAAGCTTTATAAAGTCAGAATGCAAGAAGATAAACTGGATCTGATTGAGATAGGTACAAATACTACTGTATGGAAATTAGAATCCATAGCAGAGGAAATAGAAGAATACAGCTCATTGGAAGGTGCTGTAACCCAGGTAAAAGTTCTTGGAACCCAATCAGATGAAAGTCTAAGTCCTGTTATTGGTATCTATGAAAAAGAAACCAGAGGATATGGCACTCTAAGAAAGATAGTCCAGGATGATAAAGTGACAAATGCAGATGAAGCCAAGAAAAGAGCAGATTCTATATTTAGCACTGGTGAGGACTATATAAATATAAGCTGTGGCGTTGATATAAATACCATAAGGGCAGGGGATAAAGTAAGCCTTGATGGCGTTGAACTATATGTGGCAAGTGTTACACACACTTTGGGAAGCAGTGGGAAGATGGAGTTAACCGTTGGAACTATGGATTATATAAGGAGGAAGTTTTATGCGGGAGATGGAGGAACTAGTTAGGGTTGTGAAAGATGAAACCAGTAAATCCATAAATGGTGCTGTTTCAGGATTAGGAGTTGAATTTGGTACCATGACAGAAACAGGGTTGAAACTTGATAACTTTAAAGATGTAATAACAGATTACAAGGTGCTGGACTATTTAACCATGGATAAGGATTATTTTACTAATACTAATAGTGCCGGTGAATATAGCCATTCACATAATGTAATAACACCAGATGGATTGAAGCCTTTAAAAAGTGGTGACAGGGTATTGGTTGCCCAGGTAGGAAGTGAATTTATCGTTATAGGGAGGGTGAGATAAATGCCTAATCTATTCCCTGATAGTTATTATACGGATGATACTGGCAGTAGCACAACTAACACTAATACTGGCATTGAATATAAAGGTTCCTATAAGTTTAATTTTGCGAAAGGTGAATTTGTAAAGAATCCTGATGGAACTATAAAAAAGTGTGATGATTTGGAAGCTTACGCACAGTGGTGTCAGATGGCACTTTTAACAGATAGGTATAAGTATATATACAGTAACTTATTTGGCCAGGAGTTCTCAAGTCTTGAAAATGGTCAGTATTCGAGGGATGCCATAGAGCTTGAAGTAAAAAGAATGACAGTGGAGGCTTTAATGGTGCATCCAAGAACTAAAGATGTTACAAACTTTACTTTTAAATGGCAAAATAACGGAGAATTGTATTATGAATATACGGTGATTACTGTAGACGGTAAGAGTGTGGGGTTAAACAATTCTGTGAATGTGGGGTGATAATATGGCAGATACAATGCCTGCAGTACCTGATTTTTTAAAGGAAGATACAGACACTATACATGCAAGAATGCTCTCTAAAGCTCCTTCTGATGTAAGTACAATGGAAGGAGACTTTTTCTGGAGTATCACAAGGCCAGTGGCAGAAGAAGAATACAAACACAGGCAGCTTATGATAGCTTTTATAAAGTTAGTGTATTTGGGAACTAGCTATGATGGATATTTAGACCTTGTAGGTGCTGCTATAGGAGTCATAAGAAAAGATGCTACCAAAACAAAGGATACAATAAAAATCAGGGGAGTATCTGGCACAGTTATTCAAAGTGGTAAAATAGCCAGTACAGTTTCAACGGAAGATAACCGGAGTATTGAATTTCAATTTCTTGAAACAAAGACTATAGATGATACTGGAATAGTTGAAATACAGGTGGAATGTACTGAAGCCGGTACTGTAGGAAATGTAAAGGCAAACACCATAACTATACTTACAACCCCTATAAATGGAGTACAAAATATAGTTAATGACCATGATTTCACAAGTGGCACTGATGTTGAAAGTAATGACGATTATAAAGAAAGGATTTTAGAGAGATTGCAAAAGCCAACAACTAGTGGCAATAAGTATGACTATGTAAAGTGGGCTAAAGAGGTACCAGGAGTAGGAGATGCAAAACCATTCCCACTCTGGAATGGAAATGGTACCGTTAAGGTAGTAATAATAAACAGTAATAAAAGGGCAGCAGATAATGAATTAGTTCAGAAAGTAAAAGATTATATAGATCCGGAACCAGAAGGAAAAGGAGAAGGCCAGGCTCCTATAGGTGCAGTTTGTACAGTAGTATCTGCCACAGAAAAAGCAATGAATATAACAGCTAAAGTAGTTCTTGCAAATGGATACACTTTGCAGCAGGTACAGGATAATTTCAATGAAGCCATACAGAAATATTTGAGCGACCTGGCCTTTAATTCTACCTATATAAGCTATGCAAAAGTTGGAGGTATTTTATTAAGTACAGATGGAATAGTTGATTATGATAGTGATAGCTTAACTTTAAACAATGGAACTTCTAATATAGCTTTAGCAGATGAAGAGATACCAGTGGTAGGGACTATAAGTTTAGGGGTGTGATAAATGGCATATCCAGAAAGTATAGATAAATTTACAGAGAAATTAAATAAACTTGATAATAACACCTATGTAATTGAGGAAGAAATACAAGTTACAGATGGTGTATATGAAGGTGAACTCCAGCATGACAATGTAAGTTTGCCTTCTATTAATGTGTATACCGGAAGTAAATTAACAGGAACCAAGATAGAAAATGTTATAGTATCTACTCCAAGCCTTACACCTTGGAAAAAGACAATTAAGATATTCTCAACCGTTTCCCCTGTATATATAACCTATCAGACACAGGGCGATACTGTAGAATCCGAAGATATAAATAGAGTTCAGGATAGTATTGTAAATACTCAAATAGCTTTAAATGCAGAAAAAGATAGGGCAATAGACAGGGAAGATACGATAGAAGATAATTTAAATATTGAAATCAATAGAGCTAAAAATAGGGAAGATGGTATAGAAGATGACTTAAACAGTGAAATTAGTAGGGCAGAAAATGCTGAAAATACCTTGACCAATAATTTAAATGCCGAAATCAATAGGGCTAAAGGTGCCGAAAATGTACTGACTAATAATTTAAATAGTGAGGCTAACAGGGCAACTCAATCTGAAAATAATATAAATACAGCACTCACCGGCGAAATAAATAGAGCAAAACAAGCCGAAAATGCCATATCAAATACAATTAATACAAATAAACCTAATTGGGATGATAAATATACTAAAAATGAAATTGATAATAAAATAAGTCAGGTAATTACGGATCTTGATTGGAAGGAAGCAGTTTCAACTTTTGCAGATATAGCAACAACCTATCCAAGTCCTGAAGACGGTTGGACTGTGAATGTAAAAGATACAGATATAACCTATAGGTATAGTGGGACTGGTTGGGTGGCAATATCAGCTAATTCTATCCCACTTGCTACTTCTTCAGTAGATGGAAAAATGTCTAAGCAGGATAAGATAAATTTAGATGATACTAATAGTAAAAAACATACTCATAATAATTTATCTATATTGCAGACAATAACTCAAGCTTTAATAGATGCCTGGAATGCTGTAAGTCATAAGTCGGATGTGGGGCATAAACATGTAAGAGTAGATATAACAGATTTTCCAGATGTTTATACGAAGAATGAGGTAGATACTTCTATAGATGCTATACAAGTAGGTGGAAGAAATTTAATAAAAAATGGTGATTTTTCACAAAGTTTCTCTAATTGGACTAAAAATGGATCTGATACTACAATAGAAGTAATATCTGATAGTAGATTTGGGCAATGCTGTAAAGTAAGTACACCAACAACGGTACATGGCATATATAATGTTGCTAATAATTATGCTGCTACTGTAAATGAAGAAGGTCAATATACCTATTCTGCCTGGCTAAAAGCAGATGCCCCTATGCAGGTGAATTTTGGCTTAGATAGTAGTAAAGTAGCTATAAATATAACTACGGAATGGGTAAGATACACATGTACTGCTATCAAGGCTGTGGGTAAAAATAATATATTATGTGTATATAAAAATGGAGCTAATACTGGTGAAACTTTAACCTTTTATGTTGCTAATGCTAAATTAGAAGTTGGTAATAAAGCCACAGACTGGACACCAGCTCCTGAGGATATTCAAAATCAGCTGGAGAACAAGTCAGATGTAGGGCATACCCATGATGATAGATATTACACTGAAACTGAAAGTAACAATAAGTTTGCTACCAAAGATGAAATATCTAATGCTGGTTATGGTGATATGTTAAAAAGTGTATATGATACTAATGGCAATGGCATTGTGGATAAGGCCGAGGACAGTAATACAGTAGGAGGTAAAAGTGTAAATGATTTTACAAAAAGAGTTATTTTAACGGGGCAATTGCAAAAAAACAGTTATAGACGATCTGTTATCGCTCTATGCGAACTTACTAATACAAATCCTAGTTTAAATTCATACAGTACAGGTATTATCAGCTTTAAAAGAGGTAATGGTATTACAGAATTAACCTCTTTATATGTAGGAGCCGAGAAACTATATAATTCTTCTACTATGCATTATTTTGGTTTAGGACTAGGGAGAAGTCCTGATTTAATACGTCCCTGCACTTTTACTTATAATGGAAATGTATATGGCGGAATAGAATTTAAGTTTTCAAACGCTGAATCTAATCAGGTAGAATTTAATGGTTCTTCAACTTTTAACATATTTGGGTTAGATTATTATGATACTCAAAATAATGTACCCCTTAATGAAGAAGTAAATAACTCATTGAATTTTGATACCACAATAAACAAATTACCTAACTTATTATATAACAACGATAAAATTGCATTACAAAAAGATGTAGTTTCTAAAGGTTGTACATGGAACGACCTCAAGGGGGTGTAACTTTGTATGGTACTGAAAAATACGGAACAACCGGATATTCCCAGGAACAACAGATATCTGATGAAGAAATTAAATCTTACAGGCCTGATCTATTATACAGGCTGCCTCCCCATCTAAAGGAGATTCTAGAATTTAAGTCCTGGGGTGATGTATCAAGTTATGAACTAGGCCTTTCTGCCTGGCAGGAAGAAGATATTCTAAACCAGTGTTTTATAGATACTGCAACCTGGGGACTTGTATTTTGGGAGAGTATATTTAGCATTCCCACTGACCTGAATAAATCTTATGAAGACAGAAGAGCAGTCATAAAAGCAAAACTAAGAGGTTCAGGCACTACTACAAGACAGATGATAAAAAACACCGCAGAAGCTTTCAGTGGCGGCGAGTGTGATGTAATAATGCATCCAGAGGACTACAGCTTTACAGTTCAATTTATAGGGATTAAAGGGATACCTAAGAATCTTGAAGATTTTAAACAGATGCTTGAAGATATCAAGCCTGCTCATTTAGGCTATTATCTCAAATATACTTATACAGTTTGGAATTTCTTAAAGGACAAAAACCTTACGTGGAATCAGGCCAAACCTAAGACATGGAATGATTTGAAAGTTTATGATGGATAGGAGGGAATATAAATGCAGACAACAGCGAATTTAGAATTTAAAAAGCCTGAAGGTACGGACGTAGTAAATATAGAAGATTTAAACTATAATGCGGATATAGCAGATACTGAAATAGTGAAAAAAGCATCTTCTTCACAAGATGGAAGAATGGCTAAAGAAGATAAAGTAAAATTTGATGGCATAAGTACAGGAGCCAACAAAGTGGAGCAATCCAGTACTAATGGAAATATAAAGATAGATGGGGTAGAGAAAAAAGTGTATACTCCTCCGACTGGTACTAATCCATATGGCACTACTAAAGCAGATGTAGGATTAGGAAATGTAACAAATGATGCACAGGTAAAAAGAACAGAAATGGGAGCTGCTAGTGGAGTAGCTACATTAGATAGTTCTGGAGTAAATGCACAGGCACCAAAGGCTCATACTCATACAAAATCCCAAATAACGGATTTCCCAAGTTCATTACCTGCCAATGGGGGAAATTCAACAACAGTAAATAGCCATACAGCAAATGGTACACCTGCAACTACAGAGAAAACTGATATTATTAAGATGATAAACGAGGTTTTTCAGTCTGGCACTAACGTAAAAGCTGATGCGATTAGTGCCGTTAACAGTAAAGGAGGCAGTTTAGGCAGTGATGCCACATGGGATGATATTATAGCTGCCATAAATGCCATAGCAAGAGGACAAGGAAATGCTGTGGAAAGTCAGGTACTTAGTGGAGTAAAATTTAGCAATTCTGATGGACAGCTTAGAACAGGAACCATGCCAAATAAGGGAGCCATAACAATAACTCCTTCCGGTTCAGATCAAACTATACCTGCAGGATATCATAACGGAAGTGGGAAGGTAAGTGCAGTTACGGTTCCTGTAGCCAATGTTTTATCTGGAACAACTATTGCAGGACAGACCGGGACCATGCCGAATAGAGGGGCAGTGACATTAACACCAGGAACAACAGACCAGACTATTTCTAATGGTTACCATAATGGTAGTGGTATAGTTAAGGGTGATGCAAATTTAAAGACTGAAAATATAAGAGAAGATGTTAGCATGTTCGGGAAAATAGGTACATTAAAGCCATACGAATTAACAGCAGGAGATTCAAATATATTATTTTGGGATTCGCAGCAATATAATACTACTTCATACACAAGAGTAAAAGTCGGTAAAACAATAACTACAAACATAAAAGGGAAAATACGAATATCATTTGATCTACGCTGTGGTGGCAGCGCATCCCTGGCATATGAAGTAGATAAAAACGGTAGTCTTGTAACTAGCAATTCATACAATTCGACTTCATGGACAACGGAAACTATAGATGTAACTTGTAGTCAAGGAGATGTATTTGAATTTCTTATAAAGTCTTATAATGAAGATTATAATGCATATATAAAAAACATCAAAGTATCAACAGACTTAGTAAGTCCACTTACAATAGCATAGGAGGATAAAAATGAATTTAGGAAGACGTATAGTATATGATAATCAGACAGGGAAAGTAATCTTAGATACAGGAGAACAGACAGATGCTACAGAAGAAAGACCTGTCTGGAATGGAATTACCTATATAGACTTAGAATATGGAGCTTATAAGGATGAATTTAGTAGAGTAATTAAATATCATGTAGATCCGACAGCAAAAACAGTGGTGTTTGATGAGTTACAGCCTATACCTATAACAACCGAACAACAAATTGAAAACATTGCAAAAACACTGTTCACTTTCAACAGAGCCTTTACTAATTCCAATAAAAATGCAGAGTTGGTAAAGGCTATTTTAGACGCAATAAATAATTTAGTATAAGGGAAGTGGGAAAATGTTAGGGTATGATTTTTATAAGATGTTTTATACATTAGGGTATCTTACAATAGATGACTTAAAATGGGCTGTAGCAAATGGAGACTTAACAGCAGACCAATTTAAAGAAATTACAGGTCAGGACTATATAGCATAGTCTTTATAAATCACAAGGCAAAACAGGAGCTAGGGATAGCTTTTTTTATTTTGCCTTGAAATAGGGAGATGAGAGAAGTGGGGCAATGTGAGAAGTGCAAAAATAGGACCATATGTAAATTTACAGATAACTTTACTGAATTGCAGGAGAAGTCAAAACAGATAAACCAGTCAATTGATACTAGTTATCCTTTCAAGATAATAGCTAGTTGTAGATTTTATAATCAGGATAATGTGGGCACATGCATTAATAATATAACGATGCCTGATAAGAACAATATGATCCCTACCGGTTACTATTAAATTTAATGTAACTTTAATACAAAGAGTTTTGGAGAAATCCAGGACTCTTTTTTAGTACTTAAAAATACTTACAAGGAGGCTCAAAGTGGAATATATTATAAGTTATTTTAAAGAATTTACAGGGAAACTAGTGGCCATAGGGTTTACAAGTTCTACGCTGGGGGCATTATTTACCTGGTGCTTTGGTGGGTGGGAAATGGGGATAAAAGTATTAGTGTCCTGTATGGTTTTGGACTATATTACAGGTCTTATGTGTGGATGTAAAGAAAAGCATCTGAATAGCTCCAAGGGATTTAATGGGCTTAAAAAGAAGTTTACCATACTTTTAATTTTAATATTGGCAGTACTTTTAGACAGGCTTCTGGGGCAACAGTGGATTTTTAGAACTATGGCCATATATTTTTATGTGGCAATGGAGGGCATAAGTATATCAGAAAATGCAGTTAAATTAGGCATTCCGGTACCTGAAAAGTTGAAAAATGTACTGGAACAATTAAAAAATAAATAGGAGGAAAATCATATGCTCAAGGGAGTAGATATAAGTAATTTAAATGGCTCAATTAGTATAGACTCAATTAAAAATGCCGGCCACAATTTTTTAATAGCCAAGGCCACAGAAGGAAGTACCTTTATAGATAAATTTTATAATGCCAATATTGCTAAAGCTAAAGCCCTGGGACTTATAACCGGGGCTTATCATTTTGCCAGATTTACAACCATAGCTAAGGCCATCCAGGAAGCAAACTTTTTTAAGTCTATTGCGGCAGGGGCCAAACCAGATTTTGTAGTATTGGATTTTGAGCAGCAATGTTCCGGTGATATGACAGAAGCATGTCTGGCTTTCCTAGAAATAGTAGCCACTATAGCACCTGCACTTATTTATTGTAATCCAAGTTATATAAAGGCATATTTAAATAGCAGTATAACAAAGTGTCCTCTGTGGGTGGCCCATTATGGAGTAAGCAGTCCAAGCACTGTATTATGGCCTGATTATGCTATATGGCAGTATACAGAAAAAGGGCAGATACCAGGAATAAGTGGATACCTTGATTTAAACTATATGGCAGAACCTTTTTATAATAGCATTGCTACAGGTGAACCAGTAAAACCAGATCCACTTATAGAGCAAATTAAAGCACTACAATATAATTTGAACATAGACTATAACGCTAAATTAGAAGTAGATGGAATAGCAGGTTCAGCAACTATGGCAGCATTGAAAGGAATACAGGATATTATTGTTAAAGGCCACAAGTCCAATGTAGTTTTATGGCTTCAACAGAAACTAGAACAATATGGCTATCTAAAAGAAAATTCCTATACTCAAATGTTGTATGACGAACCAACTTTCCAAGCAGTAACTGAACTCCAGAAGAACTGGGAAAGACCAACGGATGGATTTTAAGACCTGAGACATGGAGTATATTTTTGAATAACTAGAAATATTTTCACGAGGCATAGTACAAAGGAAGTGACGTTTTGGATATAAAAAAAGCTATTGAAAATATGGAAAGCCATATAAAAGCATATGAAGACAATTTGCGGTCAATCAAGACAGTGAATGACATAAATAAAGACTGGGATGGAATCAAGGCACTTGGACAACCAATATCAACAACTGATAAAATATACGTTTATACAACCAGAAGCTTAGAAACTTGCAGAGCAGCACTTAGGATTTTTAATGACATGAGAGCAAAAGGGGTATCTGAGGTTTAAAAATTATATGCAATATAAAGTAAATAAATTAGGAGCTGAAAGGCTCTCTTTTTAGATTATAAATTATGGAGGTAAATGGAAGACCTATGGGCAAATTTTTTAAATTAAAAAATGGTCAGTGGCTTAAAGTAGTGTTCAGTTATGTTAGTAGTAATAAAAGCAATATTTGGTACATGAGTATTGTTATAGGCAATACTAAACGACAATGTAATGACTGCTTTTGTAAGACTGAAAAAAGCCCTAAGATATTGTTTGGAAAATGTACAGGAAGAAAGGCAGGATTAGAACCATTTATAATAGCCTTAAAAGAATTGAAAAATTTAGAAAAAACAGTGCATAACTGTGAAATTCAAATAATAGGAGCTAGTGATAGATTAAAAAATGTGTATAAATGGCTAATGCGGTATGGTTACAAAATTAAAAATATACAAAATTTCAATAGGGATATAGAAATTTTGTATAAAGCTGTTTAGCTTAATAAAAAAATAGGAGGCAATAAAAATGATAAATATAAATGATGTTGTAGCAGTAGGCGGGGTTTTAGTCGGTGTAATTGGAGTTATTTTGGATTAGTGCCATATCTAAAGAAGAAAGGCATTGATACTGAGAAAGTATTGGATACTACAGAAAATATCTTAGAAGGAACAGAACCACTTATACAATTGGCAAAACTATTCCAGCACTGAAACCCGGTGCAACTTTAGTAGACTGGATAGAAAAAAAGGCAGTAGCCGGAGTAAAAGCAGCTGAACAACTAGCTCATGCTGGAAGCCTCGCTACAAATGAAGAAAAGTTTAATGCAGCACAAAATACCGTATATGCTGCACTTAAAGAAATTAATGTAGAACCTACGCTTAACCAGAAAAAACTTATCTCTGATTTTATACAGGAAGCAGTAAATGACTTGGACATGCGGTCCTACAGAGTCCGAAAAGGATACACAAATTACAAAGGTACAACAGGATTTGGCGGCAGCACAAGCTGAAAATACTCAATTGAAGCAGACTATTGCTAGTATACAGAGTGCTGCAGGTGCTGTACAGAATATAGATACTTCCGTAGCTGTCATAAATGCAGAGGATAAAGCAGCAGAAAATACTATCCCTGAAGTAGCACAGAATTAATTTTAGTGGCCTTAACAGCCACTATATTTTGCAAAGAGTGCAGTTGAGCACTTTTTATAAATTTCTTTAGTATTTAAACTTTATACTTGATGCATCATATGATGCATAAGGGACATTCCAACAATTCTACTTAAATATTCTCTTGCTTGATTTATTGACATGCCGCAGTTTGTTAATGTCTTTAATATATCGGGATGGTGCTGCTCGAACATCATTACAATTTCTTGTACATCTGATTTCATTTTTTCCATATCTTTTTTTGACATATCCATCATATCCGGCATTTCTTGTTTCATGCCTGGTTTCTTCTCCATAGAGGGCATTGTACTTCCTTTATTAATTTTGTTTTCTTTAAATTTTTCTTCCCCCTTGAATAAAGGTTTAGGTTCCTTGCACATAACAGGTGGATACATAGTTCTGTTAGCCATCATACAGAAACAACACATTGGTGGTGTTGTTTCTAATGGTGGATACATGTATTTATACATGAAAAGCCTCCAATAAAATTTTTTTCACAATAGTATACTATTCAAAAAACTGTTATTTGGAATGTTTATGTTTTGATTTTTTCCTAATACATCTCTTAACCTTAGAAGTAAATTTCTATAATAAAAGCCCTGGCAGCACCAGAGCTTTCATGAATTAAAACATATTGAAACGATATTAAAGAGATAACATAGTAGTTTTGTAAGCGTTAATTATTATACCCAATTCAATAAATTCAAAACAAAAGAAAGCTTTATGCCTTGAAACCATTTACATATCCTATAAAATCATATAGTATATACTTATAAGGCTAACCCCCTTAATTAATTTTTCACAACCTAAAAAGTTTAATTTTTTAAATCAACACTCCAAATAGTATGATTATCAACCAATCATACTATTTTTTTGAAAGTACGTAGATGAGGTTAAGAGAAATCATAATCTTGTGGTAAATACAAGGGCAAAGAACATACTTATAGTGAACTGATTATTAAGAATATTAGGAAGATGGCGAACCCTGGGGCATTCTGGGGTTTATTTTTGTGTAATAAACATATTTGAATATTGCATTTTTAACCAATTTACTATAGTATGTTAGTAAGTTAACTAATTATATAAGGGAGGCGATAATTTGCCACGTAAAAAAACATATGAGCAAGGTTCTTTTGGCGAGTTGTTGTCTTTAATGATTGAACATGCAGGGTTGACAAAAACTGCTTTTCAGGAACAAATAGGTATTACGAAGACATATCTTTTTGATGTGTTAAATGGCAGGGTATCTCCACCTGCTCCTGATATGCAATTTAAAATGATTAAGTTGCTTAAACCAAGACAAAAAGATAAAATAAATTTTTTTGAACTCGCAGCAAAGAAAAGGAGTGAAGTACCTGCCGATATAGCTATGTACCTTAGAAATGGAAAACATCGTGAAGAAATAAGAAAAAAAATTGACTATACGCATCTGTTTATAGATGGAGGAAATGAGAGTGACTAATGAAAGAATTACTGACTTTTTTATTGGGAATTTATTAAAAGAAGCTGGGATAGAATACACCCCTAATGGGAGTAGTTTAAGAGAAATACAGTTGGCTTTGAAAACGGCTTCGAAGAAAAAAAGCGGACACGTAGGTTTTCCTGAATTCGTGGGGTGGTCTAAAGACTTTATCATTGTAGTGGAAGATAAAGCAGATGTAGAAAAACAAGTATTATATAATGATAAAGAACAACAAATTCTTTCTGAAGATAAATCAGCTATTATAAACTATGCCTTAAATGGTGCATTACATTATGCACGAGTAATTTTGGACAAGACTAGTTTTAAAAAAATATTCGCATTTGGCTGTTCTGGTGATAAAAAACATCATAAAATTCAACCAATGTATGTAGATGCAGGAGGATATACAGTTCTTAATGAAGTTGAAAATTTTAAAAATTTTTCTGATGAAAACATTGATCGTTACTATAAAGAACAAGTTCTTGGTGAAATACCTCAGGAAACGTTAGAGCTTGAAGATATCTTAAAGAAATCTTCCGAGTTACATGAAGCACTGAGAAATTACGGACAACTCGGTGATTCTGAGAAGCCTCTTGTTGTTTCTGCTATTCTATTAGCCTTGAGAGAAAATTCTTTTTCCATTAATTCATTAAATGGAGATACTCTAAAGACAGATGGTCAAAAAATATACGATGCGCTTTCCACCCATATTACAAGGGTAGAAGTGCAGCCAGAAACAAAGAAAGAAAAAATTTTAAATCAATTTACAGTCATTAAAGATAGAACTATATTGAACCAAATAGATGATAGGCTTATTGATAAAAATTATAAGTTGGGAAAGACCCCATTATGCTATTTTACTGAATTCTTACAGAAGAACGTTGTTTCTTCTGCGGTAAGTAATACACCAGAAGATGTATTGGGTCGCTTTTATGGTGAGTTTATTCGCTATAGTGGTGGTGACGGTCAATCACTTGGTGTGGTATTAACCCCAAAACATATTACGGAACTGTTTTGTGAACTTGTGGATATTAGGCCTACAGATGTTATTTTTGACCCTTGCTGTGGAACGGGCGGTTTTTTGATTGCAGCTATGCATTATATGCTTGAAAAGGCATATTCTGATGAGGAAAAAGAACACATTCAGAAAGAACAAATTCATGGAATTGAAATTAGGGAAGATATGTTTTCTATAGCTACTACAAATATGATCCTTCGAGGTGACGGTAAAAGTAATTTGATTTGCGACGATTTTTTAAAAAGGGATTCCGAAAAGCTACGAGAGAATAAATATACTGTTGGTTTCATGAATCCTCCATATTCACAGGCAAAAGGAAAGGATACTATGCATTTGTCAGAAATACATTTTATTAAACATCTACTTGATAGTATGGATGATGAAGCCCGATGTGTAGTCATTGTTCCTCAATCTACAATGGTGGGGAAAACGAAAGAAGACAAGAAGATAAAACAAGAGATTTTGAAAAAACATACGCTGGAGGGAGTCATTACACTAAATAAGGAAACATTTTACCGTATTGGAACAAATCCTTGTATAGCTGTTTTTACTGCGTATAAAACACATCCGAAAGAGAAGTACTGTAAGTTTATTAATTTTGAAGATGATGGATTTGTTGTAAATAAACACGTTGGGTTAGTTGAAACTGAAAGAGCAAAAGAAAAAAGAACTCATTTGCTTTCATGCTGGCTCCATGATGCACCAGCCGAAAGTAAATTTATGGTCAAAACTACGATAGAAGCTGATGATGAGTGGCTGCATTCTTTTTATTATTTCAACGATGAAATTCCTAAAGAAGAGGATTTTGAAAAAACTATGGTGGATTATCTGACATTTGAGTTTAATATGATTATCCATGGAAAAGGATATTTATTTAAAGAAGGTGAAAATTGCTGATGGAGTGTAATCTTAACGAAATAAAATGGAAAGAATTTAAAATTGAAGATTTGTTTCAAGTAAAAATTGGCAAAAATATTGATGGTAATAAAATAAATAGGTTAACAGGTTCTGTTGCGTATATTACTAGAAAAGAAAGCAATAATGGTTTGGATGGATTCATCGATTATTCTAAAGAGTATTTAAACAATCATTTTCCTGTAATCACTATTGGAAATGAAACTGCTGAACCTTTTGTTCAAGTTTTTCCTTTTTTTACGGGAACTAAAGTGAATATTTTGAATCCAAGAAAGAAAATATCGAAAAACGCCTTGTTATTTGTTGTACAAAGTTTAAAAATGCATAAAAGTAAGTATTCATATTCTTATACGATTAATTCCACAAGATTGAAGAAACAGGTTATTTTGCTTCCAGCGGATGCTTCTGGCAATGCTAATTGGGCTTTTATGGAACAATATATGAGAAAGAAAGAACAGATCTTATTAAAAAAATACATAGCTTATCTTAAAAAAGACTATTCAGAAAAAGATATGGTGCCCTGTCCTCATAAGCGATGGAAAGAATTTTACATAAAAGATATATTTTCCAATATACAACGTGGTAAACGACTGAAAAATGGAGATCATTTAAAAGGAACAGTACCTTATGTTTCATCAACTGCAATGAATAATGGTGTGGATGACTTTGTTAGTAATAAGGAAAATGTTCGTATCTTTTCAAGTTGTTTAACATTAGCTAATAGTGGCAGTGTTGGGGCATGCTTTTTTCAACCATTTAAATTTGTTGCTAGCGACCATGTTACAAAACTTGAAAATCCATTATATAATAAGTATATTTATTTGTTTATTGCAACTATTTTAACTCGTTTATCAAAAAAGTATAGTTTTAATAGAGAAATAAATGACAACAGAATTAGAAAAGAAAAGATTCTTCTTCCAATAGATGAAAAAAGTAATCCGGACTATGAATATATGGAAAAATACATAAAAAAAATTGAGAAAAAGCAGATTCACGTATACTTAGATTATTTAGTATCAAAACACAGAGTTGCTACTTTGCCAAAACATAATCAAGAAAGTAAATTAAAGTCATAAGTAATTAATTTTAAATTAAGCCCACAAAAAGCCCCAGGGTCAAACCCCAGGGCTTTCACCAATTAGAACAATAATGAGTGACTTTAAAGTATTCTTATGACATTAACCATTATACCCAACTTTAAACATTTTATATTTACCAAACGTAGAAAATAAAATTGCTTGGAAAAATTTTTATAAAATCCTTTATTTTCAATACCTAAAGATATATAATAAAAATAAGAATTAGCTATTTTACATTGGTTGAACCTTAACAAGAATTGTATTTAAATTTTATAAGTTCTGTACTTAATGGGTTGAACCATAACACGTAGTGTATTAAGTTTTAATAAAGTTTTCCCATAAAAGCAATCGTTTTTTCTTTGCCGAACTGCCTTGTTACTTCCGGCTTAACTTTCTCATTGATTTAGTTTAAGTGTATTTACATAGCAGCTTTAAAAATATTCATTATATCTGCGAAAGTTCCTTTCCTTGGATTTACAAGGGAATTGATATCTTTTTCAGCGTTTTTGGAAAGTAACTCTAGATCATTTTCATTAATTCCAATAGAACTCAGATGAGTTGGGATACCAATATCTTCAGAGAGATTTTGAATACTATGATTAATTTTATTAATAGCTTCTTGTTTATTATTTGCTTTTGCTCCCACAGCTTCACTGATTTTAAGAATTTTTTCTTCTGGTATTGACACAGCATTATATTCTAACACATGAGGTAGTAGAATCGCATTACACGCTCCATGAACTTCCTCGTAAAAACCACCTAATTGATGGGACATGGAGTGAACATATCCTAATCCTGCATTATTAAGAATCATTCCTCCCATAACATTAGCAAACATCATTTTTTCTCTGGCCTCCAGATCATTACCATTTTTATATGCTCTTTTTAGATATTGAAAAACTAACTTTACAGCATTAATTGCCATGGCATCTGTGACGGGTGATGCCTCCGTAGAAACGAAACCCTCTATTGAATGGGTCAAAACATCAATGCCAGAACTAGCCGTTATTTCTGGAGGCATGCTTGGCATAAACCTGAGATCATTTACAGATATTATAGGCATCATTTTTGGATCTGCAATGGTCATTTTTACTTTTCTACTTTCATCTTTTATAATTGTAACATTCGATACTTCAGCTCCTGAACCAGAAGTAGTATTTATTGTTATGACTGGCAAACTAGGTTTTGTCATTTTTTTATATCCTTCATAATCTTCTATAGAGCCACCATTAGTTGCTACAATAGCTATAGCCTTTGCACAATCATGGTTAGTTCCACCTCCAACAGATATGATAAAGTGATAGTCCCTTTTCAATATGTTTAATCTTTTTTTAAAGTATGTAAGAGCATCTTCTACAAATGAAATTGTACAATCTGGATGTAGGATACCGTCAAATATGTCATAAGAAATAAACAAATCCTTTAATATTTTTTCAACTATTTCAACATGACCAAGCCTTATTATGTTTTTATCTGTAACGATTAGGGCTTTGCTTAATTTATATGGCATTAGCTCTAGTGGTAAATCTTTAAGAGCACCTACGCCAATAAGATTTGTTGTAGGTGAACGAAAATCATGAGTATTCTCCAATATAATCCCTCCCAATCACAAACATATATTAGTTTTATTATTTCTGTTTAGTAGACTGATTATGTATAAGATATGAATTATATGGATAAAAATAAATTGGATATAATAAGGTCATGTTACTAACCTTATTAATATTATTAAGGAATTTTAGACTACCTATAAGAAAAACCCTCTGCTTAATTCAAGCTGAAGGGTTTAATCATACCTACATTTACCTAAATAAATACATAAGGTGCGAACTCCACCAACTTATCAAAATCTCTGTATTCTCTACAATTTTTATGCTAAAATTTACCCTGTATTATATCTTAAATTGGAGGATAGGACTGTTAGATGAGTATAAAAAGAATATTATGTATTAAATTATGTCTCTAATATTTGCTGTAAATTTGAATTTATAAAACTAATCTCATATATACAACATCACCCATTGGATTATCATAATATGCTGGAATTTCTTCGAAACCGAATTTTTTATATAAATGAATAGCACTCTTTAACGGCTTTATTGTATCTAACACCATTTCTTCAAAACTATCTTTTGATGCCAATTCAATTATATCTTTTATTAGTTTCTGACCAATTTTGAATTTTCTATAATACGGTTTTACATATAATCTTTTCATTTCACAACGCTTATCAGTATGCTTATAAAACGCAACACAACCAACTACATTTCCTTCATCAGAAATAGCTGCCAAAATTTCTCCATTAGGCTTTGTATATTTGGTTTCTAAATCATTTAATTCTTCTGTCAGATGTTGAAAAGTCAAATCTCGATTAAGTGAGTTTGTATATTCAACAATCAAATCCTTGATTTCTGGAAAATATTTGTTTCCATCGACTATTTTCATATGCTACTTCCTTTCAAATTCCGATTTAATTAATATTTATTGATATGTTATATAAATATTTTTTTCGAATTGATTTTCACGATCTCTAATGAGGTATATTCTAACAGCCTTTTTCAAGTTAGATTCTAAGTATATTATAGTCTTTTCATTCATGTAAAAACACCCTCATTCCAAATTTATAGAATGGAATAATAAAGCTCCAGCTTTATTTTAGCTGGAGCTTTTATGTTTATCTTTATCAATTTTATAATTAAGGGCATCTAATAAATTGAAAACAAGTTGCTTGTTTTTTTCACACAATTCATTGTATTTATCCAGAAGTTGTCTTTCTTTTATCGTTAATGCTACTGTATCATTTATATCTAAAAGCCAATCGGCAGATACATTATATGCTTCACATATAGCTTTTATAAACTCCGCGCTAGGCATAGATATGCCATTTTCTATGTAACTTAAAGTTGTTCTGGAAAACGGTGGCCTAAGTCGAGCGATAAATTCTTCTTGAGTTAACTCAAGCCCCATGCGCAAATCATAGATTTTATCTCCAAAAGACTTTTTTAATCCCATGTAAATTCTCCCATCTAAACATATATCAGGGATATCCTACCATAAAATGAGCGTATATCAATGAAATGTCGTTATATAGACTATATATAAAAATAAATGTCTGCATAACGACATGAAATAGTAAAGTTATTTTTTTGTTTTATAACAATTCTTACAGTTACAATATGTACATTTATTTTCCAAGGAATAAAAAGGGCAAAAGGGTTGCCCATTATAAAAATATAGAAATAATATTATGGGGCACAACAAAAAAATATCACACACCTTCCTTATAAAAGCAATTTTTATAATATTGATTTTATAAACAGAATTATTTTCTAACTTACTTAATGTACCTTGGCTTATACCAAGCTTTCTAGCCATTTGATCTTGCGTAAATCCTAATTTTTTTCGCATATTTTTAAACAAGAAAAACCACCTCAACCTACATTTTACGACACAATATTTGTATTTTATACAAGAAAATAATGGAATGTCTAATTTTGCAATATGATATTCCGCCTAGGAATATTATTTGTGGTATCATTATAGGCAATAAAAGGTGCACCGTTTGAATATCAAGGATAAGGGGGATCGTGGATGTTAAATAAAATATTGAGAAGAAAGAATACACTAGAATGATGTGGATATGTTAACAATTTTATGGTATTATTATAATAGTTTATTAGAACGGATGTTCTGTAAAAGAGATGTAGTTAGAGGGGGATTTTAAATGAACTTACTTTCTTTACAGCAAATTCAATTTGAAGCAGAAAAACTAGAGCTTGAACTTTCTATACAATATAATAAAGATACTTTTCTACAGAAGATATATGATTTTATATTGGATTTAAATTCGAAGGACAGACCCAATTAGGGGGTTACTTATAGTTTGTGTTTTTGTTTGGGTAGCAGATAAAACTATGCAGCAGGTACTTAGTGGAAGCTGTGATATAGGATTTTGTGGTCCTGAACAAACCATATATATATATAATCAGAAACGAGAGGATTTTCCTGTGATTTTTGCACAATTAACTTCTACAGATGGTTCTTTCTTGGTGGGAAAAAATAAAGAAGAAGATTTTAAGTGGGAATCTGTAAAAGGAAAAACTATAATTGGCGGGAGACCTGGGGGAGTTCCAGAGATGACACTGGAATATGTACTTAAAAATCACGGCATACAACCTGGCAGGGATGTAAATATAATAACAAATTTAGCCTATACTGCTACAGCTGGTGCATTTAAAGCTGGTACGGGAGATTATGTGGCTCTTTTTGAACCAACAGCCAGTATGCTCCAAAAAGATAAGAATGGTTATATAGCAGCCTCAATAGGTAAATCTGCAGGTAATATTCCATATACCTGTTATTTTGCTACAAAATCCTATATATCAAAGAATCCTGAAATTATACAAAGGTTTACTAAAGCTATTTATGAAGGTCAAATGTGGGTTAAGGAACACAGCGACGAGGAAGTAGCCAAATCTATTAAATCATTTTTCCCTGGAACTAGTGAAGATATATTGAAGTCTGTAGTGAAAAATTATAGAGATATAGATGCCTATGCAGATACACCTGTTATACAAGAAGAAGATTTAAACAGGCTTATGGATATAATACAGTCCTATAAAGCTGATTTAATACCTGAAAGGCCTCCTTTTAATAAGATAGTTAATAATTCTTTTGCAAAAGAAGCTGTTAAATAAAATTTCTTGACAGCCTAAAAATTAAGGTTATAATAAAAATATATAAAATTAAATTAAGTGTAATCACTGTGAAAAAGAGGAGTAGAGGTAATAGAGTATAAAGAGAGGAAAACTTATTAGTTGAGAGGTTTTCTATATAAATTATCTCCAAGGTAGCTTTAGAGTTTCTTTACTGAAATGTTCAGTAGGTAAAGACGGTTTCTTAATCGTTATTTTTTAAGAGCCTGTAGTTTTACAGGAAAAAAGGTGGTAACGCGGGCCTCCGTCCTTTATTGGGATGGAGGCTTTTTATAATGAAATTATATTTGTAAGAGGAGGAATTTTAATGTCAGAAAAAAAAGAAATGGCAACTACTTATAATCCAAAAGCATTTGAAGAAAGACTTTATAATATTTGGCAGGAAAAGGGCTATTTTACACCTGAAGCAGATCACACAAAAAAGTCCTATACTATAGTGATCCCCCCTCCAAATATCACAGGGAAACTACATTTAGGTCATGCACTGGATGATACCATCCAGGATATAATAATAAGAACCAAGAGGATGCAAGGGTATAATACATTATGGGTGCCGGGAGAAGATCATGCCAGTATAGCCACAGAAGTAAAAGTAGAAAAGGAACTTTTAAAAGATGGAATTGTAAAGAAGAAAATAGGAAGAGAAGCTTTTCTTGAGAAAACCTGGGAATGGACTGATGAGTATAGGGCTAGAATAAGAGAGCAGATAAAAAAATTAGGCTGTTCTGTGGATTTCACACGGGAAAGATTCACTATGGATGAGGGGCTGAATAAGGCAGTAAGAAAGTTTTTTGTAAAATTATATGAAGAAGGACTTATATATCAGGGAAATAGAATAATAAACTGGTGTCCTAAATGTCATACTGCCATATCCGATGCGGAAATTGAGTACAGTGAGCAGCAGGGCCATTTTTGGCATATAAAATATAAAGTAGTTAACAGTGATGAGTATTTGGAAATAGCAACTACAAGACCGGAGACCATGTTTGGAGATACAGCTATTGCAGTAAACCCTAAAGATGAGAGATATAAACATTTGGTAGGAAAAACTGCACTGCTTCCAATCTTAAATAGAGAGATACCAATAGTTTCTGATGATTATGTGGATATGGAATTTGGTACAGGAGCGGTAAAAATAACTCCGGCACACGATCCTAATGATTATTATGTAGGTAAAAGACATGATTTACCTGAAATCATAGTATTAAATGAAAATGGGACTGTAAAACTTCAAGGAACCAAATATAATGGACTTGACAGATATGAAGCTAGAAAATTATTAGTGAAGGATTTAGAAGAACAGGGATTTTTGGTAAAAGTAAAGGAACATGTACATAACGTAGGCTGCCATGACAGATGTGAGACTACCATTGAACCTATGCTCTCAAAGCAGTGGTTTGTGAAGATGGAGTCTCTTGCAAAACCTGCTGTAGATGTAGTGAAAAATAAAAAAGTCAAATTTATACCGGAAAGATTTGAAAAAACTTATTTTAACTGGATGGAAAATATTCAAGATTGGTGCATATCAAGGCAGCTGTGGTGGGGACATAGAATTCCAGTGTGGTATTGCAAAGACTGTGGAGAAGTTATAGTAAGTGATAGGGATCCTTCAAAGTGCAGCAAATGTAATTCGACCAATATAGAGCAGGATAAAGATGTACTGGATACCTGGTTTAGTTCTGCTCTATGGCCCTTTTCTACACTTGGCTGGCCTGAAAATACAGAGGATTTAAAGTGTTTTTATCCTAATAATACTTTAGTTACAGGGTATGATATAATATTTTTCTGGGTAGCACGTATGATATTTTCTGGATTATATTGTATGGATGATATTCCTTTTGAAAATGTATTGATACATGGAATTGTAAGAGATTCAGAGGGGAGAAAAATGTCTAAGTCCCTTGGAAATGGTGTTGATCCAATAGAAGTAATAGATGAATATGGGGCAGATGCACTTAGGTTTGCACTTATTACAGGAAATGCACCAGGAAATGATATAAGATATTACCCGGAGAGAGTAGAATCTGCTAGAAATTTTGCCAATAAAATATGGAATGCTTCAAGATTTGTACTTATGAATTTAGATGAAAATATAATGGATAAGTATAAAGAGTGCAGGGAGTATAGTGATGCAGATAAATGGATACTTTCCAGATTGAATACCCTGGTAAAGGAAGTAACGGATAACATAGAGAAGTTTGAACTTGGAATAGCCGCGCAAAAAATATATGATTTCATCTGGGGAGAATTCTGTGATTGGTATATAGAACTTGTAAAGCCGGTTATGTATGGTGGAAGTGAAAAAGAGAGGGGAGTTGCATACAATGTATTAAATAATGTACTTGTTGCTTCCCTTAAGCTGCTTCATCCTATAATGCCATTTATAACGGAGGAAATATATGATCATCTTTATACGGATTGTGAATCCATAACTGTTTCATCTTGGCCAGAATATAATGAAGAGTTTAAAGATTCAAAAGTGGAAAAAGATATGGAATATATTATAGAGGCCATTAAAGCAATTAGAAATGTAAGAGCAGAAATGAATGTACCATTTTCAAAAAAGGCAAAATTACTAGTATATATAACGGAGAAAAATGCACTGGATACTTTTAAAAATGGAGAAGAATATTTTAAGAAATTGGCTTCTGCCAGCGAAATTGAATTTTTAGATGATAAGAGTAAGGTCTCAGAAAATGCGGTATCTTCAGTAACTACAGGAGCTGAATTATTTATTCCTCTTCTGGAGCTTGTAGATAAAGACAAGGAAATTGAAAGACTCAGTAAGGAAAAAGAGAAATTAGAAAAGGAAATAAAAAGAGTAGATAGTAAACTTTCAAACGAAAAATTCCTCTCAAAAGCACCAAAGTCTGTTGTAGATGGAGAGAGAGAAAAAGGGGATAAGTATAGAGAAATGCTTGAAACTGTAATTGAAAGATTGGAAAGTCTAAAATAAAATATGGGATGAGGCATTATGAATTATAAGGATACATTGCAGTATATAAATAATATTGCTAAATTTGGAGTGAACTTAGGTCTTGAAAGAACAGAAAAAATATTAGAGCTTTTAGGGAATCCACATAAAAAAATAAAAGCTGTACATGTGGCAGGAACTAATGGAAAAGGTTCTATTACTGTGATGATAAGTAGGGTATTAATGGAGGCCGGATTTAAAGTGGGCATGTATACTTCTCCTTATTTAGAGGAATTTGAAGAGAGAATTCAAATAAATGGGAAAAATATATCCCATGATGATTTAAGCAGAGTAGTTACTAAGGTATCGGAGGTTGTAGATAAAGTTTTACAACTGGGTTATAATAATCCTACGGAATTTGAAGTAATTACCTGTGCCATGTTCTATTATTTCTGGGAGAAAAAAGTAGAAATAGCGGTAATTGAAGTAGGACTGGGAGGAAGATTTGATTCTACCAATGTCATGGTTCCTTTTGCTAAAGAGTATGGAGGGGGAGTTATGGCAAGTGTAATTGCCTCCATAAGTTATGATCACATGAACATATTGGGTGATACTTTAGAGAAAATAGCCTATGAAAAAGCAGGAATAATCAAAAAAGGTATTCCTGTAATACTTTATCCACAGACAGAATCTGTTGAGAAGGTCATAGAAAAAGTATGTGAGGAAAAGGGCAGTGAACTTTTAAAGGTTCCTGTAAATTCTTCTAATTTTATAGGTGAAAATAAGATTGACAGCGGAAGCAGGGAATATGTACAGCAGGTAAAAATAGCTACAAAGAAATCCAATTATGACATCAAACTATCTCTTTTAGGTAAACATCAGCTTTTAAATTGTGCCGCAGCTTTATTTACCATAGAACAATTATCAAAATATAATATTTTAGTTGATAAGTCCTCTATATTAAGAGCATTGAATAGTGTAACCTGGAAGGGAAGGCTTGAAGTCATGGGCAGAAATCCATTGGTAGTAGTAGATGGAGCTCATAATATACAGGGAATTTCAATGCTTAAAGAAAATATACGCAGGTATTTTCAATATAATGATATGATTTTAATACTTGGTATACTGGCAGATAAAGAAGTAGAGAAGATGGTAAAGACCATTGTGCCTCTTGCAAAAAGGGTCATGGCAGTTACCCCCAAAGATAAAAGAGGGCAAATAGCGGGTAAACTGAAAACTATAATAGAAAAGTATAATTCTAATTGTGAAGATTTTAATGATTATGAAAAAGCATATAGAAAAGCACTTTCTTATTGTAATAGAGAGGACTTAATTCTAGTGTGTGGTTCGCTGTATATGGTAGGAGATATGAGGAAGATTATAAAAAAGATATAATGATGTATCAGATAATTAAAGTAATTATTTTCAACTGGGGATATTAGTTAACTCCAGCGTTCTGATAAAGAACATATTTTATGTTTAAAAATATGTTCTTTATTTTTTAATTCTTTCCAGCAAATTCTTTGAGAGCAGTTGCCAGTTGATCAGGACAAGAGGTACCTTTTCCATTGCAGGAGATACCCTGCAGTTTTTTTATGGCTTCATTTAAATCCATTCCCTCTACTAATCGGGATATTCCCTGAAGGTTGCCACTGCATCCTCCTATAAAATTTACATTTTTAATCTTATTGTCAGATATATCAAAATTTATTTGTCTTGAACAGACTCCTTTTGTTATGTAACTATGCACTTCATCACCTTATTCTATAAAAATAAATTTATTTTATCGCAAGTTTAAGCCTAAGAACATTTTATAAAATAATTATATAGAATATAAATCACTTATACAAGAAAATAATTTGGTATTGTTATTACCCATTTTGATACATACTCATATTATATTTGTAGGGGGTGATGGTATTGGACTATCTTTATGTATGTAGCACTTCTTCTGATCTTGTATCAAAGGTTAACTTGGATGATTTTCATGAAGAGAAGAAAATATATTTAAAATCTGATGATATAATTTATAGAGTTGGACCTCAAGGCATATGTGTGGGTAATGACAAGATTATAACTGCCAATAGATATAATAATGCTATAACTATAATAGATAAGAAAAATGAAGTTGAAGAAGAAAGTTATTATATAGGAGAATGCTGCAATGATGCAGTGGTTTATGGTAATAATGTTTATATAATATGTGGAGATTTAAATAGTGTATTAATATTTGATTTAAAATTGAAGAAAGTAGTTGAACGCATACCCTGTGGAAATCTTCCCTATAGTATATGTTTAAATAAGGAAAGAAAATTATTATTAATAGCCAATATGAAAGATGACAGTATAACTTTAATAGATTGTGAAAATAGGGAATATGTAAAAAATGTAAGAGTAGGCTGCTATCCTACTAAAGCTGTATTTACAGTAGATGGAAAGCATGTATTAATATGTGAAAGTAATATAGGATCGGAATTTAAGGGAAGTATAGCTATATTGTCTTTAAAAAACTATAAAATCATAAATAGAATTATTGTAGGAAATTCTCCTATGGATATATATTGTAATAGCAGATATGGTTTCGTAGCTAATTTTGGTGATGGAACCATAAGTATTCTAGATATAAATAACTATAAAGAAAAAAAGAGAATAATTGTAGGGGGTATGCCGAGAAATGTAATAAAGTATAAAGATAATTTATATATAGGGGATAACTATAATAATTTACTTATAAAATTAAATATAAAAAATGAAAGTAAAAAATATATACCTATAGGAGGGGAACCTACAGGTATGATTATAAGTTGAAGTTTTTAATCTTCCATGAGAGATTCCACAATTTTCTGATAAAGTTCTGAAAAATTTTTTTCCCATTTTTTGCACAATTTTTTTGCTTTTTTATCAGAATCCACATTTAATTTTATTTCCATTAATATAGAATCATTCTCTGATATTTTTAAATCTACAATAAAATTATTTTTATCTTTTAAAACATGAGTATTTATTGAAAGGTGTTCTTTTATGTTTTGGCTTTGTTTTTCTAAATAGTGATCTATGATATCTAGTTTATCTTTTGAAATTCTGTTTTTAAATAAGCATAATACTTTTAACCCCTTCTCGGTAATTATTAGATTATGATTATTAGTTTTATCTATCTGAGTGATGAAATTAGAAGACAAAAGTTCATTTAAATATTGTTTCATAGTGAAATAATTTATAAAATCATTCTCTAGTATAATTTCAGTTATGGCATTATCTGAAATAGGAAATTTGATTTTTTTAAATATATAAAGTAATAATAATTTATTTTCTGCAAGTTCCAAAGTATCTTCAAACATTATAAAATCCTCTCCATATAAATTCGAAATACTATAATTATATATATTATAACATAAAGTATTTCAACATAATTAATATGTTGCACAATAAATTTTTATATTCCTGTAATATTTATTAATGTAGAATACTATATAAAGTTATGAAAATAAATATATATGGGAGGAAAAAATTGAAGGTAAGATTAATAAAAAAAATATTTATGATAACTTTATTGCTGCTTGTAGCTACTTTAATATCTGTATTTACAAATTATAGATATAAGGGAACCTTTATAAATACAAATAGAAAGATTCCCATTTACTGTGTTGATACAAAAGAAAAAAAGGTTGCCATAACTTTTGATGTGAGTTTGGGAGATGAGTACATTGGAGAGATATTGAATGTGCTAGATAAATATAACATTAAAGCTACATTTTTTGTAGTAGGTGACTGGATAGATAGAAATCCTGATAAATTAAAGCAGATATATGAAAGAGGACATGAAATAGGTAATCATTCTGATAGGCATCCCAATATGACCAAAATATCAGAGGAAAAAATCATAGAAGATATAAATATAAATGAAGCCAAAATAAGAAATATTACAGCTTCTGGAACAAAATTATTCAGGTGTCCTGAGGGGGCATATAATGACATAGTTATAAATACTGTAGAAAAATCAGGATATTATTGTATTCAATGGGATGTAGACAGCATAGATTGGAAGGAACAGGGGGCAGATATTGAATATAATAGAGTAATGAAGAACATAAAACCAGGCTCTATAATGTTATTTCATAATACAGCTAAGTATACCCCTGAAAATTTACCTAAGATAATAAAAAAATTGAGTGCAGAGGGATATAAGTTTGTTAAAGTGGGGGATTTAATTTATAAAAGTAATTATAGATTGGATAATGAAGGAAAACAAATAAGTGATTAGTTCAATTTATGGTATAACTGTTATTGAAAAATAGAATAAATATGTATTATAATGGCAATGAGGAAAATCAATGAATATAAAACATTAAGTAAAACAGGTTTCTAATGTTTTCTAAGGTATGTATTTTTCCATACTTGAGTATAAAAAAGTATATCCTGCTTAAAATAATTTTAAACGAGTATATATTTTGACAGGAGGCAATAAATATGAAATCTGTAAAAATTATAGGGAGCAGCTGCAAATTCACAACTCATTTAATGAACCTATTTGATAAGATCAGTGTAAGCTATAATATTTTTATAAATGATGGCGATACCAAAAAAGTAGAGTATGTAATTTTAAATTCCATAGATCAAGAATTTAAGATTTTAAATAGCGAATATTGTTTTGTAAATATGGATTTGATAAATGGACAAAAAAGTAATGTAGATATATGTGGATATATTATAACTTACGGATTGGGAAGTAAAAATACAGTTACTATATCCAGTTTAAATTACAATAGTGGTTTTGTGTATTGTCTTCAAAGAGATATTATGTGCAGAGGAAAAGTTGTGGAGGCGCAGGAAATTCCGGTAAATATTGCTTTGAAGGACATAGAGGAACTTTATGCCTCTATGATAGCTATAACTATGGGTCTTATGGAAAGCTCCTGTAATAAAGCTTTATTTAAAAATAGAATACTTAATGTTTAAATTTAAATATTTTAAGTATTTAAAGTATATTTTTGTTTTTTAATGAATACTTATATGGTAATGATATATTTAAAACTAAGGGAAAGAGGGGTTTATGATGGACAATTTAATGTTAAATAATAAGATTTATCTTGAAGGAAAGGTGATTTCGGAGCTGCAATTTAGTCATGAAATGTATGGAGAAGGTTTCTATACTTTTAATATTGAAGTTCCAAGGCTAAGTGAAAGTAAGGATATATTATTTATTACTATTTCAGAAAGGCTCATAGGAGGAATGGATATAGAGATAGGCACAGAAATTATAGTGGAGGGACAATTGAGATCCTACAATAAATTTGTAGATGGGGGAAATAGATTAATATTAACTGTATTCGCCAGAAATATAGAGTTATGCGTTGAAAGAAGTAAAAACCCAAATCAAATTTTTCTTGATGGATTCATATGCAAAGAGCCGGTTTATAGGACAACTCCCTTTGGTAGGGAAATTTCAGATATGTTATTAGCTGTAAATAGAGCCTATAATAAATCTGATTACATACCTACTATTGCATGGGGTAGAAATTCTAGGTTTTGTAAATCTTTAAAAGTCAGTGATAATATAAGAATATGGGGAAGATTGCAAAGTAGGGAGTATCAAAAAAAGATATCAGATACAGAAACTATAAAAAAAATAGCCTATGAAGTTTCCATATCCAAGATGGAAAAAGTAAACAAGGACAAAGATGATGAAACTATGGAAGAGAGAACAAATTTTTCTTATGAAGATGAAGAAAATTATGAAAAAAACGGGAAAGGAGAAGAATGTTTGAGTGAAAATATAGAAGATAAACGCATATGTTAAAATTTACTTGAAGGATAGTTTAAGGGATGAAAGCTTCATCCCTGTTTAAATATCTATTTTCTCAAGTCCGCTAGAATTTTAGTCTTATCCTTTGTCATATCATCCACAGATTTTAGTATTCTTGCAGGAGTACCTCCGGCTACAACTCCTTCTGGTACATCTTCTATTACTATCGAGCCTGCTGCAATTACAGAGCCTTTTCCAACCTTAACTCCCTCTAGAATAACGGAATTAGCGCCTATAAGTACATCATCACCTATTTCGCAAGGTGACTTACTAGGTGGTTCAAGAACTCCTGCCACTACGGCACCGGCACCTAGATGAACATTTTTGCCCAATTTTCCCCTGGCACCTACAACGGCATTCATATCTATCATGGTACCTTCCCCTATTTCAGCACCTATGTTTATTACTGCTCCCATCATAATAACTGCATTTTTACCTATTTTTACTTTATCTCGTATTATAGCACCAGGTTCTATCCTGGCATCTATGTTTATTAAATCTATGAGAGGAATAGCAGAATTTCTTCTATCCTGTTCTATTCTAAATTGTTCAATCTTATTTTTATTTTCATCTAGAAATTTACATATATCTGTACTTTCTCCAAAAAGAACATAAAAATTATTACTGCCATAACATTCTATATTTTTAAGGCTGCAGCTTGATATATTGCCTTGAAGGTAAACTTTAAGAGGAGTGGATTTTTTGGCGTCTTTTATGTATTTAGCTATCTGGTAAGGGTCTGTAAGATCATATTTTGTTTCCATAAATTAATCATCCTTTCATTTTTAATCTATCAAATTTTCATAGGAATTAGTTCATTTTCAGTTTTTTAAGCAAATTATAACATATAAATATTTTTTAATCTATAAAAATGTAATGGATTAGATTCTTTTCAAACTTTTAAGAAGGCTTCCTATCTCCTCATGGGTAAATTTATAGGATTTATTACAAAAGTTGCACTTTAATTCTTCAGATTTTTTATCTTTATAAATTTCTTCTAAATCCTGTATACCTATACTCATAAGTGCTTTTTCCACCCTTTCTCTGGAACAATCACATTTATAGGTGGGATTCAGTGTATCTAATATCCTTAAATCCATGTCTTTAAATACAGTGTTTAATATCTCAATTATAGTTAGTCCGTCTCCTATCATATGGGATATGGAAGGCAGTTCCTGTAATCTATAAGTCACCAAATCTGATAATAAATTATTAGCACCTGGCATCATTTGAATTATAAGACCTCCAGAACCCTTGATAGTTAAATCTGTATCCACTAAGACTCCAAGAGCTACTGCAGAAGGAGTTTGTTCTGAAACTGTAAAGTAGTAGGCCAGGTCATCTCCTATTTCTCCAGTTTGTATGGGAACTTGACTGGAATAAGGTTCTTTCAGTCCCATGTCTCGTATTACAGTGAGATTGCCATTTATACCTATAATTCCTCCTACATCCAGTTTACCCTTATCATTTGGAGGTAAATCTGCAGAAGGATTTCCAATATATCCTTTTACATGGGCATCAGCATAGGAAGTTACAAGTATGCCTCCAGCTGTGCCATTTCCTGATATTTTTACAGTTAAACTATCTCGGGAAGATTTTAGCATTGCTCCCATTATACTACCTGCGGTAAGCATTCTTCCAAAAGCAGCTGCTGCAGTAGGAGCACAGTTGTGAATCCTAACAGCCTCATTTACTAAGTTTGTAGTGGAAGCTGCTATTATCCTAATATTATCATCCTTAGCTGTAGCTCGTACTAGCGTATCTTGTATTTTATATTTCATCAATTCGTGGCAAGAATGCCCTCTTCTTATAAGCGAGGGAGGAATTGCCACTTTTCACCTCCTTATGATTAAAAGTACAGCTATATATTTTTTTTTACTACATAGACTATTCTTAAAGAAGTAGGGGTAAGGGGTTTATCCTGATAATTATCTAGTTTAGTTATAATATGTAAATTACAATCTGTGAGAGTTTTTTCGATATAATCACAGGTATAGGCCCTTTCTCTATGGTGTTCGTCAAATCGTCTATATAGTTCTTTATCCTTTATAAAAAAAGTAAGATACATGTCCACAATTTCATTTTCCAAAAAATTTTCCCATATATAAGTTATTTCTTCACTATCATAAGTATAGGTGTTATTTCCTAATATATTGGTAATTTTGTAATGGGAATTTACATCAAATATGAACATTCCATTGGAATCTAGATGATTGAATACATTTTTAAAGTAATTTTTAAGATTTAATTCATCCAGTATATAATTTGTAGAATCAAGACAGCAGGTTATAAGAGTAAATTTTTTATTTAGGTTAAGTTCACTTATGTCTTGGTGTATCAAATTTACTTTTAATCCTTTGCTTCTTAGTTTTTTATCTGCTTCTGTAAGCATTTCATAGGATAAATCTACCCCCCAGGCAGTTTGAAAATGTGGGGCCAATTTTTCTGTTAAATTACCTGTTCCACAGGCTAAATCAAGGTAACTTCTTTGGGGTATATTTAATTCTTTACATAAATTTATAATTTTCTTATACCATACATTATAATCTATATCAGTATTTATTAGCTCATCATATATATGGGCAAATTTTTCGTAACATTTCATCTATGTCTTGTGGAAAACCTGTAAGATGAGGTTTTACTCCTTTCTTTAAGGTGTTTTATATAAAAATTTTAATGAATTAATTTTCACATATGAATATCATTATAGTATATATTTTAATACAAGGTAATATTTTTTACTATAAATCTTTAAATTTATCTTTATTATTCAGTAGAATTTCATTCTTTGGGATATTAAGTTCTTTTTTCTTCTTTGTCATTATACCGCCGATTCTTCCTGTTTCTTCCGAAGTTAAACCACTCCATCCATAGGTATCGATTTTTTCTTTTAATCCTAATTCTTCTGCTATTTCATATTTTAATTGTTCCCTTAATTTTTCTATTTCACTAAGTTCTTTATGTGATTTTAGTTTAGCTTTTATAATTTTTTTAAGCGGTGTCTTTGCCATTTTTATATCCTCCCCCACTTTTACTATAAATTATTTTTACCTCAAAAGTGAGATTTATACATAACAGGTGAAGAGGGCTATGAAAGATTTTAGATTATTTTCTTTCAATAGATAAACACATATGAATATTATATGACATATATTATAGAAATTATATTGAATATGTGTTATTTTTTATTCTAAATAATATTTATTTTTATTAACATATTTCAAGAGTTTAGTGTAAAATGTTATATAGATATAAATATTTTAAATTTATTTTAATGGTAATAACATCATATAAAGTTTTTAGGAGGAATTAACATGAGTTGCAATTTAGCGGTAGTTGGATGTACTGGAATGGTGGGAAGGAAGTTTCTTGAAGTGCTGGAAGAGCGAGATTTTCCTGTAAAAAATTTATATTTATATGCATCAGCTAAATCTGACGGGAAAGTATTGAAGTTTAGCGGTAAAGATTATGTAGTAGAGGAATTAAAAGAAGATAATATTAAAAATAAAAAAATAGATATTGCTCTTTTTTCCGCAGGTGGAAGTACAAGTCTTGAATTTGCTCCCGTGTTCTCAAAGTATGGAGCAGTAGTTGTAGATAATAGTAGTGCATGGAGAATGGATAAGGATATACCTTTAGTGGTTCCAGAAGTAAATCCAGAAGATATAAAATGGAATAAGGGAATAATCGCAAATCCTAATTGTTCTACAATACAAGCTTTAGTGCCAATTAAACCCCTTTATGATAAATATGGTATAAAAAGAATTATATACTCTACATATCAGGCTGTATCTGGTGCTGGAGTAGGAGGATATAATGATTTAATGGAAGGATACAAAGGGAATCCACCTAAAAAATTTCCTTTTCCTATAGCAGGTAATGTAATTCCGCACATAGATACTTTTTTAGAAAATGGTTATACAAAAGAAGAAATGAAAATGATAGATGAGACTAAAAAAATATTACATGATGATACTCTAAAGATCACTGCTACTACAGTTAGGGTTCCAGTAGTGTATGGACACAGTGAGAGTATAAATATAGAACTTAAAAAAGATTTTGAATTGGAAGACATATTTAATTTATATAAGGAATGCAACGGGATTGTATTAAAAGATGATGTGCAAAATGGTAAGTATCCAATGCCTATAGATGCAGCGGGTAATAATGAAGTATACGTAGGAAGAATAAGAAGAGACTTTAGCTTGGATTCTGGATTAAATCTATGGGTTGTAGCAGATAATATAAGAAAAGGTGCTGCTACTAATGCGGTTCAAATAGCAGAATGTTTAATTAAATGATATAAGAAATAAATATTTTTATAAATATTTTAAAATAAAAAAAATGAGGTGTTTTTATGAGTTTATTCAAGGGTTCAGGAGTTGCCATAGTTACTCCATTTAATGATAAAGGTGTGGACTTAAAAAAACTTGAAGAATTATTGGAGTGGCATATTGAATCAGGGACAGATGCTATAATAATTTGTGGGACTACTGGAGAAGCTTCCACAATGACAGAACAAGAGAGGAAAGATGCTATAAAACTCACTGTAGACGTAGTGAAAAACCGAATACCGGTTATTGCAGGAACAGGTAATAATTGTACTCAATCATCTGTAGATATGAGTAAATGGGCAGAAAGTGTGGGAGTAGATGGACTTTTGGTAATTACTCCATACTATAATAAAACCACTCAAAAAGGATTAATAGAACATTTTAAATCAGTGGCTTCTGGAGTAAAGGTTCCCATAGTGGTATACAATGTTCCGGGAAGAACAGGCATGAATGTACAGCCTAAGACCCTTAAAGAATTATGTGAGATAGAAAATATTGCTGCTATTAAAGAAGCCAGTGGAGATATAAGTCAGATTACACAGATGAAAGCTTTATGTAGGGATAGGATTGATATATATTCTGGAAATGACGATCAAGTAATTCCTATACTTTCAGTAGGAGGAATAGGTGTTATATCAGTTCTTGCAAATATTATTCCAAAGGATATGCATAATATGTGCAAATTATTTTTAGAAGGCAAGACAGAGGAAGCATTGAAAATACAATTGGATTCTTTTGCATTGAATAAAGCCATGTTTATAGAAACAAATCCTATACCTGTGAAAACTGCCATGAATATTTTAGGAATGAATGTAGGAAAACTGAGACTTCCACTTTGTGATATGTCACAGGCAAATTTAGAAGTTTTAAAAACAGAACTTAAAAATTATGGTCTTTTGAAATAAAATAAAATTTTATTTATTTAGATTATTATAAAAACGGAAGATTATTTTTTAAATTTTAACGTGAAAGATTGATTTCTTTCACGTTGAAGTTATGAAAATTATTAAATTTAAGGTGTATCAAATAATTTTTAAGGGGAGTTTATAAATGATTAGAATTATATTAAGTGGATGCAATGGCAAAATGGGAAAAGTAGTAACTAATTTAGCTGAAGGTTATTCCAGTTTGGCGATAGCAGCTGGAGTGGATAAAAACTGCGTGGAATCTAAATTTCCTGTATTTTCAGATATAACTAAGTGTAATATAGAAGGAGATGTGATATTGGACTTTTCAAGGGCTGAAGCTTTAGATTCCATTTTAAAATATGCTAAAGAAAAGAATATAGGAGTTATACTGTGTACTACAGGATATAGTGAAGAACAGGTTGAAAAAATTAATGAAGCTTCCAAATACATTCCTATGTTTAGGTCAGCTAATATGTCCATAGGCATAAATATGGTAAATAAAATATTAAAAAACATGAGTGCAGTTTTATATAAAAACTTTGATATAGAGATAATAGAAAAACACCATAATCAAAAAGTGGATTCTCCAAGTGGAACTGCACTGCTTCTTGGAAATACCATAAAAGATTCTATTGAGGAAAAATTAGATTTTGTAAATGGAAGAGAAGGTATTAAGAAGAGAACCCACAATGAGATAGGTATACATGCTATAAGAGGAGGAAGCATAGTAGGAGAACATGATGTTATATTTGCAGGACAGGGAGAAACCATAGAAATTAAGCATACTGCTATTTCCAGGGAAGTGTTTGCAGTAGGGGCCCTAAAAGCATGTGAGTTTATGTTTAATAGAGAAAAGGGTTTCTATTCAATGGATGATGTAATTGGTGGTAAATAATAAGATTTAAAGTTAATGGTTAAGAGTTAAGAGTTGTGGATGATTTTCTTCCGCTGAAGCTGCAGAAAATCTAAAATATTGTTATTAGAACTCTGTTCTAATAAGCTTTAAATTTAAGATTTTTCGCAGCAAAGTGGAGAAAAATTTTCCGTAACTCTTAACTCTTAATTACTAAAAAGAATCCATCCAGCTTTCTAACTTTTCCATACACAGCTTAAGTTTATCCATGCTGTATGCATAGGATATTCTAACGTGCCCCTCTCCGCCTGAGCCGAAAGCAGAGCCAGGAACAATAGCAACACCAGCCTCTTTTAAAAGTTTTTCGCAAAAGTCTTCACTACTTATAGAAAAGGTCTTTATAGAGGGGAATATGTAGAAAGCTCCTTCAGGTAAATTTGTATCAAAACCTAGGGATTTTAATTTGGTATAAATATAATCCCTTCTTTTTATGAATTCATTTTTCATATAGATTACATCCTCCATACAGTTTACAAGTCCCTCATAGGCACCCCATTGGGCCACAGAAGGGGCACAGGATACATTATATTGATGTACTTTCATTATCTCATCCATAATTGATGGGTGAGCACATATATATCCTACTCTAAGTCCCGTCATGGAAAACATTTTAGAAAATCCGCCTATTAGTATAACTTTATTTCGTATCTTTTCATATTGAGCAATGGAATAATAATTTTCTTTAAAACACAGGCAAGCATACATTTCATCACTTACAACAATGGCATCATGTTTACATAATAAATTAAAAAGTTTTTTATTATCTTTTTCAGACAGTACAGCACCAGTAGGATTAGAAGGATAAGATAAAACTATTATTTTAGGTTTTTCATTTTCCAATATTTTTTTTAGTTCATCGAAATCTATAGAAAAATCTTCTTTTAAGTTATAATTTATTACAGTACCTCTTAAAATGCTTACACAGCTTTCATAAGCAGGGTAGGCAGGTGTGGGTATCAATACTTTGTCCCCGGGATTTATAAGAGCAGTAAAAGTGTCCATAAGTGCTTCACTGCCGCCCACAGTGATGCAGATTTCTTCTGGATTATAAAATATGTCTAAATTTTCAAGATAACTGGATATTTCTCTTCTAAGCTCCAATATTCCTGCATTTTGTGTATAGGTAGTTTTATTTTGTTCGATAGCTTTTATCATGGCAATCTTAATTTTTTCAGGTACATTAAAATCAGGTTGACCCAGAGTTAAAGATATAGCACCTGGATAAAGGGCAACCTTATTATAAAATTTTCTGATGCCGGATATTTCTATATTTTTAACATTTTCTGATATGGAATTCTTTAAAAGGGTATTCAATTTCTCACGTCCAATCTATATAATTAAATTAATTTGCTACTTATTACTAGTTTATATTATATATTTTAAGTCCTATAAAATAAACTGGTAATTTATAATTTATGGCGTATTTTACGAATTATTTATTCTCAAATATTTGTTTTGAAAAGTGAAATAATTCTTAATTTATATGGCAGCAAAATAATAAGCAAGATCCTAAAAATCATTTTAGAATCTTGCTTATTAAAGGAGATCTCATCCAGATTTGAACTGGAGATAAAGGTTCTATAAGTTGTATATCTTGCTAAAAAGGTTGATAATATTTATTTTTAGCCATCTTGTAGTATAGTACCATGTTAAAATTATAACATAGTTAAAAATAGGAGTAAACAAGTAACATATTCCAAGTTGTTATCCTAAATTATATGCATATTCCCACAATGTTCATGTGGTGGTATAATTATGTAAGACAATATTATGGGATGGGAGATAAATAACGATGATTAGAATAATGTTAGAAAAACTAAAAGAGAAACCGTTTTCTGTCGTTTTAATCCAATCAATTATTATTTTGCTTTTTTCTAATGTGGTTACACATCTTGTGTTTCCAATGTGGCAAGAATATAATGGGATTTTTCATTCATCTATGGAGCTAGTTTGTATAATCATAGCGGCTAATTTATTTCTGGTAGTATGGTGTAGATACTATAGCAATTCTGTTAAAAACCAAATTATAGCATTGGGTTTCCTAGCAATAGCAATTTTTGATGTTTTGCATACTTTTTATTTTACCACTTTAGGATTTTCGCCAAAGAATTACTTTGATTTATCAGTGAGATTTTGGATTGTTAGCAGAATCACTGAAGCAATTTTACTTTTAATTATTACCACTAATTTATCTAAAATAAAAATAAACAAATGGATAGGAGTATCTGGTTCACTTATTTATTCCATTGGTATATCATATCTCATGGTTTTTCATAAAAATCTTTTTCCAATATTATATACTTCAAATGGGATAACTAATATTAAAATATTATTTGAATACTGTATAATATTTATATTAATTGCTGCAGCATGGAATTTAAAAGGGAAAATAAGTAATAAGGATACGTTTACATACAAATACATTGCTATTACAATTCTGATATTTATACCTGCTGAAATTTGCTTTACCACGTATAAAACGTTCACAGACTTTGTGATGGCTTATGGACATGTTTTAAAGGTAACATATTATATATGTCTATTTAAAGGCATAGTAAAAACGGAGATGGATTATCCCTATTTAAAGTTGGATGAAGTGAATAAACGATTAAGAGATATACTAAATGCCATTCCACTGGCAATCCATACTTATGATAAGGAGCTAAGGATAACTTTTGCAAACAAGAGATTTGAAGAGTTACTTCAGTGTAAATCATCTAACATAGTTGGGTTAACAATGACTGAACTTTTAAAGAAAATTAAAAAAATTGATAGAGAAGATGAGAATGAGCTTCCAAGTAGTTTAATAGAAAAAGGTATAAGTGTGGATAATGTTGTTAGAACATATAAAACACTAGAGGGCAATTCAGTTAAGCTCCTTGTTAATATTCATAAAATAGAAAATGGTGTTATGTTTATATCAAAAGAAGCTGCCTGTGAGCAAGCTATTGAAAATTTAAATTTGCAAACGGAAACTATTCTAAATTCTATGCTATATCCAGCAATGATATTGAATAATCAGGGTATTATAACTGCTTGCAATGTATCATTTCAAAATTTAATAGACTTAGGTAAGGATGATATTATAGGGAGTTCTCTTGTTAAGATAAATAAAATGATAAATTTTGATAATGAAGAAATAGCAAATAAATTTTTTGGGGGGAACTTGTATGATGAATACTATGAGGCCTCACTGGTTTCAATAAAAGGTATTAAAAGGAAGATAACTGGACAAGTATCGCCTATATATAATGTTGAAAATAAGAAGATTGGAATAATATCTGTAATGCAGGATGTTACTGAACTGCAGAATAATCAAGAAAGATTAATAAATCAAGAAAAGCTGGCATTGTTAGGGCAAATGGGGGCCAGTATAGTTCATGATACGAGAAATTTTTTAACTACAATAAATGGTTCTTGTCAGTTAATTGAGCTTTACTCAGATGATGTAAAAATAAAGGAATGTGCTAAAAGAATTAAAATGGATACTGATGAGATTAATAGAATCATGAGCGATTTTTTAACTTTAGCAAAACCAGCCAATATTGCTGTTGAGGAAGTGTCAGTATATGATTTACTGAGTTCAGTGAAGAATTTGCTTCAGACCTCATCATTGATAAAAGGAATAAATATTGAATTTAACTTTAATCATGATGAACGGTATTTAATGTGTGACCAAGTGAGAATTAGGCAGGTGATTTTAAATATATGTAAAAATGCAATTGAAGCAATGGAGAATGTAGAACAGCCAGTTTTAAAGATTCAAACTGATATTGATGAGTTCACTAATGAAATATATGTGGAAATAACTGACAATGGAGCAGGTATACCTAAAGAAATTATTTCTAAGCTTGGAACTCCGTTTTTCACTACCAAAGAAAATGGAACTGGTTTAGGTCTGAGTTCTTGTTTTCAGATAATCGGTGAACATAAAGGAAAGATCGAGGTGAAAAGTGAATTAAATGTTGGGACAACTTTCAATATAATTTTACCGTGTATATCTGATGAAGATGTGGATGAAAAACTAATTTAGCTAATTTAAGCGTTCCGATAAAACAAAAGCTGTGGTTTATCTACTGATAAACCACAGCTCATATTGATTTGGAGGCGCCACCCAGATTTGAACTGGGGATAAAGGTTTTGCAGACCTCTGCCTTACCACTTGGCTATAGCGCCATATTACTGGAGCGGAAGACGGGATTTGAACCCGCGACGTTCACCTTGGCAAGGTGACGCTCTACCACTGAGCCACTCCCGCAAAACTGGTGGCCAGACCAGGAATCGAACCAGGGACACGAGGATTTTCAGTCCTCTGCTCTACCGACTGAGCTATCTGGCCAAATGGCGACCCAGAAGGGACTTGAACCCTCGACCTCCGGCGTGACAGGCCGGCACTCTAACCAGCTGAGCCACTGGGCCATAATGGTGGGCACAACAGGGCTCGAACCTGTGACCCTCTGCTTGTAAGGCAGATGCTCTCCCAGCTGAGCTATGCGCCCGTGAAACTTTTGTTACGTGACAAATAATATTATATATTCACATCTACATATTGTCAATACTTTATTATAATTTTTTAATATATTACTAAAATCAGAAGTTATATTAAAAAATTGGATGAATTTCATCTATGAAAGTCAGGTAATCTCTTAATATAATATGGTTTAATCTTAAAAATTATTACTGTCGATATTTGACAGCAGAAAATTGAATAGAGATTTTGTTTAGACATATACTACTTTGGAAGGGAGTGTGAATAAATGCTGTTGTTAACCATAGTATATAACAAAGAAAGAGATCATATAATGCAGGGAATAAGAGAGATAAAAGAATATTTTAAACACAAAGATATACTTATTGGAATATATGAAAGTATCGAGTGTAATACTCACTTCCTTAAAATATTTTGTGACAGAGAAATTAATAATAAACTTAACAATATATTTGATATACATGCTGCTAATATTATATATAACATAATAATAGATGAATTTTGTAAAAAGGATATGGCAGCTTTTTTATCTGACGCATATTTTTTCTTGAGATATGAAGAATTAGAAGGAATTAAAAAAGAGAGTTTAAAAGTATTAAGGGGAGAAATGGAAATCAAAGATGAAGATTCTATTTATTATATAAATAAAAAAAATGATATAATAGATAAAATATGCAGATGTATAAATGAAAATAGGGAAATAAATATAGAGGGATTTATAACCTTTAGAATGAAAGAACTTCTAGAGGATTTAGAGACAATTATTGATCGGGTAGTAGAAAAATACATGGCGGAAAAAGAATATAATGAGTTTATAAAACTTTTAAAATATTTTGTAGAAATTCAGGAAAGCAAAATGAACTATTTGAATATAATTGTCTCAAATGATGGAAAATACATTATAAATAATGAGCGGGAAGAAGATATAACGGATAGTTTTTTTAAAGACTTAACGGAATTAAAATATAATGACAATACTGATTTAGATGATATTTTAATAAGTGCACTCATAACGAATTCACCTGAAAATATAGTAATACATTGTGCCCATAATTGTAAGAACAAAGAATTAATAGATACTATAAAAAATGTTTTTACACATAGGGTTAAATTTTGTGATGATTGCAAAACTTGCAGGCTTATAAAAAATAATTTAAACAGGGTATAGAGTATAAAAACTTCTATTTTTATATTGACATAATAATTTTAGAATAATATAATGATTGAAAATAGAAATAAAGACTATGAAGAGGAAAGTAGATAGAACGTTTGCTTTAAGAGAGAAGGATTGTAGGCTGAAATATCCTTTAAGTAAAATTTATTAAAAACCGCCTTGGAGTTGTATACTGAAATTTAGTAGGTATTTCCGTTATCCTGCGTTAAGGACACAGAGATGGTAGCATTTAAGATATACTTTATATAAAGTGTGATGCTATTAATTTGGGTGGAACCACGGCAAAACTCGTCCCATTTTTAGGGAAGGGTTTTTTATTTGCTCAATTTTATTGATATAATAATTTATTTGAAAGTTAAAATATGAAGGGCTGTTTGAAGGAGGAATAGGTGTGATAAAAATAAGTTTAAAAAATGGTAAAGAAATAGAAGTGGAAAGAGGATTAAAAGTAATTGATATTGCAGCAAAACTAAGTATTTCTTTATCCAAAAAGGCATTGGGAGCTGCAGTAAATGGCAAAGTTGTAGAACTCAATTATGAAGTTAATGAAGATTGTAAACTTGAAGTTTTAACCTTTGAAGATGAGGAAGGAAAGAAGATATTGAGACATACAGCTTCTCATATACTTGCCCAGGCCATAAAAAGATTATATCCAGAAGTTAAGCTCGCTATAGGACCGGCTATAGATTCAGGATTTTATTACGATGTGGATGCTGAATTTTCCTTTACTCCTGAATTGCTTGAAAAAATCGAAGGTAAAATGAATGAAATAATTAAGGAAAATATAAAATTGGAAAGATTTGAACTTCCAAGAGAAGAAGCTATAAAGTTTATGGAAGAGAAAAATGAACCCTATAAAGTGGAATTAATAAAAGATTTACCAGAGGATTCAATAATATCTTTCTATAAACAGGGTGATTTTGTAGATCTCTGTGCAGGTCCTCATGTACCTTCTACAGGAAGAGCTAAAGCTGTAAAGCTCCTTTCTATAGCGGGGGCTTACTGGAGGGGAAATGAAAATAATAAAATGCTTCAAAGAATATATGGTACTGTATTTGAAAAGAAAAGTGATCTTCAGGATTATCTTAGATTAATGGAAGAGGCGAAGAAAAGGGATCACAGAAAGTTAGGCAAAGAATTGGATTTATTCAGTATACATGAAGAAGGACCAGGATTTCCGTTTTTTCATCCAAAGGGAATGGTAATTAGAAATACCCTGCAAAATTTTTGGAGAGAAATGCATTACAAGGCAGATTATAGTGAAATAATGACTCCTATCATATTAAATGAGGAATTATGGCATAGATCAGGACATTGGGATCATTATAAAGAAAATATGTATTTTACCAAAATAGATGATGGAAATTATGCTATAAAACCTATGAATTGTCCAGGGTCAATACTTGTGTACAAAAATGATATAAGATCTTATAGGGATCTTCCTAAAAGATATGCTGAAATGGGTGTAGTTCACAGACATGAAAAATCCGGTGCACTACATGGTCTTATGAGAGTACGATGTTTTACTCAGGATGATGCTCATATATTTGTTACTAAGGATGATATTGCGGATGAAATAATAAAGGTAATAGATCTCATAGATAATTTTTATAAAATATTTGGTTTTGAGTATTTTGTTGAACTTTCCACAAGGCCTGAGGATTCCATGGGCAGTGATGAAGATTGGGAAGCTGCAACAGAGGGATTGAAAAATGCACTGAGAATTGTAGGACTTGACTATAAGATTAATGAGGGAGATGGAGCCTTTTATGGTCCTAAAATAGATTTTCACTTAAAGGATTGCATAGGAAGAACATGGCAGTGTGGAACTGTGCAGCTGGATTTTCAGATGCCTGAAAAATTTGATCTAAATTATATAGGGGCAGATGGGGAAAAACACAGGCCTGTTATGATACACAGGGTAGTATTTGGATCTATAGAGAGATTTATAGGTATTCTCATAGAACATTATGCAGGAGCATTCCCTGCATGGATTGCTCCTGTGCAGGTTCAGGTTATGAATATTACCGATGCTCAGGCAGATTATGTGGAAGAAGTAGCTAACACGTTGAAAGAAAATAATATACGAGTAGAATGTGATATTAGAAATGAAAAAATAGGATATAAAATAAGAGAAGCACAGATGCAAAAGGTTCCTTACATGATTATTTTAGGGGATAAGGAAATGAAAGATAAAAATATATCTGTAAGAAGTAGAAAAGAAGGGGATATAGGAGCTATGTCCTTGGAAAATTTTATATTAAAGCTTAAAGAAGAAATAGATAAAAAAATAAGCCATGTATAATTGAATTTTTTAGAAAATGCCAATAATTATATATTGACTGCAGTCAATAAAAATAGTATAATGTAAGACGTTAAGAAGAAACAGCCGTTTCTCACCTTACAGCAAAGCTAGTAAGGTTGTGTTTATAATAATTTTTTATTATAAAGATTCTTTGCTATGGGATGTATTTAAGGGCGGCTTTAGGCCGCTTTTTTTATGTGTAACAATAAGTTTATTTATAAGTAGGAAAAGCATCATTGAGAGGAGGAATTTATTATGCCAAAAATGAAGACTAAAAAAAGTGTGGCTAAAAGATTTAAACTTACAGGAACAGGTAAATTAAAGAGAGCACAAGCTTTTAAAAGTCATATATTGACAAAGAAGAGTAGAAAGACTAAAAGAAATCTTAGAAAAACAGCATATGTTTCAGAGACTCAGGAAAAAGTAATGAAAAAACTATTACCTTATGTGTAACTGAATAATTCTAAAAGGAGGTTTTTATTATGGCAAGAGTAAAAAGGGCGGTAAATGCCCGTAAACATCATAGAAAAATATTAAAACTTGCAAAGGGCTATTATGGCGGCAAGAGTAAATTATTTAAAACTGCTAACGAAAGTGTTATAAGGGCTTTAAGAAATGCCTATGTGGGCAGAAAGCTAAAGAAAAGGGATTTTAGAAAACTTTGGATAGTAAGAATAAATGCTGCAGCTAGAATAAATGGGTTGTCTTATTCTAAATTTATGAACGGAATAAAAACTGCGGGTATTAATATAAATAGAAAAATGCTTTCAGAAATAGCTATAAATGATCCTAAAACATTTACAGAATTAGTTCAAGTAGCCAAAGCGCAGTTAAATGCGTAAATTTAGGAATACATCAAATAAGTGGAGCAAGATTTTGCTGCACTTATTTTTATCCCACAAGTCTTATGTGGAGAATATGTCTCTATAGCAAATTCAGCTGAATTTAAGGGTCATTTAATAATATGGAGAGGGTTATATGGATATAATTAGAAGTAAGGATAATTTGCATGTAAAGGAAGCCAAAAAATTAAAAGAAAAAAAATATAGAATTCGAAGGAAAGAATTCATAATAGAAGGTTTCAGGTTTGTAAAGGAAGCTATTAATTCTGAATTTTATGTATCTCAAATATTTTTAAGTGAGTATTTTACAAATAGGGAAGAAAGATTTTTTCTGGAAAGAAATAATAAAGTGAAATGTCCTATATATTTTGTTGCAGATGAGATACTGAGAAGCATAAGCTGTACAGAAAATCCCCAAGGAATAATTGCCGTGGTAAAAAACAAAGAGTTAAATATTAAAGATGAGCAGGGATTTTATGTTTTGGCAGATAGAATACAAGATCCAGGAAATATGGGGACTATAATAAGAAGTGCCCACGCATCAGGAGCGCTGGGTATTATAACTACTAAAGGAACAGTAGATATATATAATGAAAAAACACTGAGGGCCACCATGGGATCTATATTTTACATACCTATAATTCAGGATGAAAATCTTGAAAAGGTAAGCTCTTTAAAGCAAATGGGTTTTAAGTTAATATCCAGTTCTCTTGATTCAGATATTAATTTTTATAATATGGACTTAAAGGGGAAAATTATAATTGCAATAGGAAATGAAGGAAGCGGGCTTTCAGAAGATGTGAAGAAAATTTCAGATATAGAAGTGAATATTCCAATGCCAGGGGGGGCTGAATCCTTAAATGCAGCCGTGGCAGCTTCCATAATGATGTTTGAAGTAGTTAGACAAAAGTTGAATTTATGTGTTGACAATATTTAAATGTGTATGTAAAATCTAAAGGTATAAGTAAAAATTTAATATTATGTTTTGGAATACTGTGAAAGAGAAAGTAGATATACGAAAGTTTTTTAGAGAGAAAAAGTTATGGCTGAGAGCTTTTTTAAAATGGAAGTATATTGAAGTTCGCTCTGGAGTACTTGCTGTGAAATTAAAGTATCTTTCAATCGATAATAAACTAAAGATATCAAGTAGCAGTTAAGCGGGAAATACCGATAAATATACAAAGAGGATATTATTTTTAATGTCAATTTGGGTGGTAACGCGGATTAGTTCGTCCCTTAAGGGGAGGGGCTTTTTTTATTTTTAAATTTGGTGTTATTTTTAGAAAGGAGCATTTAAGATGAAAAAAAAATTAGAACAGATAAAGGAAAATGCATTTAAAGAATTACAAGATAAGAGAAAAGATTTAGATATAGAAAGTATAAGAATTAAATATTTAGGTAAAAAAGGTGAACTCACTCATATATTAAGAGGTATGAAAGAACTTTCCAAAGAAGAAAGACCAATTATAGGAAAACTTGCTAATGATATTAGAACTGCTCTTGAAAATGCAATAGAGGAAGCTTCTCAGAGAATAAAATCTAGTGAAAGGGAATCAAGAGTTAAAGGTGAAACTATTGATATCACTATGCCAGGGATAAAGCAGAATATAGGAAGACGTCATCCTTTAGAACAAGTTCTTGAGGATATGAAGGAAATATTTGTTTCTATGGGGTTTACCATAGAAGAAGGGCCTGAAGTAGAGCTGGACTATTATAATTTTGAGGCTCTTAATATACCCAAGAATCATCCAGCCAGAGGAGAACAGGATACTTTCTACATAAATGATAATTTAGTTTTAAGGACTCAAACTTCTCCCACACAGATAAGAACTATGGAAAAACAAAAACCACCAATAAAAATGATATCTCCAGGGAAGGTTTACCGTTCGGATTCAGTAGATGCAACTCATTCCCCTATATTTTATCAGATGGAGGGACTTGTAGTTGACAAAGGTATAACTTTTGCAGATTTAAAAGGTACCCTTGAACTATTTGCCAGAAAAATGTTTGGAGATAAAATGAAAATAAAGTTCAGACCACATCATTTTCCTTTTACAGAACCCTCTGCAGAAATGGACGCTACCTGTTTTGTATGTAATGGAGAAGGTTGTAGGGTATGTAAGGGAGAAGGGTGGATAGAGCTTTTAGGTTGTGGCATGGTTCATCCTCAGGTTTTAAGAAATTGTAACATAGATCCTGAAATATATAGTGGATTTGCCTTTGGTATGGGAGTAGATAGAATGGTTATGTTAAAGTATGGAATAGATGATATAAGAAATATGTATGAAAGTGACATGAGATTTCTAAATCAATTTTAACATGTAGATTAATAGTACGGAGTTTAATCAACATAATTATATTTTAGAGAGGAGATTTTTATTATGAAGGTTCCAGTAACATGGTTAAAAGATTATGTAGATATAAATATTACAGGTAAGGAGTTGGGGGACAGACTTACTTTGAGCGGTTCAAAGGTAGAAGAGGTAGTTACAACAGGAGAAGATATACAAAATGTAGTTACAGGTAAATTAATAAAAATAGAAAATCACCCCGGGGCAGATAATTTGTTTGTATGTCAGGTGGATGTGGGAAAGGGAGAACCACTGCAAATTATAACGGCAGCTAAGAATATGAAAGAAAAAGATGTAATTCCCGTAGCATTACATGATTCCATCATTTATGGAGGAGTAAAAATAAAAAAGGGAAAGCTTAGAGGACTTGTATCAAACGGTATGTTCTGTTCTGAGGAGGAACTTGGAATAGCAGGAGATAAACAGATTGAGGGACTTATGATTTTACCGGAGGATACTCCTATTGGAAAAGACATAAAAGAGGTATTAAATATGACAAGTTCCATATTGGATCTGGAAATAACCTCTAATAGGCCCGATTGCTTAAGTATTTTGGGAATAGCCAGGGAAACTGCGGCAACTTTAAATGAAACCTATAGATTGCCTGAATTTAAATATAGCTCTTCTTATGATGGAAATATACAGGACAAATTAAAAGTTGAAATAAAAGACGGACTTTGTAGAAGATATATAGCAAGAGGAATAGAAGATGTAAAAATAAAACCTTCTCCTTCATGGATGGAAGAAAGACTACTAGAGGCAGGAGTAAGACCTATAAATAACATAGTAGATATAACAAACTTTGTGATGTTGGAAATGGGCATACCTATGCATGCCTATGATATAAGGGAAATAACTTCAGGAAGTATAGTGGTTGAAAGGGCAGCAGAAGGAGAAAAATTTATTACACTTGATAGTGAAGAGAGAATATTGGATAAAGACATACTTACTATAAAAGATGGGAATAGAACTATAGGAATTGCAGGAATAATGGGAGGACTTAATTCTGAAATCAGAGAGGATACTTCTTCAGTTGTTTTTGAGTGTGCTAATTTTAACGGAACCAACATAAGAATTTCTTCTCAAAAATTAGCTCTTAGAACAGAAGCTTCCTCCAGGTTTGAAAAAGATTTGGATCCTAATTTAGCTGAAATGGCTATGGATAGAGCCTGCTATTTAATAGAGATGCTTGATTGCGGAAGGGTAATGCAAGGTACTATAGATGTATATAATGAAAAAGTTTATCCTCATAATTTAGAGGTTGATTGTAATTGGATAAACAGATTCCTTGGAACCAATATACCGAAGGGAAATATGGCGGAATATTTAAATAGGCTGGCATTGAGGACAGAAATAGATAAGGATACTTTAAAAATAGAGGTTCCAACTTTTCGTGGAGATATAAATATAAAAGAAGATGTGGCAGAGGAAATAGCAAGAATATATGGCTATGACAATATACCTTCTACCATAATAAAAAGTGTAAGTACAAAGGGGGGGAAAAATGAGAAACAAAAATTAGACGATAAAGTGATAGAAACAATGATTTCAAGTGGATTCAGTCAATCCATAAACTATTCTTTCATTAGTAGAAAAGTATTTGATAAAATACTTTTACCAGAAGATAGTTCTCTTAGAAATGCAGTAATTATAAAAAATCCTCTGGGAGAAGATTATAGTATAATGAGGACTACCACATTATCTTCAATGTTGGAATGTCTAAGCAGAAATTACTCTAGAAAAAATGAAATGGTAAGATTATTTGAAATAGGAAAAGTATATATCCCTCATGAAGATACACATAAACTTCCTAAGGAAAAGAATATCATAACCATAGGCATGTATGGCAGTTCAGATTATTTTAATTTAAAAGGCGCTGTAGAAAATATACTGGAAATTTTAAAAATAGAGAGATTTTCTTTTCAAAGAGAGAGTGAAAATCCAAGCTTTCACCCGGGAAGAACTGCACTGCTCTACATAAAAAAAGACTTGGTGGGAATATTGGGAGAAATACATCCTAAAGTATGTGAGAATTATGAGGTTGAAGAAAGGTGCTGTGCAGCAGAACTTAATTTAGATATATTATATAAACATGCCAATTCTTACAATAAATATACTCCCCTTCCTAAATTCCCATCGGTTACTAGGGATTTGGCAGTGTTGGTAGATGACTATATATTGGTACAGGATATAGAGGATATTATAAAAAAACAAGGCGGAAATATGGTAGAAAAAGTAAAATTCTTTGATATCTATAAAGGAAAACAAATAGAGGCGGGTAAAAAGAGTATAGCCTACTCCATATCTTATAGACTTTCAAATAAAACACTTACCGATGCTGAAGTTAACAAAGTCCACGATAAAATATTGAAGGCTTTAGAATACAAACTGGGAGCACAGCTTAGATAAAGTTATTCTTATGGCTTAGATTGAAATTAATATTTTTCTTTTTCTAAGCCTTAAAACATGCTTTTTATTGTATATTATGGTATAATCTATATAGAAATATATGGAATTTTTAAATAATATATTTAATATGTAATAGATTTATGATAAAATATCCCTATGGGTTTAGAAAACATCATGATCTGAGAGGGTGTTTAAATGAATGTAGTGACAGTTTTTATAAATGGAATTGAATATAATTTAAAAGGAGACGAGCAAGAGGAATATTTACATAAGGTTGCCAGTTATGTAGACAAAAAAATAAAGGATGTATTGAAAAATAATGGTAAGTTAAGCACTTCCTCAGCTGCTGTTTTATCTGCAATTAACGTAGCAGATGATATGTTAAAAACGCAAAAGATCAATCATGAGTTGTTAAAGGAATTGGATAAAATGAGGGAAATTGAGAAATCCAACAGGGAACAGATTGATTTTTTAAAAGAAGAGCTTAGTTCTTTAGAGGAAATTAACATGGAGTTTAAAATTAAACTTGAAAATAGTAGCGACAGCAAGAACATAAACGAGAAAGAACGCCAGAACAACAAATTGCAGGAAGAATTGAAAGTTGCGAAAGAATCAGCTCAAAAATATATCAATGAAAATAGAAAACTTATGTCACAAAATAAAGAATTGAAATTTCAAGTACAATCTGAAAAATATAAGGTAATAGATCTTCAACATAAATTAATAGAAAATGAAATAAGTCTGGTAAAGGAAAAAAAACAAAAAAACCCTCTTTTAAATAATGATGGAGTAAAATAAAAAAACTCAAGGCTCGTTACCTTGAGTTATATAATTTAATATGCACAAATATTAGCAGCATGGACCGCATGTAGCTATTGCTCCAAGTGTTGCGTTATTGATAGAAAGGGTACCAACAGTAACTGCACTAGTAACAGTTGCAATCACAGTATAGGTACAGCAGTCATTACTAAAACAAGAATTGCAGTCACATACAAAGAATGAGAATGTCTGGCTGGAAAGTAATGCTACCAAGTTAAAAGTGTATGCAGGTCCAATAGGAACAGGAGTAAGTTGGTTGCCGCATTGCCTAAATATTTGGAAATTTAGAGTACCGGTAAAGGCAACAGCTGCAACAAGATTACTTGCAAATTCAAGCTTAATGCATGGATCCTCTAATCTACTAGTATCTAATGTTAGTGAAGTAAGAGGAAAAGTAGTTCCTGCAACAGTAGCAGCAGGTATTGTAACTGAACCAGGGCTGCTGCATTTTATAATAGTCGGACAGAATTTTTCTATCTTTTTCTTGCAAGGCTCAAACTCATGTTTGCTGCAAGGGTCACAATCATAATATCTTGACATAGAGTTCATAAAAGAAATCCTCCTTTTTATATTAAAGTTAAATATATTAGAGCAAAAATGGCTTACGAGTATATATTGATAATTTTGTCATTAGTCTCTACTATAATATATGATTTCCAGAAAAAAAGGTGATCACATATAAAAAAACTTAAAGTATTTCAGTGGAATCCTCATCACTATCATAGTAAGGGAATAATGGTTCTAAGTTTTGATCAGGATAAAATTTAGGAACGGGAGTTCTTTCGAATATTTCGCATGGATTTTCTTCGGATTCTTCACATGGCTCATCTGGAATTGGACAGTAGCTGTAAGCTGGAATGAGCAATTGTACAATAAGTTCACACTTTACAATAATGTAGTACCCTAAGGTAATATCCAAAACAAAATTTCCTGAAGAATCTTCTACTAATTCACCGTCCAAAGCATCTGCAACCATTTCCAGTTTGATAATATTTGAATCCGTATCTTTAGGGTAAGCAGCAGGTGTAAAGTTACCGGAAGTCTCAGCTATTGAATCCGGACAGTAAAACTTTCCAATTACATCTGTTCTATTGATTTCATAAAATTCGGTTTTATTTACATTATTACAATCAATGTAATCTGCGTAGAAAGAAATAACATAAGAAATAATAACTTTTTTGAAACCTTCATTCCTTTTAATTGGAATCCTATCTACAGAAATTAACTTTATATTAAAATCTCTACTTCCAAGATATCTCTTAGGATCAGCAAGAGCATTACTTCTCAATTCACAATCTGTTTTATTTGTATCAGGTCCTTCATTATATACAAGACACCTTTTAATTAGGCATTGATCAAATACTTTAGGTACCTCAATACAAACTAACTCAGAAGGATCAGGTAAACGTCCTTGTTTGTTTACAAGACCAGGACGCGGTACAAATTTATTAAAGTTAATGGACATAAATTCTCCTCCTTTTTAAATATTTATTTTCAAAAAAATATGCAATCCTACACTGATATAGTATGCTTCATTATTTATAGTTGTGATTTTAGTAATACATTTTATAAAGATTTTATAAAATATAAATAGGGGGAGGTGAAAAATGTTATGATAAATAAATACCCATGGATATTTATAAATAATAAGAAGGAAGTATGGAAATTCTATTTAAATAGTAATGGTGAATTAATGTATAAAATAATATATGAAAAAGAAAAATGGACTGAAGAAAAAGTTATTGATACAGGAATAATTGAATTTGCAATATGTGTAGAAGATGAATTAATTCATATATTATATGTCAATAAAAGAAATGAAGTAAAATACTGCAGGAGAAAAGATGAAAAGTGGATTGGAGAAAGAGTTTATAGCATAAGAAAAGATAATTTTGAAGTGCAGGATTTAAAAGCTGTGATTTTACAAGGGAAAATGCATCTATTTTATTTACTGGCTGCAGTAGATGGCAGTAAACGGGGAATTTTAAAGCACTGTCTTTGGGATGGTAAAAAAATAAAACTGTATACTATTCAATATATAGTTTTATCAGATAAAGTTGATAAATATTATGAAATACAATTAAACAAGAAAGATTACATTGATGTTTTTTTCATTTCAAATAGAGGTGATGAATTATCCTTAAATTATTGTACTTACAAACATTCTTGGAGTGAAGCTAAAAGGCTTTATGGAGTTCAATGTGATAATATAATATTTAAAGTATTAAATACAAATTATGCTTATAATATAATTAATAAAATTAAAGAGGGAGCCACATATTCCCTGGAACATGTCCGTATTGAAGAAAATGTCAGTATGAAAAAATATCAAATTTACAAGGGCAGTATAGAACCTGTTGAACCAATTATATTTTATATAGATGAGAAAATGTTTACTTGCTGGCATGAAGGAGGTCGTATTTTCTGTTCTGAATATAAGTTTGGCAAATGGGAAGTTCCAGTTAAATTTAATAAGAATTTAAGAGAACCCATTAAGTCATATAATTTTTTAAATATGGGAAATACAAGTGGATCACATATAGTTTATGGTACAGAAGATATGGATTTATATGTTTTTACCTTTGAAGAGTTAGTTGAAAATTATATATCCGCAGTAGAAGAAGAAAAATTATCAAGTGACTCTAGTATTGGGGCTGAAGATAAAGGTATTGAAGAAATAAAAGATAAATTTAAAAGAATATGTTATGAAAATAGTCTTCTTAAAGAAAAAATTGATTCATTTAGTGTTAATATGAAAAAGAAAAAATTTATTGTACAGGAGTATGAAGATAAAATCAATAGAATACTTGAAGAAAAAAAGAAATTGAAGGAACACTGTAATTTTTTTATGGAAGTTAAACAAAATGTTCAAAAAGAATTGGATGAAACAAAAAATGAATTGGAAAAGCAGAGAATGTTTAATAATAATATTAAAAATGATCTAAATAAAAAAAGTAAAGATAATAAACTTCTTAAGGAAAAAATAGATTCTTTAATAGAAGAGAATGCTAGACTTAAAGAAGAATTGGATTTTGAGAGAAGTCAATCCTTAGTGACAAAATTATTTAGAAAGAAGGAGTAATTTAATGTGCTCCTTCTTTAAATTATGTCATATTTATAGGATTAGGTAATAACTTTGGTATAGAGGGTTTTGGTTTATATGTCTACAAGTATATTTGATAATTTATAAATACATATTGTATATAGGGCTTTTATTTTCAAGTCTATATATTTTTAGAGATTGTGTAATTATGGAAATATGTGGGCAAAGATACAGGAATTATTTTATTTCTAAGAGTAATTCATTTATATTCTTCTCCATTATCTTTTGGATATTCATCTTCGTATTCCTCTGGGTATTCATCCTCATATTCATATTCATCTTCGTCTATTCCTGAGCTTGGAGTCCTGTCAGAAAATAATGGTTTTAAATTTTGATCTGGATAAAATTTAGGTACTGGAGCTTTAATAAATTTATCACATAAGTTTTCTTCAGGTTCAGGTGCACATGGCTCCTTAGGTACTGGACAGTAACTATAAGCAGGTATTAACAGCTGTACTACTATTTGACACTTAACTATAATATAATAACCTAAAGTGATATCTAGATATTTTCTGTCATTGCATTCAGTTAATACTCCCTGAAGTGCTTCTGCTACCATTTCAAGTTTTATGATGTTTGTATCACAGTCATTTAAGTTATTGGAATTAACAGAGCTGTTAGATGCCTTAGAGAGTGAGTCAGGACAGTAGAAGCTTCCAATTATATCTTTTCTATTAATTTCGAAAAGTTCGCATCTGTTTACTGCATTACAGTCAATATAGTCTGCATAAAAGGATATAACGTAACAAATAATTATTTTTTTAAATCCAGTTTTCCCTATAATAGGGATTTGTTCTACGGATTTTAATGTAATTTTGAAATCTCTGCAGCCTGCAAATATTTTTGGTTCATCTAAGGGATTACTCCTTAATTCACAGTCTGAGGTGTCTGTATCAGGACCTTCATTATAAAAAAGGCATCTTTTAATTAAACACTGGTCAAAAACTTTAGGCACCTCAATACAAACTAATTCCGATGGGTCCGGCAGGCAGCCTTGCTTATTTACAAGTCCAGGACGTGGTGTGAAATTATTAAAGTTTATTGACATAGTTTTCCTCCTTTTAAGAAGTATACAATATTTACATTATATATTATGCTTAAAAATCATAGGTGTGATTTTTTTATAATAAATAATGATTCAACAATAACGTATTTACTTCCCTATTAAATAGAATTTATTCGAAAAATAATTAGTCTTGAATTTTATTTTTTAATATATCCCACATCACTATCCTTTGTGTATGTAATTATCAAGTGATTTAGAAGTAAGAATCACCTAATATTATAATATGCATTATAGTATATTTTGTTAACTTCAATAGGAGCTAGTTCTAAAAACTAGCCCCTATTTCTATAAATATTATTTTTTTTGCTTTAATTCATCAATTGGAAAATTCCAGTCTGAATCCAATGTAGGGTATGATTTTCTAACTTGTCTTTTAACACCCTGCTTGGAAGTATTTCTAGCACAGTTGTTAGAACCATCCAAGTATGAAATTTGTTGTTTCTGTAATAGTTTCAAGCATAAATATACAACTGATTTGTCAGTAAATTCTTCAAATTCTTCTTCATTGATAAATCCCTCAATTGGAATACCTCTGTCGTCAATATCTGCATCAAAAACTGCAGACCATTCTAGTTCACAAAAAATAGGTTCATTAAAAATTTCAATATTGGATCTATCTGCTTCTCTTATATTTTTTCCTTTTCTTTTATTATCAAAATACCTGGCTACTCTAGGAGGAAGGTTTGGAGAAACTTTTGGAAAATTTTCAAATTTTACTTCAGTATAAGCTTTGAATGGAACGTGAACAGTAGTATCTTTAATACTTCCTCCTATTCCTGATTCAGTAGTACATTCTCTTACAGCATATTCTATATTTTTTCTTATATAACCTTCGATAAATACCTTATTAGTTGGTGCAATATATCTGCATTGGGTTAAGAATATCTGTTTTTCTATTCTCTTTATTTCATAAGAAGGCTCATTTAGTCTTATCTTTGACTCTGAATCTATTTGAATCACAAGTTCTGCAAGAACTTTTGGAACTTTGTATTCTCCTTGTGGCCATGGATAATTAGTAGCAGGCACAAGTGTATCTGCATTTATAATTCTAGCATTACAGGTAGAATCACAAGAAAAGTTAGTGTTTTCCATTTTATTATCTCCTTTTTTAAAAAAGTTCAGGATAATAATGTTGTTTTATATCCTAGTACATACTATTCTAAAATAAAAAAAATGTACACATAAAATCTACAAATCATATTTATAGGATTTTATATTTATCTGGTCTCCTAGGTGGATTTATTGTATAATGTGGTTATTTTATGATACTATAAATAAGAATTCATCCAAATAAATTGTGAACTGTAAATCGTGAATTGTGAATTAATATATAGGGAGACGGATTTATGAAAAAAATAGAGTTGTTAGCTCCAGCAGGAAATATGGAAAGCTTATATGCTGCAGTTCAAGCAGGGGCAAATGCAGTTTATTTAGGGGGAGATAGATTTTCTGCCAGGGCTTATGCCCATAATTTTGATGATACTTCCATGAGAGATGCAGTGAAATATTGTCATCTATATAATGTAAAAATCTATGTAACCATGAACACCATAATGAAAGAAGAAGAATTGAATAAAGCTTGTGAGTATGCAAAATTTTTATATGATATAGGAGTAGATGCTCTTATAATACAGGACATTGGCTTTTTTTATATACTGAAGGAGAATATACCAGACTTTGAAATCCATGCTTCTACTCAGATGACAGTACATAATGGAGAGGCTGCACTTTTTTTAAGTAATATGGGATTTAAGAGAATAGTGCTTTCAAGAGAACTCTCTTTAAAAGAGATAAGGCATATATCTAAAGAACTTGAAATAGAAACGGAAATATTTATACACGGGGCCCTTTGTGTATGTTATTCAGGACAGTGTCTTATGAGTAGTATTATTGGTGGAAGAAGCGGAAATAGAGGAAGGTGTGCCCAACCCTGTAGACTTCCCTATAAAATAGTAAATAAAAAAGAAGGTACCGAAAAAAGTGGATATCTTTTAAGTCCCAAGGATATGTGTACTATTGAAGATATGCATAAAATAATAGAAAGTGGTACATCTTCCTTAAAAATTGAAGGAAGGATGAAAAGGGCTGAATATGTAGCTGGAGTTGTGACAGAATATAAAAATGCAATTGAAAATTTTTATGATAATTTTTCTTCCTGGCGTAATGATATATGTATAAACAGGGATACACAAAAAAACCTTTTACAATTATTTAATAGAGAAGGTTTTTCCAAGGCTTATCTATATGGGAATACGGGAAAAGACATGATGGCATATTCCTTTCCTAAAAACACTGGAATTAAAATAGGAAGGGCAGAAAATGATAAAACCATTTTTTTATGTGAAGATATATCTTTAAATGATGGAGTGAGAGCTGGAAATGAAGGTTTTACTATTTCTAAGATAATTAAACATGAGCAGGAAGTAAATAAAGCTTATAAAGGAGAAAAGGTAAAAATTATACCAGCTAAATATAATAGTGGAAGTATAATATATAAAACTTCCGATTTTGAACAGATAACACGATTACAAAATATATATAGTAATCCCTATAGGAAAAAATTTGCTTTGAATTTGAAAGTAGAATTTCAGATGGGAAAACCTATTGTACTCTGCACTAATTTTAAGGGCAAAGATTTTAAAGTAGAGGGAGAAAAGGTTTTAGAAGCACTAAAACAACCTCTGAGTAAAGATAGAATATGTAAAAGTATAAATAAAACAGGGGATAACATATTTCAATTTGATAATATAGAATTTGAAAATTTTGAGGAAGGGTTTTTACCTATATCAGATATAAATCAAATTAGAAGAAAACTTCTAAATGAGATTGAAAAATATATATTAAGTATAGATAGAAAAAATAATGTTTTAAATAGTATATCTTTAAAAAGAAAATTTAATGAAATTTCTCTTCCTGAAAAAATGGCAGTTGTAAATAGCAGTGAGCAGTTAGAAGCTGCCCTTGAAATGGAGTTTAATCATATATGCATAAATCCATTTCAAAGAAATGGAGACATTAATTTAGGAAGTATTAAAGTTGATAAGATATATATCAAAATACCTAATATAATAAGAATGGAATTTGATTATATAGAAGAATTTATAAATAAAAATTTAAGTAGAATACAGGGAATAGTTACAGGGAATCTAGGTATAATAAGTAAATTTTCTAATAAAATACAGATCTTTGGCGATTATAAATTGAATATAACAAATAATTATGCTTTGGAAGTTTATAACAAGTTTACTAATGGAAATTGCTTGAGTGTGGAATTAAATAGAAATGAGATAAAAAAAATTATTTCAAATAGTAATTTTAGAAGCCAGATACTAGTATATGGGAAAATAGAGGCTATGGTGAGTGAATACTGTGCTATAGGAAGTATTTTTGGAGGCAAATCTAGTTGTAAAAATTGTAATAAAGTCTGTGAAAAAGGAGACTTCTTACTTGTAGACAGGAAGAAAAAAGGATTTACATTAAAAACAGATAAATTCTGCAGAAGTTATATATACAATACAGTACCTGTTAACTTGATTTCAAATATAAAAGATTTAAGAAATATGGGTATCAATTCTTTTAGAGTTGATTTTATTGACGAAAATTATAAAAGGACAAAAGAGATATTAAAATATTTTAAAGAAGAACAGTTTAAAGGCGATTTTAGTAAATTTACAAGATCACATTATAGAAATGGAGTAGAATAGATATAATTTTAGCCTTGAAAGGAAGGATAAATTTAAATGAATGAAAAATCACTAAGGATTTTAGAATTTTATAAAGTAAAAGATGAATTAAAGAAGTATACAAATACTAATGCAGCCAAGGATTTAGTGGATAATTTAAAGCCCTATGATAATATATATGATGTAAGAGAACATTTGGAAGAGACTGAAGAGGCATTAAAACTCATTATATCCAGGGGAAATCCTCCCTTTGATGGAGTTTACGATGTGAGACAGGGTATAAAAATGGCGCAAAAAGGTTCTATACTTATGCCAGCACAAATTTTTAGAATAGGAGCTATTTTAAAAGCTTCCAGAAGATTTGAAAAATATGTAAAGGCGAAGGAAGAAGGGGAAGGTTTCAGAATTATAGAAGATATTTGTCAGGGTATTGTTTCATTAAAGGGTTTAGAAGATAAAATTTTTATTTCCATAGAAGGTGAGGATGAAATATCAGACAGGGCTAGTTCTCTTTTGTATAACATCAGAAAGAGTCTCAGGGATAAAAATGCCTCTGTAAGAGATAAGGTAAACTCGCTTATAAGAAATTATTCTTCTTATTTGCAGGATAATTTGTATACTATAAGAGGAGATAGATATGTACTGCCGGTAAGGGCAGAAAATAAGGCTTCAGTACCAGGTCTTGTTCATGATCAAAGTTCCAGTGGTTCAACATTGTATATAGAACCTATGGCTCTTGTGAATTTAAATAATGAAATAAAAGAATTAAAGTTAAGAGAAAAGGCTGAAATAGATAGGATATTATATGAACTGTCCCGAGAAATACAGGATAATATAATTGTGATTAAAAATAATGCAGATATAATATGGGAATTGGATTTCATATTTGCAAAAGCTAAATTTGGAAGTGAACTAAATGGTAATATACCTATGGTAAATGATAATTGTGTAATGGATATAATAGAGGGAAGGCATCCTCTTATAGATAAAAAAGCAGTAGTACCTATGGATGTATATATGGGTAAGGATTTTACTTGCCTCGTTATAACAGGACCTAATACTGGAGGAAAAACTGTAACTCTTAAAACTATAGGACTTTTACACATTATGGCTCTAAGTGGGCTTATGATACCTGCCAGGGAAGGTTCAACCATAGGATTTTTTATGGAAATATTTGCAGATATTGGGGATGAACAGAGCATAGAACAGAACTTATCTACTTTTTCTTCTCATATGACTAATATAGTTAATATAATAAATAATTCTGATGAAAAGTCTTTAATATTATTTGATGAATTGGGAGCTGGTACAGATCCTACAGAAGGGGCGGCACTTGCCGTATCCATACTGGAAAATTTGAAAGATAGAGGTTCTATGATAGTTGCTACAACTCATTACAGTGAATTGAAAGCTTATGCCCTAAAAAGTAATGGAGTAGAAAATGCTTCAGTAGAATTTGATGTGGATACTTTAAAACCTACATATAAACTTATGATAGGGATACCTGGAAAATCAAATGCCTTTGAAATATCCAAAAGACTTGGACTACCTGAATTTATAATAAAAGATGCAAGAGAAAATATAGCAAGTGAGGCTTTAAAATTTGAAGATCTGATTCAAAGTCTTCAGGAAAAAAGGATAAAGGCTGAAAGTTATTTTAGGGAAGCAGAAATTTTAAAAAGAGAATCAGCTAAAATAAAAGAAAAATATGAACAGAAAGCTATTAGATTGCAAGAAGTAAGGGATAAATCCATTACAGAAGCCCATAGAAAAGCCAGAGAAATAATAACGGAATCTAAAGAAGAGGCAGATAGAATTTTAAAGGACATAAGAGAATTAGAAAGAATGGGATATAGTTCTTCTGTAAAGCATGAATTAGAAGAACGTAGAAAGATGCTTAAAGATAAGCTGGAAGATGTTGAAGAAGACTTACATAAAGCTAAAAGTGAAAATGGTCAGCAGCTTAAATCTGTAAAAGAGGGTGAAGAAGTATTTATTCCATCACTAAACCAAAAGGTATTGGTATTATCAAAACCCGATAATAAGGGAGAAGTACAAGTTCAAGCGGGCATTATGAAAATAAGTGTTAATTTAAAAGAATTAAGGGCATCTAAGGGAAACACTAAAAACACAGATAAAAAATTAAAAAGAGAAGCTAATTTGAATTTAAGAAGTGTTGCTGCGTCAGTGGATTTAAGGGGAATGGATTCTATAGAGGCAGCCTATATTACAGATAAGTATTTAGATGATGCATATGTAGCAGGACTTAAAGAAGTAACTATAATACATGGAAAAGGTACGGGGGTATTAAGAAGTTCTATAACAGATATGTTAAAATCTCATTCCCATGTAAAAAACTATAGAATTGGTGAGTATGGTGAAGGTGGTACTGGAGTTACAATAGTAGAATTGAAATAGAGTTGATTAGGAGGAAAAAAATGATATTGGTTAGTGCATGTTTGTGTGGAATTAATACTAAATATAATGGAGAAAACAATCTTTCTCAGGAGGTATTAAAACTTATAAGGAAAGAGAGAATAATACCTATATGTCCAGAACAGCTGGGGGGACTTACCACTCCAAGAGAACCTTGTGAAATACGTGGAGGTACAGGAGGCGATGTGCTGGATAGAAAAGCTATTGTAGTGACTTCAGATGGAAAAAATGTTACGGATAATTTTTTAAGAGGTGCCTATGAAACTTTAAATATAGCTAAAGCATTCAATATAAAAAAGGCCATATTAAAATCTAAAAGTCCTTCCTGTGGTCATAATAAAATTTATGATGGCAGTTTTAAGAAAAATATCATAAAAGGAAATGGAGTTACAACAGAACTGCTTATTAAAAACGGAATAAAGATATATACAGAAGAAGATATATCAAGTGGTTCTAAGGTTTAGATGGAGTTCGTTCATAAGTAATACTTTCTCCATCTGAACCTTATTGACAGTATTCTTAGTTTAGAATACGTTATTCTTTAGGGGAATAACTTATAAGGGGATGCAGCAATGATTATACCCCACTTTGAAGAAGCTTCAGCTTTCTGATAAGTGTTGGTTTATACTACTACTTTTATATATTCTACTTCAGGGTCCTCAGTACCTTGGACATACAATCCAGTGTTCTTTAGTTTTTGTACATAATCTACAATTTCTTTTGTTATCTCCTCTCCAGGACAAAGTATTGGTATTCCGGGAGGGTATGCCATTAAAAACTCACCACTTATCATTCCTATGCTGTTTTTTAGGAGAAGTGGTTTTTTAGGAGAATTAAATGCATCTCTTGGAATTTTTATTTGTTTTGGTATATTAGGGATATCTAAAAAATCAGATTTTTTATTTTCTTTAACATAATATTCTGTGCTTATTTCTTTCAGTGCATGCAAAAGGGTATCCATAGCTTCTTTGGTATCTCCAAAAGAACCTACTGCTAAAACATTATATAAATCTGAAAGCTCCATTTGAATATGATATTTATTGGATAAGATCATATCTAAGTCATATCCTGTAATTCCAAGTTCTCTACAGTTTATAGTTATTTTAGTAGGATCAAGGGCTGTGACACCCTCATTTCCTACTATTTCTTCTCCGAAGCAGTAAAATCCTTTAATATTATTTATTTCATACCGCACATAATTTGCAAGTTCAATGGATTTATCCAAAAGTTCTTTGCCCCAGAGGGCTATTTGTCTTCTGGCACAATCAAGTGAAGCCATTAAAATATAAGAGGGAGAAGTTGTCTGCAGTAGAGATAAGACCTGATGCACTCTATTTATGTCAATTCGCTCTGAACAGACATGAAGTAAGGAGCATTGGGTTAAGGCACCGATTATTTTATGAGTACTTTGGGCACACATATCGGCACCGGCTTCTATAGCAGACATGGGCAGATTATCATTAAAACCAAGGTGTGGTCCGTGAGCCTCATCTACAATTAAAGGGATATCATAACTGTGGACAATATCTGAAATTTTTTTTATATCTGTAGCTACTCCATAGTAGGTAGGATTTATTATTAAGACAGCCTTGGCGTCAGGATGCTTCTTTAGAGTATCCTCCACAGTTTCAGGAGTAACACCTTGTGCAATTCCTACCCTTTTATCCAGAGCCGGCTGCATATATACAGGTATTGCACCGCTTAGTATAATTCCTGCAGTAACAGATTTATGCACATTTCTTGGAATTATTAATTTGTCACCGGAATTTACCACGGACATAATCATTGACTGTATTGCTCCTGATGTACCGTGAATGGAAAAAAAAGCAGCATCAGAACCGTAGGCATCTGCAGCCAATTGCTGAGCTCTTTTTATTGGACCTGTAGGATGGTGAAGGCTATCCACTAGTTTAAATACAGTAACGTCAATTTTAAAGGGGTTTTCTCCTATAAATTGTTTGAATTCCTTATCCATTCCCACACCTTTTTTATGTCCTGGCACATGAAAAGGTATGGTGTCCCTGTTTACATATTCCATTAATGCATCAAATAGTGGAGTTTCACTTTGATCTAATCTATACACCTTGATAAAGCACCTTCTTTCATAAAAATATCCCTTTAACTTTAAAAATTAAAGGGTTGGCTACACGTTTAATAAAAACTAATATCATTATATGTTAATTGATCTATAAATTCAATAATATGCAGCTAATTTTTACATAATAATAAAATGTATTAATAACATATTTATAAATTATGTACATAAAGTAAAATATAATACTATAGGTATTTTTGATTATGAAATTTATAGTATAATAGTAAATGCTAAATATTGCATGTGGGAGGTAAAAATATGTATAGAGAAAAGTATGAATTCTGGTTAAATTCATCTTATATAGATGATGAGGAAAAATTAGAATTAAAAAACATAAAGGATGAAAAGGAAATAGAAGATAGATTTTATAAAGATTTAGAATTTGGTACAGGAGGTCTTAGGGGAATAATAGGTCTTGGAACTAATAGATTGAACATACATACTATTGGAAAAACCACTGAGGGATTGTCAAGATATCTTATAGAGACATATGGCAATAATATCTCTGTAGCTATAGCCTATGATTGTAGAATAATGTCTGAAGAATTTGCAAAAGCGGCTGCAGGCAATTTATGTGCAAATGGTATAATAGTAAATCTTTTTGGTACACTTCATCCTACTCCAATGCTTTCTTATGCGGTGAGAGAGCTTAAATGCAAAGCAGGTATTGTTATAACTGCATCCCATAATCCTAAAAATTATAACGGATATAAGGTTTATGGAGAAGATGGGGGGCAGGTAACAGATAAAATTGCAAATAAAATACTCAGGTATATAAACAATGTGAATGATTTTTCTGAAATAAAGCGTATGGATATAAAAGAAGCAGAGAATAGAAAAATTTTGAACATAATAGGGGAAGATATAGATAAGCCCTATATAGAAAAAGTAAAACAGATGGTTATAAGAAAAGATATGGTATCTTCCTGTGGAAAAAATTTGAATGTAATATACACACCTCTTCATGGAACTGGAAATATACCCGTAAGGAGAACTTTAAAAGAACTGGGATATGAAAATGTATTTATAGTAAAAGAACAGGAACATCCAGATGGAAATTTTCCTACAGCAGCATGTCCTAATCCAGAAGATCCCAAGGTATTTAAATTGGCTTTAGAGCTTGCCAAAGAATTAAAGCCAGATATAATATTTGGAACAGATCCTGATTGTGACAGAATAGGAATTATAGTAAAATATGATGACAATAATTATAGAACACTTACCGGAAATCAGGTGGGAATTCTTTTGACAGAATATATTTTATCATCACTTAAAGAGTTAAATAGATTGCCTGAAAATGGTGTTATAATAAAGACAATAGTAACTACGGAAATGGTAAGAGATATAGCAAAAGAGTATAATGTAGGACTTATAGATGTATTGACGGGATTTAAATATATAGGAGAAAAAATAAAGGAATTTGAACAGTGCCAGGATGAGAAGTTTATATTTGGATTTGAAGAAAGTTATGGTTATTTAGCAGGAGATTTTGTAAGGGACAAAGATGCTGTGATTGCGTCTACTTTAATATGTGAGATGGCTTTATATTATAAAATGAAAGGAATAAATATCTACGAGGCCTTGATTAATCTTTACAACAAATATGGATTTTATAAGGAAAATATAATTTCTATAGAACTTAAAGGCAGAGAAGGCTGTGAAGAAATGGACACAATACTTGAGTATTTGAGACATTCTATGAAAAGAACGCTTGGGGGAGTAAAAATAGTCAAAAAACTAGACTATAAATTAAGTATTGAAAAAGATCTTGTAAATATAACTGAAAATATAATACAGCTTCCAAAGTCAAATGTACTTAAATTTGTCATGGAAGATAAGAGTTGGTTTGTAGTAAGACCTTCAGGAACAGAACCGAAGATAAAAATTTATTTTTCAGTAATAGGAAATAGCTTTAAAGATTCTGAAGAAAAAATGGAAATATTAAAGCAAAATGTAATGAATGTAATCAAAGATGCAAAGTGTTAATAATAAAATGTGCAGGTGACAGAACTTATGAATATAAAATCTTATTTTGCAGAAAAATTGTCTAAATTATTATTTTTAGAAGTAAAAAAAGAAAATATTAAAAAGATATTTAATGTTTCATTAAAAGAAGATATATATATACCCATAAATTCCAAATATATAGTAGACAGCGTTAAACTACAGGATAATCTGGATAAAATACCTGTAACATATTTTATAGAGGGCATGTTTTATGTGCTGGGAGCAGATGAGCAGTTTAGATTCAACAAATATTACAAAAAGATAATTTCTAAGGATAAAAATAATAATAAGTTTATAAAAAGTATAATTGGAAAAAATGTTAAAAGCAAAAATTATGAAGAAGCCTATATAATTTTAAAGGGTTTATCAGAGATAGAAGATACTCTGGAGATATATGATAAACTTATAATTATGGCAGATGAAATCAGAAAAAAAGATAATATATTTAAAGAAGAGGAATTAAATATATTACAAAAGGCTAAACTTAAAGATAATTATGCTCTGCCTTATTTATATGAGGCAATTATAAAGAAAGAAGAAAGAGACTATGAAAGGGCACTGTTTTGTATAAATAACTACATAGTAAAAGGTGGAGAAGAAACTCTAGAGGTAACAGATATGAAGCAGTGGCTGAAGTCTTGTGTAAGTTATGACAGAGGAAAGGAACTTTTAGAAAGTAATCCTCTGGAGGCTTTAAAGTATTTAATTCCCCTCATAGATATTTTAGGTAACAATGCTTCTATTTATTACTATATAGCTGTGGGATACAGGATGATTAATAATCACGAAAAAGCAATTTATTATTTGAATGAAGCTTTAAATATAGATAGCAGTTTAGTGGAAGTGGTAAATGAAATGGGAATAAATTATGCGTCTTTAGGAAATTATGAAGGGGCCATAGCTTATTTAAGAAAGGCTTTTGAAGCCACTAGATCAGTGGAGATATGTACAAATCTCATATTATGTTATTTGAATTCAGGAAATCTAAAAGATGCTAAGGTTCATCTGGAAATTGCAAAGAAACTAGATCCAAAAGATCAGGTGGTAGTGGAATTAGAGGGCATAATCAATAAAACAGTAGATAGAAATTAAAAATTAATTGAAAGGGGATTTATTATGAATGTAAAAAAGGCTATAATACCTGCTGCAGGACTTGGCACACGATTTTTACCTGCTACTAAAGCCCAACCTAAAGAAATGCTTCCCATAGTAGATAAGCCTACCATACAATATATTATAGAAGAAGCTGTAGCCTCTGGAATAGAAGAAATATTGATAATAACAGGAAGAAATAAAAGGGCTATAGAAGATCATTTTGATAAATCTATAGAATTAGAAAGGGAATTAGAAAAAAAAGGAAAAGAAGATCTTTTAAAAATAGTAAGAGATATATCCAGCATATCAGATATTTACTATATAAGACAAAAAGAACCTAAAGGTCTTGGTCACGCCATAGGCTGTGCCAGAACTTTCGTAGGAAATCAACCTTTTGCGGTAATGCTTGGAGATGATGTGGTAGATAATGAAATCCCTTGTCTAAAGCAGCTTATAGATTGTTATAATGAATATAAAACTTCAATTATAGGAGTACAGGAAGTACCTAAAGAAGAAGTATACAAATATGGCATAGTGAAAGGTATGTACATAGAAAATAGTGTATATAAGGTTAAAGATTTAATAGAAAAACCCAAAGTGGAAGAAGCTCCTTCAAATATGGCTATACTCGGGAGATATATAATAACCCCTTCTATATTTGAAATACTACAAAATACTACTCCAGGAAAAGGAGGGGAAATACAGCTTACAGATGCCCTTAGAACTCTGGCCAAAAATGAAGCTATGTACGCTTATACTTTTCAAGGAAGAAGATATGATGTGGGTGATAAGCTTGGATTCCTTCAGGCTACAGTGGAATTTGCATTAAAGAAAGAAGAACTAAAAAAACCTTTTATGAAATATCTTTTAGGGTTGAAAGAACAGACCATATTTAAAGAAGTTAAGGATGAAGTAACCGATAAGGTAAAGGAGAAACAATTGCAATAAGGTAACATTTGATTTTGCTGTAATTTAACTATATGTTAAATTACAGCAAAAATGATTATGGCAATGTTAAGCTTATATGTATAATTGCTGGATGGCAAAAATATGTTGATTAATTTTCTTTATGATGTAAAATAGATAAGGAGAGTTTATATAATCAATGGATTTAGGAAGTGTTTAAATGCAGAAAGACAAAAAACTTATAGTGTATGACATATTTTTTCTCATAGCTTCTTTATATTTTGCTTTATTACTTAGATTTGAATTTAATATACCACCGGAATATATGATATTTTTTAGGTTATCTGTTGTTCCTGTTGTTATAGTGACATTGGTGTGCAATAAATTTTTTAATTTATACAACAATATATGGAAATATGCATCTGTGGAAGAGTTAATTTCTATAGTGTACTCTGTGTCTCTATCTAATATTATTTTTATAATTTACAGTTACTTTATGAATTATAAAATTTTGGAAAACAGGTATTATAGATTTCCCTATACAGTACATATAATTCTCTGGATACTGTCTGTATTGGCACTGGGCGGAATAAGATTTACATATAGACTTTCTGGAGATAAAAAGGAAGAAAATTGTACAAAAAGAAGACATAAAAATCTCCTCATAATTGGAGCAGGAGATGCCGCTGCCATGCTTATAAAAGAAATAAAAAAACATACAAATTTCAATTATAATATAATAGGTCTCATAGATGATGACAAATCTAAAAAGGGAAAACTTATAAAGGGTATAGAAGTTTTAGGGGGAAGAAATGAAATAGTAGAAGTATGCAAAAATAAGCAAATAGAAGAGATAATAATTGCAATGCCTTCTGCTGACCTCCATACAAAAAGAGAAATTATAAACATATGTAAAAATACAAAGTGCAAGCTAAAGACTTTACCGGGTATATATGAGATGATAGACGGAAATATAAACATTACAAAACTTAGAGATGTAAATATAGAAGATTTGCTTGGAAGAGAAGAGGTTAAATTAAATACCCAAAATATAAGCAAGTATATAAAAAATAAAATTATAATGGTTACAGGGGGAGGCGGCTCTATAGGATCTGAATTATGCAGACAGATAGCCAAATTTCAGCCCAAACAATTACTTATATTAGACATATATGAAAATAATGTATATGATCTTGAAATGGAATTAAACTATAATTATATTGATTTAAACAAAAAAATAATTATCGCATCTATAAGAGACGGTGATAGATTAAAGGATATATTCAAGAAGTATACCCCCCAGGTAGTTTTTCATGCAGCCGCTCATAAGCATGTTCCTCTCATGGAAGGTAATCCTCAAGAAGCAGTAAAGAACAATATAATTGGGACTTATGAGGTTTTAAAATGCTGTGATGAATTTAAAGCAGAGAAATTTGTACAGATAAGTACGGATAAAGCAGTGAATCCTACTAATGTTATGGGGGCTACAAAAAGATTCTGTGAAATAATGGTGCAGGCTTTTAATGAAGTAAGTGAAACTGAATATGTGGCTGTAAGATTTGGGAATGTACTGGGGAGTAATGGTTCTGTAATCCCATTATTTAAAAGGCAAATAGCCCACGGCGGACCTGTTACAGTAACTCATCCTGAAATAAATAGATTTTTTATGACAATCCCAGAAGCGGCTCAATTGGTAATTCAGGCAGGTGCTATAGCTGCCGGAGGAGAAATTTTTGTGCTTGATATGGGGAAACCTGTAAAAATAGTAGACTTAGCCAGAGATCTTATAACTTTGTCAGGATATGAACCGGATATGGACATAAAAATAGAATATACAGGCCTGAGACCGGGGGAAAAGCTGTATGAAGAATTGCTTATGAATGAAGTAGCATTGACCTCTACAGAGCATGATAAAATATTTATAGAAAAACCTACTAAGATAGATATGAATTTTATAGAAAAATCTATTGATGAATTTAAAAAAGTGTTAGATCAGGATAAAGAGCAGATAATTCAGCTTATAGAAAAAAAAGTTCCTACTTATAAGAGAAAAAAATAACAAAAGGATGAATAAGCCCATGAAGAATATACTAATTATTTCCCATATGTATCCCTCACCTTCAAATAGTGTTTTGGGTATTTTTGTCCATAAACAGGTGCAGAAGCTTATAAATGAGGGCTGTAAAGTTAAGGTAATATGCCCGGTACCCTATGTGCCATCTTTTTTAGGTATAATAAAAAAATATAAAGCTTATATTGATATTCCCGCTAAAATATTTCTTGATGGGGTGGAAGTTTTTTATCCGAGATATATAGAGTTCCCACGGGGAGTGTTTTTGCAATATTCTGGAATTTTTATGTATCTTGGTATAAAAAGAACCATAAATAAATTATATAATAGATTTAAATTTAATGTCATACATGCACATACTGCTATACCCGTGGGTTTTGCCAGTATTTTTTTAAGTAAAAAATACAATGTACCCTTTGTAGTAACCATTCATGGTCAGGATTTTCAGTATACCATAAAGAAGAATAATATGTGTAGAAAAGCTGTATTTAAAGTTTTAAAAGATGCAGACAAAATAATAACTGTCAGTAATAAATTAAAAAATGTTATAGAGGAAAAGCATATTTTAAATAAAACCGTAGTTATAAATAATGGGATAAACCCTGAGGAATATGTAATAAATGAACAAGTTAAATTAAAAGGAAGTCACATAATGCTAAGTGTGTCTGCTTTAATAAAAACCAAAGGTATAGATTTAAATATAAAAGCAGTATCAGAACTCATAAAAACATATCCAGATTTAGTGTATTATATAATTGGAGATGGAGAAGAAAATAGAAATTTGAGAAAACTGGTAAATGATCTAAATCTAAATAGAAATGTGGTTTTTTTAGGCAGATTGCCTCATTCTAAGGTAATAAAATATATGTCTTCAAAATGCGATGTTTTTTCACTTCCCAGCTGGCAAGAAGGATTTGGAATAGTATATATAGAAGCTATGAACAGTGGAATACCAGTTATAGGGGTCAGGGGTCAGGGAATAGAAGATGTTATAGAAGATAAAAAGAATGGTTTTTTAGTTGAACCCCATCAGGTGGAAGATCTGATTTTTACCATAGATTATATATTAAGTCATAAGTCTGAAGCCAGAATTATAGGACAAAATGGTAAAAATACTGTATTAAAAGAATTTACCTGGCTTAGAAATGCACAAAAAACTATTGATATATACAATGAAATTATGAGGTGAAGAAAGTGAATATTGCAATGATATTGACCAATGGATTTGATCCGGATCCCAGAGTATATAAAGAGGCAAAGTCACTGAGAAAACTTGGCCACAAAATAACTATTTTGTGCTGGGATAGAGAGGGAACTTATATAGATAAACCGGAAGAGGATTTAGATGGAATACATATAGTAAGATTTTTTGGAAATGCAGAATATGGCACAGGATATAAGCAAATTTTTAAATTTTTAGATTTCAAAGAGGATGTATACAAGTATTTGAAAGATAAAAATTTTCAGGCGCTGCACTGTCATGATTTTGACGGACTTTTTATAGGGTATAATATAAATAAAAAGCTTAAATTAAAGCTTACATATGATGAACACGATTTGTTTTACATGTATTTTTACAACAGAAAGGGACTTTTAAATAAAATTATATACTATTTTATTATTTTACTGGAAAGACACATGGTAAAAAAGGTAGATACTCATATAGTAGTTACTCCTAAGATGAAGGAAGTTTATAAAAAAAGAAGTAAAAATATTTACATAGTAAATAATGCACCTTATAAAAGTTTATTTAATGATATAGAAAAAACTTCAGATAATTTACTTAGAATTGGATTTATAGGTTCTGTTAGATATTATGATGAGATAAAGGCACTAATTGATGCGGCTCAGAAATATGATAAAGCTGTAAAGGTGATAATTTGCGGGTGGGGAATATATGCAGAACAACTTGCAGGTTATTCCAAAAAATTTTCAAATGTAGAAATAAAAGGTGCTTACAATATAAGTGAACTTGAAGAACTGTATAAAAATATAGATATAACTTATGCCTTTTACCCAGGAGATACGGCTACCATATCAATGCCCAATAAGTTTTATGAAAGCATAATAACACAGACACCTATTATTGCCAATAAAGTTACGGAGTTTGGACATGAGGTTTGGAAAAATAATTTTGGCTATGGAATAGAAGGAAAAAATCTTAAAGAAGAAATAGAACACATTATAGAGAAACTTCTAAAAGATCCGGCGGAAAAAAATAATATAATAGAAAATATGAGAAAAGCAAAAAATAATTATTTCTGGGAAAGTAATGAATCAAAATTAAATGCTATATATACAATTTACAATTCATAATTCACAGTGCACAATTGCAGTGATTATTTTCGGTTCTGAAACAGAAAATTGGTTAAAGGAGATTCATATGTATAAAAAACATACGGTTTCAATAATAATTCCTGTGTATAATGAAGAACTTTATATAGACAAATGTTTAAAATCTATAATTGATCAAACTTATGAAAACATTATTGAAATATTAGTGATAGATGGTATGTCCACAGACTCTACAAGAGATATATTGAGAAGTTTTGAAAATGAAAAAATAGCTTTAATAGATAATGAAAAGAAAATTCAATCTGCAGCTTTAAACAAGGGAATAAAAATGTCAAAAGGAGATATAGTGGTTAGAGTTGATGCCCATGCATTATATGATAAAAATTATGTAAGGGAATGTGTAAATACATTAAATAAATTTAAAGAAGATAATGTGGTAAATGTAGGAGGACCTACTTATTTGCTTACTTCAAAATCCTATGTGGAAAACTGTATTGTTTTTCTTCATGAAAGCAAATTTGGCATAGGCGTAGCCAAATTTAGACAGAAGGATTACGATGGCTTTGTAGATACGGTTTGGAATGGAGCTTTCTACAGGTGGATATTTGATGAAATTGGTTTTTATAATGAAAGTTTTACAAGAAGTGAAGATAACGATTTAAACAATAGAATATTAAAAAGAGGATATAAAATATATCAAAATAAAAACATAATAGCCTACTATAAACCTAGAAGCAGTGTAAAGAAGGTATTATCTCAAAATTATGGCAATGGCAGGGTAATAGGTGAATCCCTTATTAATAACAGAGATATAGTGAGAATAAGACATCTTGTACCCTTAATATTTTTTCTCACTATAATAATATTTGGACTAAGCTATAAACTTTTTTTCCCAAGTAAAATAATAGAGATTGCAGCTTTAGGAAGCTATTTTATTGTAGATATGGTAGAATGTATAAAAATAGGTGTAAAAAACGGGGTGAAATATATACCGTTAATGTTTATACTATTTTTTTTACTTCACATTATGTATGGCTTAGGAACTGTAGTTGGCTTTTTTACTGGCTTAAAAAAAGCATCTTAGAAAACAAATAACCAGTGAAAGGAAGGATATCCCAAAATGATACATAAAATCTGTAACATAGGAAATGAAAACAGTAAGATAACCTCATTCATTTTATACATAGTTATGATAGCCGGATTAACAGTAGGATACATTGGATCCATTACATATTATAAATCCTTTAATTTCATAATAAATGCAGGTATTTTAAAAAGAGTATTTGTTATGGCGCCTTTATTTGTAATTATAGTTTACACCTTAATATTTTTAGTACCTTCAAAAATTGATAAATTGTCAAGTCTATACTGGTTCTTATTTTTAACTTTAAATATAACACCTCTTTTAATAGTATATATTATGAGTGGACTGGCAGAAAGTAAAAATTCAGAAATATATATATATCTAATAACCTTTATTGCTGTAATAGGTATATTGCTCGTAAGTAAACCGGATTTTAAAATTCCACAAATTAAAATCACCCCTAAAGTGTTCTGGATAGGTATTATAGCTTTTATGGTAATTGGATATTCATATCTGGTGTATACCTTGGGACTTCCCACTAATATAATAGAAGCTTTTAAAGATGTATATGGTGTGAGATTGAATTACAGGGACACAGCAGGGAGATTTGACGATTATTTTATACAATGGCTTGGCAATGTAATAAATCCTTTTATACTTACATTTTTAATATATAAGAAAAAATATAAGCTTATATTTATACCATTTATACTGCAGTTAGTTCTATATGGATATGCAGCCTACAAGAGTCAGTTTGCCGTTTTACTTTTGGCTCCATTTTTTGCAGTGATTTTAAAAGGAGGAATAAAGAGAAGTTTTATAGAAAAAATGATGCTTTTATCTATAGTAGTAGGTCTTGTTGCATTTTATTTTAAAAAATTATCTATATATCTTCTCATAATTATAAGAATATTTTTATTTCCTCCATTAATAGCCTTGGAGTATTATGATTTTTTCTGGATGTATCCTAAGATGTTATTATCCCACAGTATATTTGGACGCTTCTTCAAAAATATATATAATATGGATCCTAATTTTTATATGGGAACAGTATATTATGGGAGATCTGATATGAGATTAAATGTAACCTGGTATGGAGATGCATATATGAATTTTGGTATTATAGGAATAATTCTATTTGCCATACTTTTGTATTTTATAATGATAGTCATAAAATCCGTAGAAAATAAAAATATATTTTTAGTATCCGCACTGCTCTTTGGAGGTGTAATGGCATTATTTAATGGACCTATATTGACTACTCTGCTTACCAATGGACTGGGACTTGGATTACTTCTGGCATACCTGATGCCCGAAAAAATATAATTGCTCTTCGATTGTGAACTGTGAATCGTGAATTGTAACAAAGGGTGGTAATTTATTATGAAAAAATATTATAAAGATATGGATATAGCCAGGGGAATAGGTATATTTTTAGTGGTTCTTGGACATTCTTTTCCCGATGCGCAATTTAATGGAAGTGTTTTCTATGCTTACATATATAGACTTATATATTCATTCCACATGCCCTTGTTTTTTGTTATATCAGGTTTTTTTGCCTACAAAATATATGAAATAAGTACTTTAAAAAGTTATGGCAGATTTGTTTATGGCAAATTTAAAAGACTTATGATTCCCTATATTTCCGTATCTTTAATTGCAGTACCTATAAAGCTGTATATGAATAACTATGCTGTAAGGCCTATAAAATTAAATGATTTAATAATAAATATAATATTTTATCCTTTAGATATTCCTATACAATATTTTTGGTTTATATACACTTTGTTTTTTATGTTTGCAGTAGCACCACTATTTAAAAAGCTTCCTTTAAATATAACGCTTGTAATAACTTTAATGTTAAATTTATTTTTTACAAAACAAGTAGGCTTCATGTATGTTTATGGGGTAGTCCACTATTTATTTTATTTCTTCTTTGGAATTTACTTAAATAGTGTCTACAAAAGTTGGTCAAATATTAAGAACAAACAGATAATAATCGTAATATTTTCTGTAATTATTGTAACCTTAAATTTAAATTTATTTCAGCCTACAAAGACAATGTATCCTTATCATAATTTGATTACTTCTCTTTTTGGAAGCGGAATATTTTTAATGCTGTCAAATTTAATAGTGAATGGTTCTGTAGGAAGGTTATTTAAAAATATAGGAAAATATAGTTATGATATTTATCTATTATCCTGGTTTTTTCAAACGGGAGTTAGAGTAGTAACTTATCAAGTGCTGGGCTTTAATTACAATATAGTAATTCTCATAATGTTTCTGGCAGGATTTTTGCCTATAATGATGTCTATGTATATTTTTAATAAAAATCTGCTGCTTAGCAAAATATTTTTAGGGCATAAATGAAGAATTAGTTATTAATTGTTGGCCAAATACTAGAACTATTAACTCATTGTATATGAAATTAATTAGTGATAAAATACTTAAAGATAGAATCTATTGTTCTTAAATATGTAAAAATACTATTAAATTGCTGCGGAAAGATTATTTGGAGGAAAACATGAAAAGAGATAAACTTGTTAAAGCTGCTGGAGTAGTAATGGTGATTTCAATGGCAAGCAGAGTAATGGGGTTTGTAAGAGATGTACTTATTGCCAGTGCCTTTGGCGCATCTAATAGTTCAGATGCATATTTTATGTCACTTACGATACCAAATCTTCTGTTTAATTTATTTGGGCTTGCCATTACTACTACTTTTATTCCTCTACTTAGTGAAAGTTATAATAGAGAAGGCAAGGAGGGAATGTTCAAATTTGCTAATTCAATAATGAATATTCTCATGTTGATCTCAATTGTTCTATGTGTGATGGGATGGATATTTACCAAAGAAATAGTAGCTGTTATTGCACCGGGTTTTACAGGAGAAAGATATAATCTTGTTATATTCTTAACTAAAATAAGTATGATAAATATATTGTTTTTGAGTTTAAACAGCGGCTATACTGCAGTGCTTCAAACACTAGATGATTTTGTGGCACCGGCACTGGTTGGTATAGTGATGAATATACCTATAATAACTTACATATTAATTGGAAATCACCATGGAATTGTAGGACTTACTGCAGCTACAATGCTTGGAAATGGACTTCAGATAGTAATACAAATTCCCTGGCTTATAAGAAATAAATATAAATATAGTTTTAAAATAGATTTTAAAGATACAAAGATAAAAAAAATGCTTATGCTTATTGCACCGGTCATTATAGGAACGGGAGTTAATCAGGTAAATGAAGTAGTTCAAAAGAGAATGGCTTCCGGTCTTGCAGTGGGAAGTATAGTAGCCCTGGATTATGCCAATAAATTGAATATGCTTGTGTATTTTACTTTTGCATCTGCTATAGTTACAGTAATATTTCCGTCTCTATCTAGAAGTGGAAATCTTAAAAAATATGATGAATTTAAAGAGCATATAAGTAGTGCAGTAAATAATATCAATATTATAGTGATTCCAGCCATAATAGGGCTTTTGATACTTAGAATTCCTATAATAAGCGTACTTTTTATGCACGGTGCTTTTGATGAAAAGGCAGTTAACATGACTGCAGAAGCCCTGTTTTTCTTAATATCCGGTTTGGTATTTTGGGGTATAAGAGATATATTTAACAGATCTTTTTATGCTGTTCAAGATACTACTACTCCTATGATAAATGGAGCTATAGGTGTGGGGGTAAATATAGTTATGAGTATAGTACTGGTTAAAAAGATGGGGATAGGGGGGCTTACATTAGCCACTACAATTTCTGCTCTTGTAAGCTGTGTACTTCTTGTGAAGGATTTGAGAAAGAAAATTGGAAATATTAATGGGGTTAATATGCTCAAATGTGGAATTAAAATATTGACTTCAGGAGTAACCATGGGTGTAGTCATATTTTTTATAAATGATTATTTAACACAATTTTTGATAGGATTTAAAGGTCAAATGATAATAATATTAATTTCAATTGTAGTTGGTGTTTTAGTATATGCAGCGATGCTGCTGCTTTTAAAGGTAAGTGAACTTAACACTATAATAGATTTAATTAAAAGAAAATTTAAAAGATCAAAATGTGTTTAACATACAAAATGTAAGTGAAAAGGAGAAGGAAGTTCCTATGAGAAGATTTTGCAAATATCTCTGTACTTTATTAATATGTATACTTTTCCTAGGGGGATGTACTAGTACCCAGGGGGACAAAAAAGAAATAGTTATCTGGTCACATCTCACAGATGCTGAAATAACAGAACTTAGAATTTTGGCAGACAAATGGTCTGAAACTTCTGGTTATAAGGTTAAAATTCATTCTGATAAAGGAGATAACAGAGCCTATATAGAAGCTGCAAAGCGGGGAATAGAACCAGATATAGAGTTCGGTGTATCTCATGATAGAATGGAAAAACTAAATAGTGAAAAGTTATTAGACCAGGTTCCTGACAATTTAATAGATAAGAACAAGTATGTATCTTCTTCCCTTGAGACTGTCACCTTTGGAAATAAAATGTATGGAATACCTATATCTATAGAAACCTATGGACTTTATTATAATAAAAACAAAGTCAAGAAAGTGCCTGAAACTTTAGAGGAATTGATTTCCCAAGGGGAAAAACTGGGATTTCAATATGATATAAATAATTTTTATTTGAGTTTTCCTATATTACAGGCCAATGGGGCATACATATTTAAAAAACAAAATGGAAGTTACAATGTAAAAGATATAGGACTAAATAATGAAGGAGCCATTAAGGGATATACCATGATTAGAGATATGGTTCGAAAATATAAATTAATGCCTGAAAATATAGAAAGTATAACTGCCAGAAATAGTTTCAAAAATGGAGAGACCAGTTTTTATATAAGTGGTTCCTGGGATTTGGAAGAGTTAAATAAATCAGGACTGAACTATGGGGTGGCAGCTTTTCCAAAATATAATGGAAAACAGATGATGTCTTTTATTACATCACAGGTGGTCTATGTAAGTTCAAAGTCAAACTATAAAGAAAAAGATTGGGAGCTCGTAAACTATCTTATTAATAATTCCAAAGGAAAATTATTTGGTATAACAGGCAGAATTCCTCCTTTTAAAATAGATTATAATATAAAAGAAGTTAAAAATAGCGAAAAGTTAAAAACCTTTATAGAGCAGTCACAATATGGAGAAGTATTGCCTAATGTATCTGAAATTCAGGCACTTCAGGATGCTAATAAGATAATGATGGAGTTAACTGCAGGTAAAATAACTCCAGAGGAATGCGGTAAAAAAATAGAACAAAATATACTGGACTTTATTGTCAAGGAAAAACAAAAGTAAGAAAAGATTCATAAACTAGCTTAAATAAGGAGGTTAGGGTAATGTCACGGTTAAAAAAAGAACTAGTAAAAAAGATAGAAGATAAAAAAGCTAAATTAGGGGTAGTGGGGTTAGGTTATGTAGGGCTTCCACTGGCGGTGGAGAAGGCTAAAGCGGGATATAAAGTTATTGGCTTTGATGTTCAGAGTAAGAAAGTAAAGCTTGTAAATGAAGGACACAATTATATTGGAGATATAGTAGATTCAGATCTTGAAAAATTGGTTGAGTCAGGTTCTCTTAAAGCCACTACAGATTTTAGTTTTGTAGAAGATGTGGATGTGGTCTCTGTGTGTGTTCCAACCCCTTTGGATAAATATAAACAGCCAGATATATCTTATGTAGTAAATTCAGGGAAAAGCATTGCAAAGTATTTGCACAGGGGAATGCTTGTGGTTCTTGAGAGTACCACCTATCCCGGTACTACAGAAGAAGTGTTAAAACCCATACTTGAAGAAGGTGGATTAAAATGTGGAGAGGATTTTTTCCTGGCTTTTTCACCGGAAAGGGTAGATCCCGGCAATAAAAAATTTAAAACCAAGAATACTCCAAAGGTGGTAGGAGGATGTACTAAAGAGTGTACGGAAGTGGCAGCAACTTTATATAGAAATATATTGGAAAGTGAAATATATACTGTATCTTCGCCAGCTGTGGCAGAAATGGAGAAGATACTTGAAAATGTATTTAGGAATATCAATATAGGTCTTGCCAATGAAATGGCAATACTATGTAAGAGAATGGGCATAGATGTATGGGAAGTTATAGATGCAGCTAAAACTAAACCCTATGGATTTATGCCGTTTTATCCGGGACCAGGTCTTGGAGGGCATTGTATACCTCTTGATCCTTCTTATTTATCCTGGAAAGCAAAGGAATATGATTATCATACCAAATTAATAGAAACTTCTGGAGAAATAAATGACCTAATGCCAGAATTTGTTGTAGACAATGCTATGAAGCTTCTAAATGATCATAAGAAAGCAATGAATGGTGCAAAGGTACTTATTATGGGAATGGCCTATAAAAAGGATATAGACGATTTGAGAGAATCACCATCCCTTAAAGTAATAGACAATTTGGAGAAAAATGGAGCAGAAATAATTATAAATGATCCTTATATTTCTGAGTTTAAACACAAAGGTAAGTTATACCATACAGTAGATTGGGAAGAAGTAATAGATGAATCAGACATAGTAATTATAACCACAGATCACAGCTGTTATGATTATGAGGGTATAGCAGAGAGAGCTAAAATAGTTTACGATACAAGAAACGCTACTAAGGATGTAAAAAACAACAGGGATAAAATACATAAGCTGTAGTTAATAGTTATAATTCAATATATCAATCAATTATTTTTAAGAGGTGTTTTTCATGAAAAAATTAAAGTTTGCTATCATAGGCTGCGGCAGAATTTCCTATAAACATGTGGAGGCTTTAAGGGCTAATTATGAAGAAGCTGTTTTAGTAGCCTTATGTGATATAGTAGAAGAAAAAACTGAAAATTTAAAAAGTGAATACATAGAAAAGTTGAAAAAGGACGAAAAAGTGACTCTTTATACAGACTATAAGGAGATGTTAAAAGCAGAGGACATAGATGTGGTGACTATAGCCACTGAAAGTGGATATCATTTTGAAATAGCCACATATTGTATGGATAATAAGAAACATGTCATATGCGAAAAACCTATGGCACTTTCTTCGAAAGATGCAGAGGAAATGATAAATTGCAGTGAAAGAAATGATGTTAAGCTGTGCGTAAGTCATCAAAATAGATTTAATAAACCAATTAGACAGCTTAGGGAGGCCATTGAAAGTAATAGATTTGGAAAGCTAATAAATGGAACTGCCAGAATACTATGGAATAGAAATATGGATTATTATAAACAGGCCCCATGGAGAGGCACATGGAAGCTTGATGGGGGAACTCTTATGAATCAATGTATACATAATATTGATCTACTTCAATGGATGATGGGTGGAGAAGTGGATACGGTATATTCCCAGTGTGACACATTTTTAAGAGATATAGAAGGGGAAGATTTTGGGGCTGTTATAATAAGATTTAAAAATGGCTCCATAGGAATAGTTGAAGGAAGTGCTTGTGTTTATCCAAGAAATTTAGAAGAAACCCTAAGTATATTTGGGGAAAAGGGTACAGTATGCATAGGCGGTCTTGCGGTAAATAAAATTGAAACCTGGAAATTTGAAGATCATAGAGATATAGATGATGAAATATTAAAATCTCAGCAGGGTGATCCAGATACTGTTTATGGATTTGGACATATACCACTTTTCAAAGATATGATAGATGCTGTAAACCTTAATGAAAATCCTCTTGTGGATGGAAAGCAGGGTAAAAAGGCATTGGATATAATTTTGGCTGCATATAAATCAAGAGCTGCAGGAATGCCTGTAAAATTTCCTATAGAAGATTTTTCTACTATGGATATGGTTTCAACTAAGAATAAGTAAAGTATATTTTAGATACTTTTAAAATATGCAGTAATTTAGGAGGGAAGAACCCATGTGTGAAAATTATATATCTGATACTTCCCAAATTGGAAGTAATGTAACTATAGGAAAGTTTTCAGTTATTGAGGATGAAGTAGTTATAGGAGATAATTGTATCATAGGTCATAATGTGATAATACATAGAGGAAGTAAAATTGGAAGAAATGTAAGAATAGATGACAACACTGTGATAGGAAAACAGCCCATGAGAAGCATAAACAGTATATTTAAAGATGAAGATGAGCTTCCCCCTGCTGTGGTAGATGACAGCTGTTTAATAGGAGCAGGAGTTATAATATATTGTGGATGCAGCATAGGACAGCATACACTAATTGCAGATTTAGCTACAGTTAGGGAAAATGTTACAGTAGGTAGTAGAACAATAATAGGCAGAGGAGCAGCTGTTGAGAATTTCTGTAAAATAGGTTCTAGTTGTAAGATTGAAACTAATGTGTATATCACTGCCTATTCACAAATTGAAGATAACGTGTTTATTGCCCCGGGAGTTGTAACTTCAAATGATAATTTTGCTGCCAGATCAAAGGAAAGATATAAGCATTTTAAAGGAGTTACTGTTAAAAAAGGAGGAAGAATAGGAGCGCAAGCTACCATACTTCCAGGAAAAATTATAGAAGAAGACGGATTTGTGGCGGCAGGGAGTGTAGTCACAAAAAATGTGAAAAGTGAAAATATAGTTGCAGGGAATCCAGCTAGAAAACTAAAGAAGGTTCCAGAAGATCAACTTCTTAAAAATCAGCAGTGAATTTAATAGGGAGGAAATAAATGAAAATATTAACGGTTGTAGGGGCTAGACCTCAATTTATTAAAGCCTCTGCAGTATCCAATGTAATAAGAAAGTGCCATGAAGAAATATTGGTTCATACAGGGCAGCATTATGATGAAAATATGTCCCAGGTATTTTTTGAAGAACTAAACATACCAAGACCAGATTATAACCTGGAAGTGGGATCGGGAAATCATGGAAAACAAACGGGAACAATGCTTATAAAGCTGGAAGATATATATATAAAGGAAAAACCGGATTTTGTACTTGTTTATGGAGATACTAATTCAACTTTAGCAGGTGCTCTTTGTGCAAGTAAGCTCTTAATTCCTCTAGCCCATGTGGAAGCCGGTCTTAGAAGTTTTAACAGGAAAATGCCTGAGGAACAAAACAGGGTAATTACAGATAGGTTGTCTAATATTTTATTTGTCCCTACAGATTCTGCTGCTGAAAATTTAAAAAGAGAGGGTATTAAAGAAGGCATATATAATGTAGGGGACGTAATGTTTGATGCAATTTTAAATTTCAAAAAACTGGCAGAAAATAAAAATGAGATCATTAAAGAGCTTGCTTTACAAGACAAGGAGTATATACTTACCACCATACACAGAGCAGAGAATACAAATTATATAGAGAGGCTGAAAAATATAGTAGAAGCTTTAAATGAATGTGGCAAACCCGTAGTTCTGCCTCTTCACCCTAGAACCAAAAAATACATGACAGATTATGGATTGAAATTTAATGATAATATAAAAGTTATAGAACCTATAGGTTATTTGGAAATGATAAACCTTGAAATGAATTCACAAAAGATAGTTACAGACAGCGGAGGAGTTCAAAAAGAGGCTTTCTTTATGAAAAAGCCATGCATAACTATGAGAGATGAGACAGAATGGGTGGAAACCGTAGAGAATGGATGGAACATAGTAGTAGGCACAGATAAAAATAAAATATTAGATGGCATAATGAATTTTATACCGGATAAAACCCAAAAAAATATATTTGGAAAAGGAGATGCTGCCATTAAAATACTGGAAGTGCTAAATAAATGATTCTTACAGAAGATATTTTAAGGAAGAGGTGAGATTTTGTTTTTGGATAGATTATTGTATTTATTTATGTGTGCCTATGTAATATTATTACCTTTATTAAGCAGTAGTAAAGTATCTATAATGAGAGTTCATATTCCTCCTGCAGATTGTATACTTGCTTTAATTATACTTGTTTATATAGTGAAATTTATGGTTTCTAAAGAATGCAGAAAAAGATTTTTTTCTGGAATGAAGGATTTTTTTACCAGTTATTTGACTATATTTATGAGTATACTGGCTATTATGATGATTGTTTCTATAAGCTATGCAGGTGAAAAAACGATAGCTTTAAGTGAAAGTTTTAGATTTATATCCTATATAATATTGTTTTTTATAATTAAATATGAATATAATAAAAAGGAATTTTTAAATGGAATACTGGGTTCTTATATAGTTACAAGTGCTGTATTGTGTTTGTACGGTATTTATCAGCATTTTACAGGATTTGGATTGAGTGGAAAATTCGAAAATTATGGCTATGCCAGATTTAAAATAATGGCCACTATGGATAATCCAAATAATTTGGCAGCTTTTTTAATATTGGCTATCTTTCCTTTAGTTATGCTGAGTATATATGAAAAGGAGAGAATAAAAAAGCTGTTATACATTTTATTGACAATTCTAATGCTTTTTAACATAGCATTTACAGGTTCAAGAAATGCCATTATTGGAATAGTAGTGGGAATGGTAGTATTGATTGTTTTATATAGTTTCAAATTAATTATACCTCTTTTTGTAGTAGGAATTATAGCATTGTTTGTTCCAGGCATAAAGGATAGAATTTTTGCTATAAGTGATCCTGTGCAGAATCAATCCAGAATATATCTTTGGAGTATTGCAAAAAAGATGATAGTGGATCATCCTATATTTGGAGTGGGAAATGGAAACTATGTAAGCCTATATGATAAATATGTAGAAATATACCCACAATATAAATTTTATGGATACAGCAGATATCCCTGTCATAATTCTTACTTGAAAATTGAAAGTGAACTTGGAATTATAGGGGGCATATCCTTTGCGGCAGTACTTGTTTCCTCTTTAATTCAGGTTAAAATATTTATAAATACTGTAAAAAATAATTTCTATAAGTATTTTTATACAGGATTTCTGGCTTCCATGATAGCATTTTATGTTATGAATTTATTTGACAATTTGTTTTTTGTACCTAAAACCACTACATATTTTTGGATATTATTAGCTGTATCCCAGGGAATGATGTATAGAGAAAAGAACAGTAGTATTTTTGTAAAGCTATTTTGATAGTGGGGGTGGGAAATATTAGAGTACTACAGATTATATCTTCAAATGATACTGGTGGGGGAGGAATGCATGTATTGAATTTGGCCCTTTACTCAAAGGATATGTTTCATTGTATTATTGGAACTTTGGGAGGAGGAGAACTTTATGAAAGAAGTAAAAGCTTAAAAATAGATACAGTAAAGTTTAAAAAAAATCCAACCCATGGAAAAGATATAATGGATTATATAGTACAAAATGATATCCATATTGTAAATTTTCACGGGGCAAAGCCTTTCTTCCTACATTATTTTTTGAAAAACAATGTAAAAATACCTACAGTTGCTACACTACACAGTGATTATAGAAAAGACTTTTTGAATAATAAAATGAAGCATTTATTTTTCACCCCTTTAAGCTCCATAGGATTAAAAAGTTTTAAAAACTATATATGTGTTTCCAGTTACCTTAAAAATTTACTTCAGAAAAATAGTTTCATAGGGAAAAAATTCATAGTAAGTAATGGGATAGATTTTAACCATATAAATATAAGCTGCTCAAGGGAAAATATAAGAAGAAAATATGGAATTTCAGAAAATGATTTTGTATATGTAAATGTAGCCAGGATGCATCCTGTAAAAAATCAATTATCTCTTATAAGGGCTTTTAATCTACTTGAAAAACGCAGAGAAAATGTAAAGCTTGTTATAGTTGGAGATGGTTCTATGGAAGAGAAATTGAGAAAGGAAATACTGCAGTTAAATCTACAGGACAAAGTAATACTCACAGGATATAAAGAAAATAGCATAGATTTTATAAATGCAGGAGAAACAGGAATTTTAACTTCTTTCAGTGAAGGAGGAGCCCCTCCTATGGTTTTACTTGAAAGTGCAGCAGTAAAGAAATTTTTTATAGCTCCAGATGTAGGAAGCATAGGAGAAATGGTAGGTAGGGATTTAATTTATTTAGTAAAGCCCTCATCTATAGAAGATATATATGAAAAAATGGAATCAGCTTATGATAAAAGAGACCAAATTGCTCTTATGGGGCAAAATTTATACGATAATACCATAGGTAGGTTTTCCATAAATAATTTTTGCAGGCAATACCTAGAGGCATATAATACAATACTTTCAGAAAAATAGTTGGAGTGAAAATAATGACAGGAAGAAAAGTAATAAAAGGTTCCGCTGCAGTTATGCTTTTGATAATCCTAGGAAAAATTTTAGCACTAATAAGAGATGCCCTTATAGCTGCAAAGTTTGGGGCAACCTATACTACAGATATATATAATTTTGCCCTTGGGATAGTGTATTTACTCACTACGGTAAGCTATGGACTTACCACTACTTTCATACCACTCCATTGGGAACATATGCAAAAAGGTACCAAAAAAGAAACAAACAATTTTGTAAATAATATAATAAACATATCTTCTCTTTTTACTATAATTCTAACTGTGCTGCTTATAGTGTTTTCCAAACAAATAATATATATTTTTGCTCATGGATTTACATCGAGTAATTTAATATTTAATGAATCCGTTGAAATAGTCAGGATATTACTCATATCTTTGATATTTGTAACTCTTCAAAGTGTGGTTACTGGAGTACTTCAATCCCATAAAAATTTTTATGAACCTGCAGCTATGGCACTGATGTCTAATTTGGTATATATAATATATCTTATATTTTTAACTTCTAAATATGGAATGAAGGGTTTTGCAATAGCAACGGTAGTGGGATTTTTCATTCAATTTATAATAAATATACCAAGGTATAGAAAGTTAGGCTATGGTTATAAATTTATACTAGATTTTAAAGATAAATATGCAGTGCAGATGTTTAAAATGATGATACCTGTGATTATAAGTACCTCATTGATTCAACTAAATGTGTTCGTAAATAGATCTTTTGCAACCAATATATATTTTGGAGCTGTTACAGTCTTAGATTATGCAAACAAAGTCAATACTTTGGCCTATGAGGTTTTTGCCATTGGAATAGCTATGATAGTATATCCGACTCTATCTGAATTGGCAGTTAAAAACAATACCGCAAAATATAAAAAAGCTCTTGTGACTTCCATAAATGCTATAATGATAATAATGGTACCTGCAGCAGTTGCCATAGGGATATTAAGACATCCCCTTATAGATATAATTTTTAAAAGGGGGGCTTTTACTTTGCAGGCTGCTAATTTAACTTCCAGTACACTGCTTTTTTATTGTCCTGCTATGGTGGCCTATGGATTAAGGGATATTTTGAATAAGGCCTTTTATTCTATTAAGGATGTAAAAACTCCCATGATAAATAGTTTTATAGGAATAGTGTTAAATATAATTATAAATTTTTTCATAATAAAATATATGAGGGTATCAGGACTGGCACTAGCTACATCTATATCTGCCACTATAACTACTTTACTTATGATGTGGAATTTAAATAAAAAATTAAAGGGAATAGAACTTGGCAGAATATTTGTTGGTTTTTCCAAGATAATTCTTTCGTCCATTGTAATGGGTATAACCATATATATTATAAACAATATATGCAGGAGTGTAATTTCTTCTATTATAATAGGAAATCTAATTTCCATAGGGATGTGTTTTATATTTGGAATTGTAATTTATTTTATATGTTTATATTTTTTCAAGGTTGAAGGATTTACATATTTAGTTGATGAACTTAAGATGAAAATTTTAAAATAATTATTATGTAAAGAAGGGGGTGGGGATTATTAAAAAACGTGTTTTAGAGATGGATGTAATCAGGGCAGCTTCTATAGTGGCGGTAATAGTATTGCATGTTTCTGCTACTGTGCTTTACAGATGTAGGCCCTATTCTACTACTTATGATATAACATTTTTTTTAAATCAGCTCTCAAGGTTTTCTGTTCCTGCCTTTATAGTTGTTTCAGGAATGGGATTGACTATAAATTATAAAAGGGATTCCAGTTATTCGGAATTTATAGTTAAGAGATTTTTGAAAATTGTACCCCAGTATGTATTGTGGTGTATTCTATATATATTAATTATAACTAAAAATTTTAATATATATAGTGATTTAAGTGATATGGTATACGGAAATGTATTTTATCATTTTTATTTTGTACCTTTAATTATAGAATTTTATATTATATTTCCCTTTATATATAAATTTATGGGGAAAAGATGGTGGCTTTTTTTGAGTCTTCTTATTACATCTTTTTTCTTAATATATTTTTATTATTTTAAAGTCCAAGCACCGGAGCAGTGGTTTTGGAATAAGAAAAATTTATGTTACTGGCTTTTTTATTTTTCTCTGGGAGGCTATATGGGGAAAAATATTGAAAGTATTTCTGAAAAGTTAAATAAATATAGGACTGTAATTTTAATTATGTTTTTATTATCAATATTTATAGTACTTTATAATTTTATACCTGGTAATCAATATAATAAAGATATAGACTGCATTACTACATTTCAACGTCCGGCAGTACTTGTATATTCTACATTATTTATATTGTTTATATTTAGTTTAAGGTGGAAAAAAGGATTTTTTATGGATATAATAAAGTATATATCTAATACTTCTTATGATATTTATTTATCCCAATCAGGTATACTGTATTTATATGGACAGTACTATACAGTAAAATATGGACATATGGGAAATCTGCACTTTTTTTTAAGTGCTTTTATAGTTACATTTTTTGGTGCTGTGGTCTTAAATAGGTTAAAAAAGGTATTATAGAATATGCTATAGAGTGAAAGTAGGTGAATATATGATTTCTGTAAGATGTATTTTTTACAGAACATAAAATTATGCAGGCAGAAGATATAAAAATAGATTTGGATAAGGATATAAAATGTAAAAAGATACAATTTTTTTTAAAGAGAATATTTGATTTTATAATTTCACTTTTAGGAATAATTGTGCTGAGTATAGTGTTTATAGTATTGGCTGTATGGGTGAAATTGGATTCAAAAGGACCTGCCATATTCAAACAAGTCAGGGTGGGTAAAAATGGAAAAAAATTTATAATATATAAATTTAGAACTATGGTAGTGGGTGCGGATAAGAAGATCACTCTGGATATAAAACCTGAAAATTTAGAAAATTTCGTATTTCAAAGCAGAAATGACAGCAGAATTACAAAATCTGGAGCTTTTTTAAGAAAAACCAGTTTGGATGAAATTCCCCAGCTGTTTAATGTGCTATTTGGAAATATGAGTTTAGTGGGACCCAGGCCTGAAATACCAGATGTAGTTAAATTTTATCCAGAGGCGTACAAACAAAGACTTCTAGTTACCCCCGGAATAACCGGACTGGCCCAGATAAGCGGCAGAGGGGAAATAGAGCTTGGCAAAACTGTTTATTATGATTTAACGTATATAAAAAGTTTTTCATTATGGACAGATATAAAAATTTTATTTAAAACAATTTTCTCTGTATTTAAAAGTGAAGGAGCATTTTAATATGTTTACCAGGATATTAGAATTTGATGTGTTTAACAGGAGTAAATTGGAGTTTTTAAATTACATAGACAAATTTTCAAAGGTTAATATAGTATCTGGCAATCCTGAAATACTTTATAATGGACTTAATGACAGTAGACTTTTAAAAAGCTTTACTTCAAAAAGCACTGTAATAATTCCAGATGGATTGGGTACCGTATTAGCTTCTAGAATAGTGAGACCCCCTGTAAAAGAAAAAATAGCAGGTATAGAAGTAATGGAAGCTTTAATAGAAAAATGTAGTGAAGAGAGGAATCCCATATATCTTTTAGGAGCCAGGCAAAATATATTAGAAGATTGTATTAAAAATTTGAAAAGCAAATATCCTAATTTAAATATAGCTGGGAGTCACAATGGATATTTTAATTTGGATGAGTGTGAAGATATTATTCAGAATATAAAAGAGAGTGGAGCCCACATACTGTTTGTGGCTATGGGTGCACCAAGACAGGATATTTTTATAGTTGAGAATATGGATAGGCTTCCCTGCAGGGTATACATGGGAGTAGGAGGAAGTTTTGATGTTTTTTCAGGAAAGACCAAAAGGGCGCCAGCCTGGATGATAAAATCAGGACTTGAATGGCTGTATAGAGTTTTTAAGGAGCCTTGGAGGATAAAAAGACTTTCTTCAATACCTAAATTTTTATTAAAAGTAATAGTATATAGTAAAAAGTTTAATTAAGAGTTAAGAGTTAATAATGAAGAGTAAAGAAAGATACAAAATTTAAAAAATTATCCATAACTCTTAATCCATAACTCTTAACTTTTAATTTGATTTTAAGGAATTTTATCTAAGCTTTGCAATATATATCCCTTATCTTTCCAGTCTTTTATCACAGAATCCAATATTTCTGAATTTGTTTTTGATACTGCATGAAGTAAAATAACAGCTCCATTGTGAGTTCTGCGGCTTATCATTTTTTTACATTCTACAGGAGAAGGCTGTTTTTTGATATTCCAATCATTATAGGCAAAGCTCCAAAAGATTGTCTTGTAGCCTAATTTTTGAGTATAGAACAAGGATAACTCACTGTATTTTCCCATAGGGGGTCTAAAAAATTTAGGCATTTGTTTGCCTGTAATCTTTTCATAGGTATCCTCTGTCACAGTGAATTCTTCTTGAAATTTTACAGGCTCTTTTGCAGCTTCTGCCATAGAAGGATGATGTGTAGAATGATTGCATACCAGGTGTCCCTCTTCTACCATCCTTTTTACAAGTTCAGGATGGTCTTTCATATAAGGAGTAGTAACAAAGAAAGCGGCACTGACATTATTTGACTTTAGTATATCTAGTATTTTGGGGGTATATCCATTTTCATATCCTTCATCAAAAGTTAAATAAATTACTTTCTTGGAAGTATCTCCTAGGTAATATGAAGAATATTTATTTAAAAGCTTTAGAATTTCTTCAGGCTCTTCAGAAGGAGTACCCCTATTATTAGGTTTAAAAAACCAGTTTTTTTCACTTCTGTCCAATTTAGATATGTCCAAATTTTTTAAGCTTTGGGAATCAGTAGGGGATTCACTGGCACTTAAATTTTTATTAACAGCTAAGGTATCATTAATTTTAGAAATAGCCCTTTGTTTATAATAATTTTTTGTGTTAAAAAAACATAAAAAAATTATACATAATAGAATTACTGATGTAAATTTCTTTTTCATCTTATCACCTACCTTACAATATATATTTTATGGTATACTTAATCAGATATCTTATACTTAAAATTTACAGGAATAATTTCAATTATTAGGTATATCAAAATAGTGACAAGTGAAATGTAATTTACATAAAAATGGAGATAAAAGTGTGAATGATTTTATTGAAAGCATTAAAAAAATTTATAATTTTATGGAGACATCAATATCAAAAGGAGAAAAACTAAAGCTAATAAAAAATATTAAACAGCAGTTTAATATATCTGAAGAGGAGTATTTTTCTCAAAAATATTATGAACTGGTAAGCATAAATAAAAGAGCTGGAATAGTATATACTCAGAGAGAACTTTCCTATTTTATGATTAAAAATTTAATTGCGGAAGAGGATGTAATTTATAATCCATTTATAAAAATTGTAGACCCAGCTTGTGGCTGTGGCAACATACTTTCTGCGTGTTTTTTTTATCTTAGGCACATATTTATTAAAAATATAGAGGTAATAAATAATGTGAATAACATAAATTTAAAACTTGAAAATATAAATTCCCACATAGTATGTAATAATTTATTTGGATTTGACATAGATGAAGTTGCACTTAAGATTTTAAATATAGATCTATTCTCAATAAGTGGAGAATTTCAAAAAGAAAATTTTGTTTTAAAAGATTTCTTAATAGACACCATAGAAAAAAAGTTTGATATATTTATAGGAAATCCACCATATATAGGACATAAATCTATAGAAAAGAAATATTCTGAAATTTTGAAACAAGTTTATAAAAATATATACAAAGATAAATCAGATGTTTATTATTGTTTTTTTGAAAAATCACTAAAATATTTAGAAAAAACAGGAAAAGCTGCTTTTATTACTCCCAGATATTTTTGTGAAGCTTGTAGTGGAAAGCAGTTGAGAGAATTTTTAAGTACTAATACAACCATATATAAAATTGTAGATTTTTATGGAATAAGACCTTTTAAAGGAGTGGGAGTAGATCCTATAATAATATTTTTCAGAAATAAAAAAAGTCTTAATAATAAAATAGAAATTATAAAACCTGACCAAAGTGAAAAAAAGGGTAGAAATAAATTTTATGATTCTTTATTTCTAAATAAAGATAAAATAAGGTATAAAAAATTTTTTATACCTCAAAGCTCTATAGATGATAATGGATGGGTTTTTATCAGTGAATTTGAAAAAAATATAATCAATAAGATAAGAAAAAAATGCAATTTTTCCTTAAAGGATATATGTGAAAGTTACCAGGGAATAATAACAGGCTGTGACAGGGCCTTTATAGTGGATAGAGATACTGTATTAAAGAATAAAATTGAATTGAATATAATAAAGCCCTGGATAAAGAGCAGTTATATACATAAAAACAGCATAGATGGAGATAAAAAATTTATAATTTATTCTAATTTTATAGAATATGAAAGTCAATATCCAAATTCCATAGAATATATAGGTCAATATAAAGAAAGACTTATTAAACGAAGAGAATGCAAAAGGGGAACAAGAAGGTGGTATGAACTTCAATGGGGAAGAAAAGCCGAAATATTTGAGGATAAAAAAATTATATTCCCTTATAAATCTCAAAATAATAGATTTGCCTTAGACAAGGGAAGTTATTTTAGTGCAGACATATATTCTCTGGTAATCAAAAGAGATGATTTAGTGGATTATGATACTCTTTTAAATATATTAAATAGTTCTATCTATGAGTTTTATTTTAAGACTTTTGGGAAAAAATTAGGGTGTGATTTATATGAATACTATCCCAGCAATTTAATGAAATTGTATATTCCTCCTATAATTTTTTCAAAGTCCTATAATTTTCAGGAACAACTATATGATTATTTCCAGTTAACACATAGAGAAATTAAATTTATACAAAATAGTATAAATATCTGAATCTAAGAATCACTTGGACTGTGAATAGTGCATTGTATAATTATAATATTATTGCTATAATAATAGCTGCGATAAATAAGATTTTGTTAGTTTCAAGAGAAGTTTAAGTTTTCAAATCTTAAAATTAAAGGGCGGGAAAGGAGTTTCATCGATGGATTTATGGTTAAGAGAAGGTCAAATTGAAGATGCTGCTATGACCTATAAGATAAAAGAGACTTTAGTTGCAAAGAAAACCAAATATCAGGAGTTGGCTATAGTAGATACATATGCATTAGGAAGAATGTTGGTTTTAGATGGTATAGTACAGACTACAGTTAAAGATGAGTATGTATACCATGAAATGATAACTCATATACCTTTATTTACTCATCCGAATCCCCAAAAAGTACTTATAGTTGGTGGAGGAGATGGAGGGACTGTAAGAGAAGTATTGAAACATGAAACTGTAGAAAAAGTTGTACTTTGTGAAATTGATGAACAAGTTGTTTATGAGTGTAAAAAATATCTTCCAGAAATAAGTTGTGAACTTAATAATCCAAAATGTGAAGTTTTTATTGGAGATGGAATAAAATATGTCCACCAGCATAGAAATGAATTTGATGTTATAATAGTGGATTCCACAGATCCTTTTGGTGCTGCAGAGGGATTATTTGGAGGAAGCTTTTATAAGGAAATATATAACTGTTTAACAGAAGATGGAATATTCATAGCTCAGACGGAAACACCTTTTTATTTGCCAGAAGTGGTAAAACAGGTATACAAGGATGCTAAGGAAATTTTTCCTATTACCAGATTGTTTATGGCAGGCATACCTACATATCCAAGTGGATTCTGGAGTTTTACCATAGGCTCTAAAAAGTATGATCCTAAAGAAGTGGATTTATCTTCTACCTCGAACATAAATACAAAATATTATACTAAAGAATTACATAAGGCATGTTTTGTACTTCCAAAATTCGTAGAAGATTTAACCAGATAGTTTTTGACAATCCATAATTTAGTTTTAAATATATCAAAAGGTTATTGACTTAGTTCATTAATATAAACTAAGTCAATAGCCTTTTTATTATTTTTCAGTTCAAATAATTGAAATTTATTAAAAATTTTCAACATATGTTTAGAAATATACTAACTGTCAATAATATGAATAAAATATCGATAAAAATACAAAAAAATAAAGGGAAACTGTTTTCTGTGTAGAATATATTAAAAACACGTATTTTATTTTAATAATTATGAAATTTTTTATTAGGAGGATGTAATTAGCTAACGCCTCATCTTCTGTGGGGAATAAGCACTGCAATTGCGAATTGTTAATTGCAAACTATTAATTGCAAACTATTAATTGTGAACTGTGAATTGTGAACTGTGAATTGATATTATAAGAGGGGGGGTAAGAAGGTCTGACTCGGACTATGCAATATTTTGCATATGCTAAAGTTTAATATTAAACTTTAGTCATATAACATGAGCTCATATGTTATATGGTAAATTAAAGTTAAAAGTATATTTTAACGCTAAAACTATGTTGGAGCAGAGGATTGTTGTGTTAGTTTTAGTAGAGTTTTGTGTAGTATATGAATTTACAATTTTATGTGAAGGAAGATAATCTTATAGCCATTATGGAAGGAGAACTAGATCATCATAGTACAGAAGAAGTCAGAAATAAAATTGATAATCAATTGGATGTAGAAGGCATAAACAAGTTGATATTGGATTTTTCACAGGTAAGCTTTATGGATAGCTCAGGAATAGGGGTGGTAATTGGAAGATATAAAAGGCTGAATGCTAAGAAAGGAAAGATATGTATTGTAGGCGTATCACCCTCAGTGAGAAGAGTGTTTGAACTATCGGGGATGTTTAAGATTATAGGACTTTATGACAATATTGAGGAAGCAATTCAGAATATTTAATGGGGGGATAAATTATGTATGATAACAGTATGAAAATAGAGTTTATTAGTAAATCACAAAATGAAAGCTTTGCTAGAGTATCAGTAGCGGCCTTTGTATCCCAGTTAGATCCTACACTAGATGAATTAACAGATGTAAAAACTGCAGTTTCAGAAGCAGTGACAAACTCTATTATTCATGGTTATGAAAACAAAGAAGGTATAGTTAAGATTGAAGCTAGCATTAAAGGAAGGGAACTGATTTTAATAGTAGAGGATAATGGCATAGGCATAGAGAACATAGATGTGGCAATGCAGCCTCTTTATACCTCTAAGCCAGAATTAGAAAGATCAGGAATGGGATTTACTGTAATGGAGACATTTATGGATTCTCTTCAAGTGGAATCTGAAAAAAACAAAGGGACAAGATTGATTATGAAAAAAGTTTTTAATTCATTAAGTTAGGTGAATGATATGGGTGAAGAAACAGTAAAAAAAATTAAATATAGCTACGATGATAATCTAAAGTTAATTAAATGTGCAAAAGAAGGGGATAAAGAAGCATTAAACAAGCTAGTAGAGCTTAATCTACCCCTGGTTTCAGCCATAAGCAAAAAATTTTTAAACAGAGGATATGAATATGAAGACATATTTCAAATAGGTTGTATGGGGCTTATGAAAGCAGTAAATAATTTTGATGAAACTTATAATGTGAAATTTTCTACATATGCTGTACCCATGATACTAGGAGAAATAAAGAGATTCCTTCGAGATGATGGAATGATAAAAGTAAGCAGAAGTATAAAAAATACAGCTAAAAAACTTCATTATGATAGAGAGGCACTTACAAAAAAACTTAACAGAGAACCTACTATAGAAGAATTAGCAGAATATTCAGGAGTAAAAACAGAAGAATTAATTTTTGCCACAGAATCTACCAATAGTTTGCAATACTTATATGATACTATACATCAAGATGATGGTTCGCCTGTTCTTCTAATAGATAAAATAAGTGAAAACCCTAAAGAAGATGTGGAAGTCATAGATAGAATTGCATTAAAAGAAGCTCTAAGAAATTTAGATGTAAAATCCAGGCAGATTATAATGCTTAGATATTTTAAGGATAAAACTCAAGTACAAGTGGCAAAGATGTTAGGAATAAATCAAGTACAGGTTTCTAGAATTGAAAAAAAAGTACTTAAAACCATGAGAGAAATTTTAAGTGAGTAATCTTGAAAATATGGTAAGTAAAAGAATTAAAGCATCTTATAAAAAGTGTTATCTTCTAAATAAATATTATTACCCCAAAAATTAATTCCACCTTTAAAATACTAAGGTGGAATTTTAATTAATATACTAAGATATCAGTTATTTTTAACAGTTGTTTCTGCAGAGGAATTACCTGTATGAGTTTCAGTTTCCTTTTCTGAATTACTCTTGTCACTATTATTTTTTTCAGGGGAATTATTATTAGTATCCACAGTATTGGTATTATCTTTGTTGTCTTTGTCAGTATCAGTGGTCTTATTATCATTTTTTTTGTATTGATTTTTACTATTATTTTTATCAGGAAGGGCGTCAAATATGTTCCATGAGTGGGACATATTACAGTAACTTGTAGGTACGGTACCTTCTATAAATAATTCATTGTAAACCTTGCTGCCTGTGAGATCCTTATAACAATCGGCTCTGGCAAGTTTGCCGGATTCAGAACAGATTGCTGCAGTTACCACTCCAGAGGGCATTTCAAGTTCTTTCGATTCTAAGTTTTCATGGAAAGGAGACATTATATCTGCCCAGAGTTTGGCTGCAGAATTACTATTAAGTGAATTATCATTTAATACAGAATTATCGTCATTACCAATCCATACTGCTGCAGAGTAATATGGAGTCAATCCACAAAACCACAGGTTTTTACTATCAGTGGAAGTACCAGTTTTACCTCTTACAGCCATATTTCCAAAGTTCGCATTATATCCCGTACCTTCTGCACTGACAGGACCTTTTAACATATCATATAGTATATAAGCGGTTTGACTGGATAGAACGGTTTTTGTCTGGGTTTTATTCTGCAATAAAACTTTTTTGTTTCTATCCTCTACTTTGGTATAAAGTTTTGGAGTTGTATAGGTACCGTAATTTCCAAACACTCCATAGGCTGCAGCCATTGTAAGGGTATTTGTACCATGGTGAAGTTCACCAAGAGATAGTGCTGCTATACTGCTCCTGTCGTGTTCGTCTAAAGTTATGCCAAATTTTTCTGCATATTCAGATGCAGTTTCAAGTCCCAATTTGTCTTCCAGCTTAACTGCGACTAGATTTATAGAATGCATTAAAGCAGTTCTTAAAGTCATATTACCTCCAATGTAGTCATCATCTTTAGGTTGATAAGGTTCGCCATTGGAGGCATATTTATTGGCCGTTTCATTGGATAATGGGGAATCCTCAAAAATACTGGCAGATGTAAACTGCTGTGAATTTATGGCAGGACTGTATACAGTTAATGGTTTTATGCTGGAGCCGGGAGCCTTTAAGTAATTTTCAGAGGCAGCTCTGTTAAAAGATCTAGCAGGCTGAGTTCCCCTACCACCTACCAGGGCTTTTACTTCTCCAGAATGATAATCCATAACTACTGCTGATGCTTCAGGCTGTAATATTCCATTTCCATCTGTGGTAGAATTTTGAAAAATACTATTGTTAGTTATAGTATCTTCTGTTTTCCTCTGCAAGTCCTTGTCCATTGTAGTATATATCTTAAGGGCCCCATACATAAGTAGATTGTTTATTTGTTCATCGGTATACTTATATTTAGATTTTAAATCCTTCTTTACTTGAGTGATAACAGGCACTGTAAACCACTCATAGTTATATGTATTACTTACAGTAGGTTCTGGCTTAATATCTAGGTTACCTTCTGAAATGTCTTTTATGGCAGTAGTATACTGACTTTGAGAAATGTATCCATTTTCATACATTTTTGTAATTACTGATTTGGTTCTGTCTAAATATATGGATGGATCTTTTTTAGCTTTATCGGAATAGGGATAATACACAGAGGGACTTTGGGGAATAGCCGCAATAAGGGCGCATTCAATTAAATTCAAATCTTTTGCGGATTTCCTAAAATATTGTTGAGATGCAGCTTCAACACCTAATGCTCTTCCACCTAAATATATTGTATTCATATATGCTCCCAGTATTTCATCTTTACCTAATTTCTGCTCAAGCTTTATGGACAGGTACATTTCCTGAAGTTTTCTTTTAAAAGATACATCAGAAGACAGAAATATATTTCTTACAAGTTGTTGAGTTATAGTAGATGCTCCTTGAAGGTTGTCACTGCCTGTAATCTTATTTTTAATATCTATAAATATTACACCTATGATTCTTTTTAAATCTATACCACTATGTTTATAGAATCTTTCGTCTTCTATACTGATAAAAGCGTTTTTTAAGTTCTGGGGCATATTATCAAAAGAAATTACTGTTCTCTGCTGCGGGGTAACTACTACGTCCATGGTTTCATTGCTGTCATCATATAGAACAGAAGGCTCATTTAAGTTCAATATCTGGTTTACATCAAGTTTTGGAGAATTTTTTATGATAGCCAGGCTTGCACCAATTATTGATACAAATGCTATCAATAATAAACCAGATAAGATAATAAATATAAGTTTGGAAGTTTTAAATGGAGCCTTTTTATGTCTTTTTACCATAATTGTCCTCCTTGCTCTAAATTGTTACTTTAATTTTACTTATTATATCATAAATTAAAGTATTAATGAAATATAAATGGTTTTTGAAATTTTGGCAGATAAATATGTGAAAATGGTTTTTACTTTATAAATATATAATGTATACTAGAGAGGTAAATGGTAAGATTAAATATTGATAACATTTGATTATAGTGAATATAGAGGTGATTTTTTGATATATGGAAATACAGAAGGTATAAGAAAGTCTATATTAGATGAATTGGAAGAAATATATGATATTAAAATGCCTAAAGATAGTGTTTGCAATATGGAGATCGTAGAAATACTTTGCAGAAATACTATATATTTAAATAGAGAAATAAGTGTACTGATTAATAGAAGAGGAAAGGTCTTAAATATATCAGTAGGTGACAGTAACAGCGTAAATATTGAAGTTTATACATGGTCAAATAAGCTTTCTGGAATTAGAATGATACATACTCATCCTAATGGCAATTCACAGCTTTCCAAAATAGATATTTCAGCTTTAATAAAGTTGAAATTAGATTGTATATCGGCTATAGGAGTTAATGATCAGGGACCTACAGGTATGAGCTTAGGCTTTTTAAGCATTAAAGGGGATTCTGTTGAAAGTGAAGTTTTGAATAACCTGACTCTGGAGGAGGCTGCTAATTACAATGTATTGAGAAAAATAAATGAAATAGAAGAGTTGATTAAAAAAATATATACACTGGAGGAGTATGAAGAAAGGGCCATACTCGTGGGAACGGACAGTAAAGAGAGTTTAGATGAATTAGAAGAATTGGCCAGAGCGTGTAATGTAAAAGTTTTAGAAAAAGTATTCCAAAAAAGAACTACTGTAGATACAGCTTTTTATGTGGGAAAAGGAAAAGTAAGTGAGATAGGGTTAATTGCTCAGGTTCATAATGCTAATGTGGTAATTTTTGATGATGAAATATCCGGTTCACAGGCTAGAAATTTGGAAGAGAATTTAAAGATAAAGATAATAGACAGAACCACATTGATACTTCATATATTTGCTACCAGGGCTAAAAGTAAAGAGAGTAAAATGCAGGTAGAACTTGCCCAGCTTAAATACAGGTTGGCAAGACTTTCAGGACTTGGCATAATTCTTTCAAGAACAGGAGGAGGTATAGGTACTAGAGGACCAGGGGAAAAGAAACTGGAAACAGATAAAAGGCACATAAGAGAAAGAATATATGAGATTAATAGAGAATTGAAAAAGATAAAAGGAATAAGAAAAGTACAAAGAGAAAAGAGAAATGAAATATGCAATGTTTCTCTAGTTGGATACACCAATTCAGGGAAATCTACCCTGAGAAACAAGTTATGTGAAATAGCTGTTCCAAAAGAAAGTATTGTAAAAGATAAAGTATTTGAAGCAGACATGTTATTTGCAACGCTGGATACTACTACTCGAGCTGTAGAATTGAAAGATGGTAGAACAATCACAATAACTGACACTGTAGGATTCATAAATAAGCTTCCTCATGATCTGGTAGAAGCTTTCAAATCTACCCTGGAAGAAGTTTATTACTCTGATTTACTGCTTCATGTGGTGGATGTATCCTCAGAAGATGCATATCAGCATATAGAATCAGTAGATAAGGTCTTGAATCAGCTTGGCATAAATGATAAACCAGTGCTTTTGGTATTTAATAAAATAGATAAGGGCAAAATAGAAAAGGTAGAAGATATAAAAAATGAATATAATGCTGTAGAAAGCATATACATATCAGCTAAACAGAGCACTAATTTAGAAGAGCTTTTAGAAAAAGTATCCCATATGCTTCCCCAAAGTATAAAAAAGGTGGAATATTTAATTCCCTATACAGAACAAGCTGCAGTAGCCTTTATACATAGAAATTGCAAGATAGAAAAGGAAGATTATAGGGAACAGGGAACTTATATAAGTGCTTTAGTAGACGAAGAAGTATATAATAAATGTAGAAAGTTTATAATTGAATAACAGGCTGTATTTTAAAGTTGAGATATTAAAAAGGAGTACAGTATAGAGGCGATGACTCTCTTTAAATCTTCACACTTGTATTCTTATAAAAATATATTATATAATATATAAAAATTCAGAATAATCTTTGTTTACGGAAATTAAATTTAAAAGGAGGCTTACATTAATATGGGAAGAACTATATTGCAATATCAAAAAGCTTTTAACAGTGCTATTGATAGATTTAAAACCAATAAATCAGTTCTGGCAGTTATGGTTTTTGGAAGCATGGTTAGTGGAGATCTGTGGGATGAATCAGATATTGATTTGCTTGTGGTATTTGATAATAAAAGAACTAGCATAAAAGATATATATACAGAAGAAAAAGGTATACCAATCCATGTTAAACTCATGAGCAAGAGTAATTTTTTGCAATCTTCTGAAGAAGATTTAAAGGGAGGGTTCATCCATAGAATAATATCTTCTTCCAGATTGGTATTTTCAAAAGATATGGAAATAACCTCCCAATATGATATAGGTAGGTATTATCCTGATTTAGATAGGGAAAGATGGAATATGGTATATCTTGGTGAGCTGTTTAAAAATATGGGATTATGTAAAAAGTACCTTCAAAATGATGTAATGTATACATCCTATATTGCAGCAGTACGTTCTGTGGAGGAATTTTCAAAATTATACGTAAATTCCTCTGGACATATGATAAGTAGAGATGCAGTAACTATTGCTATGAATTTAAATAATAATTTTAGAAAGTGCGTGGAGGAGTTATTTTTTAGTAAATCGGATATAGATGAAGCTATAAATAATACCATGGACTATTTTAAAAAATATATAGATAAAAATATAAGAAATATTACAAAAATACTTTTAAATTATATGAGGGAAAAGGATTCTTTTTTAAGTTCCGAAGATATAAAAAACGATAGATTGTTTTATAATTACAATATAAATATGGAAGAGATATTAAATAGTTTATGGCAGAAAAACCTACTTAAAAAGGATACAAGGGACTATAAGATGAAAGATGGAACTATTTTGGCTAAAGAAAATGTATATTTCATGTAATTATTAATGCTGCTAATACTAATCAATAAAAGTATTTTTATAAGTGTATCATGCTTATAATATATATAGATTAAAGCTTTAGGAGGTGAATTTTATCTTAAATAAATATTTTATACATTTAAGTGAAGGAGAAGTACCCAAATATTTATTAATAGAAAAACATATAAAAAGATTAATTGACACCAATATGGTAGAGGATAGAGAAAGATTGCCTTCTATAAGAAAATTAGCTCAATTTTTGAATGTAAATAATATTACAGTGATAAATGCCTATAAAAAGCTTCAGGCTGAGGGATATGCAATTCAAAAAATAGGAAGTGGAACTTACGCCAGAAAAAAAGACATACATAAGAATTTTAATAGAGAATATTCTAAAGCCTTAAAGAGGATATTTAATGAAGAAACAGTGGATTATGTGGATTTTACAGGAGAAACCCCCAGCGGGGAATTCTTTCAAATAGATTTTTTTAAAGATGTTTTAAACGAAGTATTAGATAGAGATGGAGCTAAAGCTTTAATCTGTCAGGAATCTTTAGGATATGAAGGCCTTAGAAGCAGTATAAGTAGTGTTTTCTGGAATAAAAATGTGGATGAAGAAGACATACTTATAATTTCTGGGGCGCAGCAGGGTATAGATTTAGTTTCAAAAGCAATATTAAATATAAACGACAGTGTAATAGTGGAAAAGCCAACTTATAGTGGAGCCTTGTCTGTATTTAAATGGAGAAGAACAGAAATTCTTGAAGTGCCTATTGAAAAAGATGGTATTAATATGGACAAGTTTGAAAAAATACTAAAAAAAAATAACATAAGATGTTTTTATACTATGAGCTATTTTCAAAATCCTACAGGAGTAAGCTGCAGCAATTATAAAAAGATCCAAATATTAAAATTGGCACAAATATATGATTTCTATATAATAGAAGATGATTATCTTTCGGAATTAATTTATGATAACAGCATAAGGTATAATAGCTTTAAAAGTTTAGATAATAATGATAGGGTAGTATATATAAAAAGCTTTTCGAAAATATTTTTACCTGGTATAAGAATTGGATATTTAATACCTCCTAAAAGATTTAAGGAAAGCATCCAAAATTCTAAGATTAATACGGACATATCTACTTCAAGTATTATGCAGAGAGCTTTGGATTTATATATTAGAAAAGGATTATGGAAAAATTATATAGAAACTTTAAATTGTGCTTATAAAAAAAGGTACATTCATATGGAAAAATGCATATTAAAGTATTTAGGAGATAAAGTGGAATTTTTAAAACCGGGGGGAGGATTGCATTTTTATTTAAAGATTAAAGAAAATATAAAATTAAATTCTGTAAATATTTTTAGACAGGGAAAAGATAGAGGAATTTTAATTACCCCTGGACTTCTATTTTACAAAAATGCTTTAGAAGGGAAAAATCATTTTAAAATAAGTTTTTCTCATACAAATGAAGAAGAAATAGAATATGGAGTAAAAGTATTAAGTGAAATTATCAAGTGATTCAGAGAGCCAGTTGGAAGTCTCACTCCAGCTTTTAGATAAAATATATGGAATCTAATTGTAAATTGCATTGTGAACTGTGCATTGGGAAAGGTGGGTTATTTATGAGTTATTTTACAGTGAAAGATGAGGCTAATTCTAGATTTGAAGAGAAAAAATCTATATTTATAGGTAATATAAGAAGAGTCTGTACAGAAAATGAAGCTAAAAAATTTATAGGTAAAATAAAATCAGAAAATTCTAAGGCAGCGCATAATGTGTATGCCTATATAATTGGAGAAAAAATGAATATACAAAGGTATAGTGATGATGGAGAACCACAGGGAACTGCGGGAATACCTATATTAGAAATAATAAAACAGCATAAGGTAACAGATGTGGTTATAGTTGTTACCAGATATTTTGGAGGCACATTGCTTGGCAAAGCAGGGTTAATTAAAGCCTACTCAAAAGCTGCAATCTCAGCAATTGACCAAGGTAAAATAGTGGAAAAAGTACAGGGTTCCTCTGTAGATATATTTATAGATTATTATAATTTGGGAAAATTACAATATATGTTTGAACAGAAATCAGTTTATATAGAGAATGTAGAATATGCCGATAAGGTCAAGGTATCCATAAACTGTGTTGTAGAAGATGTGGATAAATTAATAAATGAAATTATAGAGGTTACAAATGGAAAGTGCGAAGTAATAGTTGGGGATGAAGAGTTTTATTTTAAAATGGACAATAGGCTTGTGAAGTGAATTAGATAGCTAAATTTGTATATAATTAGGTTTATATGATATAATACCTTCGGATAATAAGTATACATGGCAGTTAGGGGGAAATTTATATGTCAGGACATTCAAAATGGCATAATATACAAGCAAAAAAAGGTAAAGCAGATGCAAGAAAAGGTAAGATATTTACTAAAATAGGAAAAGAATTGGCTATTGCGGCTAAGGATGGGGGATCAAATCCAGATAATAATTCTAAACTGAGAGACATTATAGCAAAAGCTAAGTCTAACAATATGCCCCAGGATACAATTAATAGAGCTATTAAAAAAGGGGCAGGAGAAATGGAAGGAGTAAACTATGAGGAAATAGTTTATGAAGGATATGGTTCAAATGGAGTAGCAGTAATAGCCAAAGCTTTAACAGATAACAAAAATAGAACAGCAGGTAATGTGAGAAGTATATTTTCAAAGCAGGGGGGCAACTTAGGAGCTAATGGATGTGTATCCTGGATGTTCCAGACCAAGGGTGAATTAGTAGTAGAAAGAAAAGATGGCATGGATGAAGATGAAGTGATGATGCAGGCATTGGATGCAGGTGCAGAGGATTTTAACGCTGAAGAGGAAGTATTTGAAATAATTACAACTGTAGAAGATTTCGGCAGTGTACGAGAAAAGCTGGAAGGTGAAGGTTTCGAGTTTATATCAGCGGAGATTACAATGATACCGGATAACACAATAGCCGTTGATATGGATGCAGCGGGAAAAGTTCAAAAACTTATAGATAAGCTGGAAGATGATGATGATGTTCAAAATGTATATCACAATGCAGATTTTCCTGATGAGTTTGAAGGATAATGGATAAATCAACGGTTTACATAGGCTTGAGGGGATTTTAAAACAACAAAAATACCATGGATTGTGATATGCGAGCGTTAATTTTTCCATGTTGAGATGTATGTTTGAATTTTAAATCTTGTATTAAGAATGCACGATTTGAACACCTTTTTATATTGGTATATACCAGTATGGAGGGTGTTTTTTGTGTTATTAAAAGATGTAGTATGATTTAATAAATTAAGATTATAAAAAGTAGTCTAGGAAAAGATAGATATAAGAATTTTAATGGTAATTGGTTAAGTATACCATTGGATGGAGTAATATTAAGAGTTAGACAGGGTAATTTTATAATAACATTTGCATATAGAGAGAAATATTATATTTAATTAATAGTAATATATGACTGTAATGTTTTTTGCAAAACAGGTAATAAAAATCTTTTCAAATGTCCATAATAATATTATAATAAAAATACGTACATTAAAAAGGTGGTGATAGAATAATGGATATAGCAACGAAGGTAAGAAACTATGTAGATAGTTGTAAAGAAAGAGAACCCATTTTTGTGAGAAATATTAAAGTTGACGATTATCGTAAAAATGCGAGAAATATAGCTTTTCATAGATTAGAAAAAGAAAATGTAATAAAAAAGTATACAAAAGGTGTTTATTACAAACCCCAAATTACTAAATTTGGAGAATTGGGAATAGATATTCAACAATTAATATTAAAACAATATATAAAAGAAGACAAACAGGTTAATGGGTATTTAACAGGTCCAATTTTATGGAATACATGGAATATAACTACACAAGTTCCAAATAAAACATGGATTGCTACCAATTTAATAAATAGAACCACTGAAAAGGAACACCTTAAAGTAAAATTGATAAAACCTAAAACAGTTATTAATAATGATAATTATGAATTATTACAATTATTAGATATAATAGAGCAGATATATCAAATACAAGATATTAATTGGGATAACTATATTCGAGTATTAAATAATAAGATAGAAAAACTTAGTATAGAAGAGCTTAAATATATTATTAATTTGACTAAATATTATAATAAATTTGTAAATAATTTCATGGGAACTTTAATAGAATCTAAATTTAAAAATACCAATAAATATGACCAATTATATTATCAACTATTACCCCTAAAAATAAAGGCAAATACAGGAAGACGATATAAATTAGTTTGTAAAGTAAAAATAAAATATACAGATGAATGGGGGTTTTATTAATTAATGATATTGCATAAAGATAAAGAAGATTTTAAATCTTTATTACAAGTTGCGAGTGAATATTATAAAATAGACGAAAGAATAGTTGAGAAAGATTATTGGGTATCATATACCTTATCTAGATTAGTAACTTTTGATAGAAAGGATTTTATCATATTCAGAGGAGGAACCTCTTTAACAAAGTGTTATACTGACCTAAAGAGGTTTTCTGAGGATATTGATTTGGCAGTAAATAAGAATAAAAATCTTAGTACTACGCAGATTAAAAAACTCATTACAGACGTAGAAAAGTATATTTGTATGGATTTTCAGGAAGCAAAAAATGGTGTTAAAAGGAAAAGTGGTAATTATAGAAATGTCGAGTATGAATATCCTTCTATTTTTGAAGAAGTAACTTTTGCAGAAATGAACCCAAGTTTAAAAATAGAAACTGTAACTTTCCTTACACCTAACCCTTATGAAAAAAAACTGGTTAAATCTATAGTGTATGATTATCTTAAAGAAAAGGGATTTGATGAATATATTAAACAATATAATCTTGAACCATTTAAATTAAATGTTTTGTCTATTAAAAGAACTTTAATGGATAAAATAGTCTCTTTAGTTAGAATGTCATATAATACTGATTTATCCGAATTATTAACAAAAACAAGACATTTATATGATTTACATCTTACATATAATACTGTTAAAGAATTTTATTTGAATAAAAATGAACTAAGCTCGATTATTAAATTGGTGAGAAAAGACGAAGAAGTATCTAATTTTAAAGATAAATATCCTTATAAGGAAAAATGGAGTAAGGCACCTATTTGGAGTATAATGGAGAAATCTGAAATAAAAAAAAGTTATGAAAATAACTTTGGCAAAGAGTTTGTATATGGAGAACTTCCTAAATACAGTGATGTTTTAAAATCAATGAAATATATTCAAAAGCATTTAATTAATGTAGGAGAATAGGAATTTTAATAATACAACAAAAAATATTTCATGAGAAAATCTATGTGATTATTGTTAACATGGGCCTTTTTAATTGATAAAATAGCAAAATTACTAATAATATATTATAAAAAAGTACAACCATAAAAAAAGGTAATGTACTTTTTTATATTTAAAGAAAAATAGAAATAAGATTAAAAGGAGATAAGTATGGAACAGTATAGAAGCAAAAAAAGATGTGAAATAAAAGATGAACGACTGGATGATATTATAAAGGAAGCTAATTTAGCATTAAGTGTAGATATGGATAAAAATATAAGGAGTACGATTTAATAAAGGCAAAGAAATAGAAAAATGTTAAAAAAGTTAAGTAATAGAATCTGAGAGCTAGAAGAGGAGCTTAATGAATTTAAAATAACTTAAAATATTTTACAGCATCAAGGAAGAATAAAACATTATTGACACACATGTACAAAAAACATTAAAATAAATGAAGAAAAGCCAAGGGCAGTTAGATTAAAAAAGCAAAGTGAGGATTTTGTAAACTGTATAAAAAGAAGTAGGGGTGGGGCAGCCCCTACAAATGATGATACAGGAGTTATTTCACTCCAATATGGAGGACAATTTCAAATAAATAATAATGTTAGTGAATGTATAGATAATTATGAAAAAATGAATTCTAAATTTGAAGAAATATTAAATTTAGCAAATAGTTTAAGTTTTACATCATTCCCGATTGCAGATGATGTCCTCAATTTACAGGATTCGCTTAAATATCAAACAACAAGTTTGACAGAATTTAATGACTCATTTAATACATATTGTAATGGTGTAAGAGATATGGAAGAAAATATATGTTCCGTATTTTCAAAAATATCAGGAATAACTGTAGGAATATCTGAATTCAGGGGTGTTTCTGCTATCTCAGAAAATGGACAAGTAGATAAGAATAAAGTAATACAATTAATGCTAAAAAATCCAAATGACTTGACTAATGGGGAAAAAGAGATATTATCATATGTAGAAAAAGTATTAGGTAAAGATGAATATGCTGAATTAAAAGAACAAGCGATAAAGGAAGATAATGGTCAAGGGATAGCTGATAATTTAAAATTAAAGTTTGGTGACACAAGTATATATGGACCATTTTTAGAGTTAGCAAATAATGATGGTTTTCTTAAGTCTATAAAGAAGGCTGGGGAAGATTTTATAATAGGAGCAGGTAATTCACTTGATAAAAATATTTTTTTGGGGACTGTATTTACTGTTGGTGGAATAAATCAAAGCAGTATGCCTAAATCAATACCATATAAAATAGGTGAGTTAGCTGGTGATATAGGGTCATTTGCATTTGGAGCTGCAGAGGCTGGAACTGGAGCTGGAGGAGAGCTTTTAGGGTTTACAGCAGACGCTACAGGAGTACTCGCTCCCGCTGGTGTTGCTTTAAACGTTGCAAGTTTAGGTCTTGTAACCCATGGGGGTGCTGCTACAATTAAATCAGCACATAATTTTAGTGAAGACTTGTTCTCATTGATTAAAGGTGAAGGGAATCAAGGGGTAAGTAAAGCTGACATATTACAGCAGAATAGAGTTAATGGGAGAAAATTTGAGACAGAGGCATTAGAAAAAATGCAAGAAAGTGCGGATGATGTTGTTGAACAGATTACAATAAAAAGTAAAAGTGGGACTAGAACAAGGTTAGATGCGATTGGGATAGATAAGGATACTGGTGAAATATTAATTGAAGAGTATAAAGCCTCATCAACAGCACCATTAACTAAAAATCAAAAGATAGCACATCCAGAAATAGAGACAGATGGAGGAGTTGTTGTTGGTAAAGGTAAGCCACCATTCATAGGAGGAACAGAAATACCACCAACAAAGATTAAGATAATAAGAAAGTAATAGAGGTGAAATGATGTCAGTAATTAATAAGGATAAAATTGATAGTATAGGCATAAATAAAGAGAATGGTAATGTAATGATAGGAATTTCAGACCATTTAGATTGGAGCAATGAATATGAGCATCTAATAATGCTTCAAGATAAGATAAATTCATACTTGAATTTTATCGAAAGTGGAGAAATATATGAAAGTTATCCTAAGGCAAAAGATAAAAATATAGAAATAATAATATATGCAAAATATGATATTACTGAAAAGGCAGAAGAGTTTTTAAATGTTGCATATAAAAGTGTAGTTGAAGCAGGGTTTAATTTAAGTTGTGAAATTATAGGAGAGTAGGTTAAAATCTCAATTCAAAATTAAGCTATTTATATGAAGTAAGATAAATCAATAAAAGTAGTGATAATATTAACTGCATAATTAGAATTCTGCGGGGAGTAGACAGTTTCCTAGTGAAAAACATACTCTAAAAACTGCAAATAGCCATCGAAAGGAAGTCATATTGCTTGCTCCTATGGAAATATAGGGTATCTAGCAAAAAACTCCTTTCGATGTCTGATTCAAGCTAATAGTAAAACTCCAATGGATGCTAGAATGGTGACTGTTGGAGTTTTCTTTTTCAAGGTCAAATTTGGACACAATTGGGCATAAGGTCGAATTTTTCTTCTAAAACGGCTATTGAAGGAAGAATATTCAATAATAAAATAAAGTTGCTTCAACCTATGCCCATACGACCAAACTTAGTTGAGACAACAGGTTGCTATACAATGAATGTGACCAGCCTATGACCTAGATGCAACCCCATTGCATTACCAAATGGAATAGGAACAATAAATGCTGCAGAAGATTTATTTGAGTTTTCTAAAATTGAAGGTAATGTGTCTAATGAAGCTAAAAAAATAATTGAGGGGGTTAGTAACCCTAAGTTATATAATCCAGTAGAATTTGAGGGTACAGTTAAAGTTAATGAAGGGGTAAGAGATGTAAATAGAAGGGTATATCAATGTAGTGATATCAATATAAATTATTATGATGAAAATTCAGGATTAACCAATCTGCAGTTGATGAAAAAAGGAAGAGCTCCAATAGGTAGCGATGGAAAGCCTATACAATTCCATCATCTAACTCAACAAGAATCAGAGTCAATGGTAGAAATATTAGAAAGTACTCATCAAAAGTATAGTAGCCAGCTTCATGGATTAATAGAAGATGGGCAAAGTTTTAGAAATAATCCAAAGCTAGAAAAGCAATACAATAATTTTAGAAGTAAGTATTGGAAAAGGAGATATGAGCAGTTTACTAAATAGGAGGTAGATTTATATGAAAGAAAAAGTAATAAATACGATAAAAGAATACTCAGAAGATGGCAATTTTATAGGAGAAGTATCAAATGATGAAATTATAAGTGTTGCTGAAAAAGAATTAGGACTTAATCTGCCAGAGGAGTATAAATGGTTTATAAAAAATTATGGACAGGGTGGAATAGGAGGAGTACAAATACTAGGCGTATCTAAAGTAAATAGATCAATGTTTAGAGATGTTACTGTTGATTATAGAAATTATAGCTTACCTAATAATTTAATAGTGGTAGAAAATTGTGATGAATGGTTGTATTGCTTAGACACAAATACTGAAAAAGTAATTGCTTGGGATAGAATAAGTGGGGTATTAGGTGAAAGGTATAATACTTAGAATTTCTTATTGACAGATTTAATGATGAAATAGAGAATATGTAGCATAAAAAATCGTTGATAACAATATCTAAAGGCATAATTCTAGAATTATTAACTGCATTAAATTTAAGTATGCTATAGCTTATAGAAATCAATAAAATATTGAATTAAAGTAATAGCATAATTGTAATAATGTAGTAAAAAAGAGACTAAATGAACTAGCTGAAAATAAGTAGGCTAGTTCATTGCTTTTTATAGTGATAAGCTAGTGGTAAGAGTTGAAAATACTCAATTCTATCACTAAAAAATAATAAGACAGACTTTGCCTCAAGGGCGCGGGTAAAGCTGACTTAGATGGCGTTAGGGTAATCAATAAAAAATATGCTGGACAAACATACAAATTTAAGTGGGGATTTAGCTGAAAAGTATCCAAATGGAGTTAAGTTCACTGAAGAAGGGGTCCCAGATTTCAAACCATATAGTACTAAAACAGTAACAGTTGACAACCTTGAATTGATGATGATGTTCAAAATGTATATCACAATGCAGATTTTCCTGATGAGTTTGAAGGATAAAGTACATATATCCACTGTAAAAAGGACGTTTTTATAAGGCGTCTTTTTTATTTTGAAGAATATAGAAATGAATTAATGGGGAAAATAAATATATTTTAAGTTGCTATTTTTTAAGAAAGGTGATGGAGGAAGTAAGCCAGGATGAAAAAAATAATAACAGTTATTACTATATTTATACTAATAATAGATATGAATACTATGGCTTCTGCAAGATATGAAAAATGTGAGGTGCATTTTTTAAACGTGGGCCAGGGTGACTGCATTTTAATAAAAGTAAAAGGTAAGTGCTATTTAATAGATACAGGAGCCAAATATTATATTAAAAAAGTGATAAAATATTTAGATTTAAATAAGGTAAATAAAATAGAAGGTTTAATATTAACCCACTACCACTGTGATCATTATGACGGCATAATAAAAACAGTACAATGTAAAAAAGTAAGCAGAGTATATTTGCCAGGACATGAAAACTCCATGAAATATATGATAAGGAATAGATTGATTAAAATGGGGATTCATGTAGAATATATAGGTGAAGGCTGGAAACTAAGAGCACAGGGTATAAATCTTGAAGCTGTAGCCCCCTTGCATAAAGACAGTAATATAGAAAATAATAATTCTATTGTATTACAGGGCAATGTAGGTCAGCTTACTTATTTATTTGCAGGAGATTGTGAAAAAGCTGAAGAAGAAAGTATGATAAATTCTGGGAAACTAAAAAAATGTGATGTACTGAAAGTTCCTCATCATGGAATTCATACAAGTACTCTTGATGAATTTTTGAAAAGAATAAGTCCAAAAGTGGCCATTATAACAAGTAATAAAAGTACTCCTAATAAAGTGGTAGAAAATAGATTAATTAATAGGGGAATTACAGTTTGGAGAACAGACAAGCAGGGAAATATATTTATTAAAAATAAAATTTTATATTGTGATAGAAATTATACCAGTATAAAGTTAAAATAACATGTATAATTTTACAGTAAATTGTCCATAATATTCAAAAAGGAGGGATATTATGGATAGAAGAAAATTGCGTACAGTAATATTAGTTATTTTTACTATTTTAATTTTTAGTTTAAGTTGTTATATATGTGTAACAGGATTTCAAAATGCCAGCATGAAAAAGGAATTACTTCAAGTGAAAGAAAAAAATAAAGAATCTGTAAAGACAAATTCTAGTGTAGCTGCTGCTGTTTCTGATAAAGCAAAAATCATATTTAAAATTAAATATGACAAAAGTGGAGAGTATCAGGTAGAAAAAGAAGAATCGGCAGGAGAACTGTCTGGGAAAAGTAAAGATGAGGTTGAAGATACCTATAAAAGTGCAGGATACAAAATAGAAAAATTTAATACACAACAGGTAATATTGGTAAAAGAAGTGGATAAGTATGCTCCAAATAAATATGTACTGGGTATAAAAAATGGTTTTATTGCCATATATAAGACAGATAAAGCGGGAAATATGTTCATAGAAAATGAAAATACGGATATAACTGATATAAAAACAAAAAGATTAAAGGAAGAAGATATTAAACTTTTAACTAAGGGAGATAAGTATTTTCAGTGTAATACAAGAGAAGAAGCACAGTCACGCCTGGAAGACTATGAATAATAGCAGCTTCCAGGGCTTTTTCTGGTTTTCACTTAATGATATAATTATTACGTTATAAGATTTTGGACGAACCTTAATTTTAAAATATTTCATTGAACTAAATTATTTTCCATGATAAAGTAATATGTGTTACATTAAAATTAAACAGTTCAGATTTTGGAGGAGTTTTGTAAATGTATGAATACATAAAAGGCATATATAAAGGGGTAAATAAAGATTACATAGTAGTTGAAAACAACGGTATAGGGTATAAGATAAATACCTCTGGAAGTACTATTGCCAAAACTCCCAAAATAGATGAAAATATAACCTTATATCTTCAGCAAATAGTGAGAGAAGATTTTATAGGGCTATATGGCTTTTTAACAAAAGAAGAAATTAATATGTTCAATCTTCTTCTTACTATAAATGGTATAGGAGCAAAGGCAGCACTTTCTCTCTTATCTATAAGCAGTGTTAATAATTTAAAATATGCTATAATATCTGGAGATGAAAAAAATTTAGTAAGAGCTCCGGGAGTAGGAAAAAAGACTGCACAGAGAATTATATTGGAACTTAAAGATAAAATAAAACCAGAGGAAATTATAAACCAAGAAAAAGATCATAGACAAGTTTCCCAAGAAGAAGAGACAATAGAAGTCTTAGAAGCCCTTATATCACTTGGATATTCTGAAAAGGAAGCAGGTAGAGCTGTGGCTTCTATAGATAACAATGATTCTATTGAATCAATGATAAAAAATGCTTTGAAATTTTTAATGAATTAGGTTAGGTGATGGGTATGGAAGACAGAATAGTTACTCCACTTAATATTAAAGGCGATGCAGAAAGTGAGTACAGCTTAAGGCCGAAAAGTCTTAAGGAATATATAGGACAGAGAAAAGTAAAAGAAAAATTGAAAATATTTATAGAGGCCGCTAAAAATAGAAAAGAAGCTTTGGATCATGTGCTGTTTTATGGTCCTCCAGGGCTTGGCAAGACAACACTGGCCAATATAATTGCTCTTGAGATGGGCGGGAATCTAAAAATTACTTCAGGACCTGCCATAGAAAGAGCAGGAGACTTGGCTGCAATACTTACTGGGCTTGATGACAGGGATGTGCTTTTTATAGACGAAATACACAGGTTGAATAGAAGTGTAGAGGAAATACTATATCCAGCTATGGAAGACTATGCACTTGATATAGTTATAGGAAAGGGAGCATCAACTAAATCCATAAGATTGGATTTACCTAGATTTACCCTTATAGGTGCTACTACCAGGGTAGGACTTTTGACTGCCCCCTTAAGAGATAGATTTGGCGTTTTATGTCCCATGGATTTTTATGATCAGGAGGAATTAAGTGAAATTGTAGTTAGATCCTGTAATATACTTAAAATAAAAATAGAGCCTGAAGCTTCAGTAGAAATAGGAAAAAGATCCAGGGGAACTCCAAGAATAGCCAACAGACTTTTAAAAAGAGTAAGAGATTACTCTGAAGTTAAGGGTAATGGGACAATAGACTTAAAAACCAGTGAGGCAGCATTGGAATTATTGGAAGTGGATAAGGAAGGGTTTGACAGTATAGACAATAAAATATTAAGAGCTATTATAGATAACTTTAACGGAGGACCTGTTGGCATAGAAACTCTCGCTTATTTTATAGGAGAGGAACTTGATACTATAGAAGATGTATATGAACCTTATCTGCTCCAAAAGGGATTTATAATTAGAACTCCAAGGGGAAGAATTGCCTCTGATAGTGCTTATAAGCACTTTAATAAAACCAGGAAGAGTAGTAATGCGTATCATAAAAATTTGAAGCAGTCATCTTTATTTGATGATGAAGTATAACTTGATATATGAAAATATGTTACACAAGATGAAATGGAGTGAAACTTAATTGGAGGTTACAGATTTCGATTTTTACTTGCCAGAGGAATTAATTGCACAAAAGCCCCTGAAACAAAGGGATGAAGGAAGGCTTATGGTGCTGGATAAAAAAACTGGTAAAGTTTGTCATAAGGTATTTAAGGACATAGTAGATTATCTAAATCCAGGGGATTGTGTTGTATTAAATGACACCAGAGTTTTACCCGCAAGACTTATAGGTGTGAGAGAAGATACCATGGGTAAAATGGAGTTTTTACTGTTAAAAAGAAGGGATAACTGCACCTGGGAAACTTTAGTTAAGCCTGGCAAAAGGGCTAGGGTAGGAAATAGATTTAATTTTGGCGATGGAGAGTTAATGGCTGAAGTAGTTAGTATAAATGAGGATGGAAATAGAATAGTTAGGTTCGAATACAATGGGGTATTTGAAGAAATACTAGATAAACTAGGTCAAATACCTCTTCCACCATACATAAAGGAAAAGTTGGAGAATAAAGAGCTATATCAAACTGTGTATTCCAGGGAAGAAGGATCGGCAGCGGCACCTACAGCAGGACTTCATTTTACTGAAGAGCTATTGAGAGAGCTCCGTGAAAAAGGCGTTAATCTGGCATTTTTAACGCTGCATGTAGGTCTTGGAACTTTCAGACCTGTTAAAGTAGAAAATATAGAAGAACATACCATGCATTCTGAGTTTTATTCTATGTCAAAGGAAACTGCTGATATGATAAATGCAGCTAAGGAAAGTGGTCATAGTGTAATTTCTGTGGGAACTACCTCCTGCAGGACACTTGAAACCATAGGAGATGAAAATGGCAGGGTAAAAGAACAGTCAGGATGGACGGATATATTTATATATCCAGGATATAAATATAAAGTAGTAGATAAACTTATAACAAACTTTCATCTTCCAAAATCTACCCTTATAATGCTTGTAAGTGCATTTTATGGGAGAGAAAATACGCTGCATGCTTATAATGTGGCAGTAAAAGAAAAATATCGCTTTTTTAGTTTTGGGGATGCCATGTTCATCAAGTGAAGTGAGGTGTTTAAATGTATAAATTGCTTAAAAAAGATGGAAGTTCCAGAAGAGGTGAATTTAGTACACCACATGGGGTAGTTCAAACTCCGGTTTTTATGAATGTAGGTACCCTGGCAGCTATAAAAGGTGCAGTTTCAACTGAAGATTTAAAAGAAATTGGATGTCAAATAGAACTTTCAAATACTTATCATTTGAGTCTGAGGCCTGGAGATGAAGTTATCAGAAAGCTTGGGGGACTACATAAATTTATGAATTGGGATAGACCTATTTTAACTGATTCTGGAGGTTTTCAAGTATTTTCTCTCTCAGGTATGAGAAAAATAAAAGAGGAAGGGGTGTACTTTAATTCTCATATAGATGGCAGAAAAATATTTATGGGACCGGAAGAAAGTATGAGAATTCAAAGTAACCTGGCATCTACAGTAGCCATGGCTTTTGATGAGTGTGTTGAAAATCCCGCCCCTAAAGAGTATGTAGAGGATTCAGTAAAAAGAACTACCCGTTGGCTTAAACGGTGTAAAACTGAAATTGACAGGCTAAATTCCATACCCCATACCATAAATAATAAACAGATGCTCTTTGGTATAAATCAGGGAGGAGTATATGATGACATACGGGTAGAACATGCAAAAATAATAAGTGACATGGATTTAGATGGATATGCTATAGGAGGCCTTGCTGTAGGAGAAACTCATGAGGAAATGTATAGAGTTTTAGAAAAGGTAGTTCCAAATCTTCCTGAAAATAAACCAATATATTTGATGGGAGTAGGTACTCCGGCTAATATACTGGAGTCGGTGGAAAGAGGAGTGGATTTTTTTGACTGTGTAATGCCTTCAAGGAATGGAAGACATTCTCATGTATTTACATCCTATGGTGTAATACATCTTTTAAATGCAAAATATGAGCTGGATGATAATCCTATTGACAGTGAGTGCAGTTGTCCTACCTGTAAAAGTTATACCAGGGCGTACATAAGACACTTGTTTAAAGCAAAAGAGATGCTTGCCATGAGACTTTGTGTAATACACAATTTGCATTTTTATAATAATTTAATGAAGGAAATAAGGGAATCTATTGATAAAGGAAATTTTTTACAATATAAAAAGGAAAAGCTTGAAAAGTGGAATGAAACAGTTTAAAAGGATTTTTTTAATATAGATAGAATTTATTTTATAGAAGGAGGTGAAAATATTGGATTCATTATATAGATTAGCACCGCTTATAATTGTGCTAGCATTTTTTTATCTACTTATATTCTTGCCGGAAAGCAGGAGAAGAAAAAAGTATAATACAATGCTGCAAGGTCTCAAGGCTAACGATGAAGTTATGACTAAAGGCGGCATAATAGGTAAAATCACACATATTCAGGAAAATGTTTTAACTATCCAAACAGGACCCGACAGAGTAAAAATAAAGTTGGATAAAACAGGAGTATTGAATGTTTTATCAGAAACAAAAAAACAGGAAAGTACTGACATTGATAAAAAATAAAAAGAAGTTTTAAATTCAGGTATAAAGCACCGTTTGTCTACATAGATACTATTAGATGGGGGGTGTTTTAATTTTGGAAAAGAATAATAATTACCTTCCAGCAGTGGAAGGAGTTTTAAGAGGGTTTATAATTACAGTTATTTTGCTTTTGATTTTTGCAGTTGTAATGACTTTTGTAGAAGTTAGTTCAAGGGCAAGTTATATATTTTACTTAATTACTACAATACTTAGCATAATGTATGCTTCTATTTATGCAGTGAGAAAAATAGGAAAAAAGGGATGGCTTATAGGAATTTTAGTAACTCTTTTATATTTATCTATATTGTATATAGTTTCCATTATTTCAGGAAATTCTATGGTTATGGGTGCAGATGGATTTGCAAGGGTTCTGCTTGCCATTATAGTTGGCGCCTTATCGGGTATTATTGGAATTAATTTATAGATATCTATATGGGTAATTCAGAGGTTCAGAGAAGCTTTGTTTATAGGAATGTTTTTCTCTACCTAAACTGTTAAACTTTATTTTATATACGCTTTATGTTATAATCAATCAGATAAATTAATTATATGGAGGAGTTCAATATGAAGCATATAAAAACTATAAATAGTAGTAATATAAAAGATAGTTTAAAAAAACCGGGATGTAAGGAATGCGCTAACTCATGTCAATCAGCATGTAAAACTTCCTGTACAGTTGCTAACCTTGCTTGTGAAAACTAACATAAAATTTTAGGCAGTAACAAAATAGTTGCTGCCTAAAATTTATTATAACAACTACTTGATAGGAGGAGAAAAATTTGGCAGATATTCATAAATTTATTCAGGGATCATATTTCTATGTAATAGATGTGAACTCTGGTGCAATTCATGAAATTGATGAATTGGTATATGATATTTTAGATGACGAAAAATTACCGGAACTTGATTATGTATTGAAATCACTTAAAAATAAATATGAAAAAGAAGATATTGTAGAAGCTTATGGAGAAATATGCCAGTTACTTAGAGATGGAATACTTTATTCACAAGACCTATATGAAGATATTGTATTAAAAGACAATACTCCTTCATTTATAAAGGCCTTGTGTTTAAATGTTGCCCACGATTGCAATCTAAAGTGTAAATACTGTTTTGCAGATGAAGGTGAATATAAAGGTGCAAAGGCATTAATGTCTGCACACATTGGAAAAAAAGCCATTGATTTTGTTATAGAAAAATCAGGCCCCAGAAAAAATATAGAGATAGATTTATTTGGAGGAGAGCCTTTAATGGCCTTCCAGTGTATAAAAGAAATTGTGGAATATGCAAAGGAACAAGAGGTTAAAAACAACAAACAAATAAGATTTACCATGACAACTAATGCTATAATGCTAAATGATGAAATAATGGAGTATATTGATAAAAATATGGGGAATATAGTACTTAGCATAGATGGCAGGAAGGAAATAAATGATAACATAAGAGTCAGAAAAGATGGAGGAGGAACCTTTAATACCATATTACCTAAAATTAAACATATGATAGAAATTAGGGACAAGTCTAAGCAATACTATGTGAGAGGAACTTTTACTAGAAAAAATACAGATTTCTTTGAAGACATAAAATTTCTTCAAAATGAAGGTTTTGAAGAAATATCTGTAGAACCTGTGGTACTTCCCTCTGATAATCCTCTATCTCTTCGAGAGGAAGATTTGCCCGAGATTTACTCTCAATATGATAAATTATATGAGGAAATGTTGAAATGGAAGCCTGGTGATGAAAAATTCAAATTTTATCATTTTAACATAGATATTACAGGAGGGCCTTGCATATATAAAAGAATATCCGGATGTGGAGCAGGTCATGAGTATGTGGCTATAACTCCTCAAGGGGACATATATCCCTGTCATCAATTTGTAGGAAATGAAGCCTTTAAAATGGGTAATTTAAATAATTGGAAGGATTTAAGAGAAGATATCTCCTGTGAATTTAAAAATTCTCACATATATAATAAACCACAGTGCAGAAAATGTTGGGCCAGATTTTATTGCAGTGGAGGATGTCAGGCAAATAATTATAATTTTAATGGAGATATGAAAGTACCTTATGAACTTGGGTGTAAAATGCAGAAAAAGAGGATTGAATGTGCCATTGCACTTAAAGTTAGAAGTATGACAAATAATACTTAATATTATACATTTTTTACAGAAAGTTAATACTATCTGGCATTTTAATTGGGCTTATATGTATTGACGGTATTTTTTTTAAGTAATATAATTGCTAATGTGAATATATGAGAGTGAAGAATATTTGGCTGGTGGCAAAGGAGGATAAATAATGAAATCTAAGGTGAAAAGCACTATAGTTTTCTTCCTGTGTTTGATTATAATAGGCTTTTTAGCTTATTCAGGAGCATATGGGGTGACTTTAGGTGGATATGAATTGAAACCCTTTAGTAAAGTTATAACTAGAGGTCTTGACCTTCAGGGTGGAGTTTCTGTACTTGAGGAAATTCAAGGGAAAAATGTAGACGAAAGTACCATAGAAAGAACAGTAGAACTTTTGTCCTTAAGAGTTAATAAATTAGGGGTAAGTGAAACAGTAGTTGCTAGAGAAGGTAAAAACAGAATAAGAATTGACATACCCGGTAAATTTGATGCCAAAGAGGTAACAGATGGTGTAGCTAAAACCGGAGAACTGAAATTTGTAGGACCTGATAATAAAACCATACTTACAGGTAAGGATGTAAAAGATGCCACAGCATCTCTTGACTCTCAAAATAGCAGTCAGGCTATAATAAATTTAGAATTCAATAAAGATGGCACTAAGAAATTTTCAGATGCCACAGCAAAATTTATAGGTAAAAAGATTACTATTTATTTAGATGAAGAAGTTCTTACCGACCCTCAGGTAGATGCACATATAACCGATGGCAAGGCTATTATAAGCGGAAATATGACTCTTAAAGATGCCCAAAGAAAGGCAAATTTAATAAAATCCGGTGCTCTGCCAGTTACAGTAAAACCCGTTCAGGTTAAAACCGTAGGAGCTTCTCTTGGAGCTAATGCACTGCCTCTTAGTATATTGGCGGGCGAAATTGGTATAGGACTTGTAATGTTATTTATGCTGCTTTACTATAGACTACCTGGACTTATTGCAGACATAGCACTGGCGTTATATGTATACATAGTTCTGGCTGCTTTTGCCAACATAGGTGTCACCCTTACCCTGGCAGGTATTGCTGGATTTCTTTTAACAGTTGGTATGGCAGTAGATGCAAATATACTCATATTTGAAAGGACCAAAGAAGAACTTAAAAGCGGCAGGACCATTAAAGCATCTATAGATGCAGGTTTTAGAAGGGCCATGACTTCCATATTGGACTCAAATATAACTACAATTATTTCAGGCTTTATACTTTATAGTATTGGAACAGGTTCTGTAAAGGGATTTGCCCTTACGCTTATTATAGGTACAATTTTAAGTATGTTTACAGCAATAACTGTTACCAGAACACTCATGAAGCTCGCTGCCAACATAGGATGGTTTAATCATAAACAAACTATTGGAACCTTTGGTGTACATGACTTTAGAAAGGGGGTAGTAAAATAATATGGATACTATATATAAAATTATTGAGAAAAGAAAAATATGGTTTACTATATCCCTTATAGTAATTGTAATTGGAATTTTTACTATGGCTACAAAAGGATTGGAGTATGGACTTGATTTTAAGGGCGGTACCATAGTTGAGATAAATTTAGGCAGCAATTTTAACAAAGAAGATGTGGATAGTATAATAAAAAAATACTCAAAGGATTTTCAATCAACTAAATCAGATAATAAATCCATAACCATAAAGTCTACTTCTCTAAGTAGTGATAATGTAAATAATATTGTAAAAGATGTAAAGGCCAAGTACAAAAAAAGCAGTCTTACAAATCAGGAAAATATAGGTGCGGTTATAGGAAAAGAGACTAGAGTTAAGGCTATACAAGCTGTCATAGTAGCCATTATAGCTATGTTTATATACATAGGTATAAGATTTGAACTGAGCTATGGTATAGCTGCCATGATATCTCTGGTTCACAATATACTTATAATGCTTTCAGTCTATGCAATATTTAGAATTTCTATAGATTCTAATTTCATAGCTGCCACACTCACAGTTATGGGATATTCCGTTCACGATACCATAGTTGTGTTTGATAGAATAAGAGAAAATCACAAGTACATGAGAGGGCAGGAGCCTGAGATGGTTGCAGACGCCAGTGTAACTCAGACTCTGGCAAGATCAATAAACACTGTACTTACAGTTGTAATAACCTTGGCATCGGTATATGTTTTAGTGCCTTCCATAAGGATTTTCTCAGAGCCTATACTTATAGGAGTAATAACAGGATGTTATTCATCCATATGTATAGCTAGTCCATGTTGGGTTATAATTAAGAAGCGTATGATAAATAGAAAAAAAAGATTGCGCAGTGCAGTGCAGTAAACTTATTATCTAGAAAAATAATGCTTAATAAGATAAAATAAAAAATTTAGAGTATATTAAAACTCTAGATTTTTTTATTGTGAAAAATGTGGACATACTGTATTTGTAATAGGAGATAATATCATTTATAATATAAGTGCTTTCGATTAATTTGGAGGATTTTGTTATGGAGTGGCAAAAGCATAATATACAGGATTTTGATTTTTTAGGCATGGAAAACCCTTTTCTTTTGAAAGATATGGAGGAAGCCATGAAAAAAATAACAAAAGCTGTAAATAAAAGAGAAAAAATTGTAATTTATGGTACCTGTGATTTAGACGGTATAGCTTCGGCAGCTATATTGTTACTTGTGTTAAAGTATTTAAATGCAGATGTAGAGTATTTTATTTCCGACAAAATTAATGATTCTAGTATAAAATCTGATATAATAGAAAATCATATAAAGTTTTTAGGGGCAAAGCTTATAATAACCGCGGGCTGTGGAATTAAATCCCTGCCTGAGATAGAACTTTGCAAAAGACTGGGCATCGATGTTATAATAACAGACTACCATAAATGTGGAAAATTTCTACCGGAGACAATTATTATAAATCCGAATCAGCCAGGCTGCAGATATCCTTTTAAGGATCTTATAGCAGTGGGGGTTGTATTTAAATTGTGTCAAGCTATATCCATTTATTATAATATGAAATATGTAAGTAAATATTTAGACCTTGTAACCCTGGGCATTTTTTCTAAAAAGAGTTATATAACCGGGGAAAATGAAATCATGGTAAGGGAAGGTATGCGATACTTGAACTACACCAACAATTATGGGGTGAAAGCTTTATTGAAAGTAAATAAGATTCATACTATAAATCAGAAAAATATATATGAACTTTCAAATAAAATAATATCTTCAATTAGCTGCAAAAGATATATAGACAATGCCAGAATTGCAGTAGAACTTTTTACAACTGAAAGTATAGACAGGGCAGAGCAGATAGCTAAATATTTAAAAAATGAAATGATATACTGAATTGAATTTATTAAATCAATTATAGCTTGAAAGTTTATAAATATTTAATATATAATTATATGGTAAAAGGATTAGAATAAGATTACAGTCAATGGGATCATATAAGTTTTTGAGGGGGAATTGTAATTGAATTTGCAGGATAACATAAGAATAGTAGAAGGATTCCCGAAGAAAGGAATAAGTTTTAAAGATATAACCACTTTGATCCGGGATAAAGATGCTTTTAAATATGCAGTAGATAAAATAGCTGGGTATTTAAAGGATAAGAATATTGACGTGGTAGTAGGACCGGAGGCCAGGGGTTTTTTATTTGGAGCTCCCATAGCCTATACCCTGGGAGCAGGTTTTGTTCCAGTTAGAAAACAGGGGAAATTGCCCTACGATACTTTAAGCATTAAATATGACTTGGAATATGGAAGCGATGTACTTGAAATTCATAAGGATGCAATAAATAAAGGTGACAGAGTAGCTTTAGTAGATGATTTGCTTGCAACAGGAGGAACTACATCTTCTGTGGTTAAGTTAATAGAACAAGCCGGTGGAGAAATTGTAACTATAGATTTTGTAATAGAATTGACAGATTTAAAGGGAAGAGAGAAATTAAAAGGTTATGATGTACTTTCTTTAATAAAATATGACATTTAAAGTATATAAATTTGAAATTATAATTTTCTATAGGATATAATATTAACAAAAAATAATGGCTGGTTTATAAACCAGCCATTGATTTTAGGGAGTATCAGTATGTTGGAAAAATTAATGAGATTGATAGATGAAAATTGTAATAATATTGATGAAAAAATGGTTAAAAAAGCATATTATTTTGCAGATGAAGCTCATAAAAAGCAAAAAAGAGAATCTGGTGAGCCCTATATAATGCATCCTGTAGAAGTAGCTTGCATACTGGCAGAAATGGGAATGGATACAAGTACTATAGTAGCAGGATTGCTTCATGATATAGTAGAGGATACTGAATTTAGCAGGGAAGATGTAAGTAGAGAATTTAGTGTGGAAGTTGCAAACTTAGTAGAAGGTGTTACAAAACTTGGGAAAATAGAATATAAAACCAAAGAAGAGCAGCAGGCAGACAATGTAAGGAAAATGCTTCTTGCCATGTCAGATGATATTAGGGTTATACTTATAAAGCTTGCAGATAGACTTCACAATATGAGGACATTAAAGTTTCTACCTATTAAAAAACAAAAAGAAAAAGCAAAAGAAACCTTTGATATATATGCTCCACTGGCTTATAGACTGGGTATGTCTAAAATCAAATGGGAACTTGAAGATCTGGCCTTTAGGTATATTAATCAAAATGAATATTATTTTATAGTTAGAAAAATTGCAGAAAAAAGAGTGGAAAGAGAAAAGTATATAGAACAGATAATAAAACAGTTAAGAGAAAATATGCAAAAAGCAGGTATAAATACGGATATTGAAGGAAGACCCAAACATTTTTACAGCATATATAGAAAAATGGTAAAGAAGAATAAAACAATAGATCAAATTTTTGATTTAACAGCAGTAAGGATTTTAGTAAGTACTATGAAGGATTGTTATGCTGCCCTTGGTATAGCACACACTATATATAAGCCTGTACCTGGAAGATTTAAAGATTATATAGCAATGCCAAAGGCAAATATGTATCAATCTTTGCATACCACTGTTATAGGGCCCCAGGGGAAGCCTTTTGAAATACAGATAAGAACCTTTGAGATGCATAAAACTGCAGAATACGGTATAGCAGCTCATTGGAAATATAAAGAAGGAGCTGACACTGCAGAAGATATAGATAAAAAACTTACATGGCTTAGGGAAATGCTGGAATGGCAGAGGGAAACTTCAGATGCAGAAGAATTTATGGAAAGATTTAAAATAGATTTATTTTCAGATGAGGTATTTGTGTTTACACCAAAGGGTACTGTTATAAATTTGCCCTATGAAGCTACTCCCATAGATTTTGCCTATAAAATACACACTGATATAGGAAACAGCTGTGTAGGGGCAAAAGTCAGCGGAAAAATGGTTCCACTAGACTATCACCTTAAAACAGGAGAAATTGTAGAGGTATTTGTGTCCAATACCCCCAAAGGACCAAGTATTGACTGGCTCAACATGGTTAAGAGCAATCAGGCAAAGAGCAAAATAAGATCCTGGTTTAAAAAAGCCAGAAGGGAAGAAAATATAGTAAAGGGCAAAGAACTTCTGGAAAAGGAAACAAAAAAGCAGGGGTATAACTTTGGTGAGATTGCAAAGGGAGAGGTTATAGAGGTTGTACTTAAAAAGTACAATATAAATTCTGTGGATGATCTCTATGCTTCCGTGGGAATCGGTGCTATAAATCCATCCACTGTTGTTCTCAAAATGAAGGAAATGTATATAAAAATCTCCAAACCAGGTGGGGAAGAATGGGATAAACTAGAAGATAAGCTTAATAAATATGCAGATAAATCCACAGATAAAAAAATCAAAAAATCCCCGGGAGTAATTGTAAAAGGAGAGACCAACGTACTGGTAAGATTTGCAAAATGTTGCAATGCAGTACCTGGAGACTCTATAATAGGATATATAACCAAAGGCAGGGGGGTATCTATCCATAGAAGAGATTGTAAAAATATGCAGTTGCCTCTAAAAAGTAAGGACACTAAATTGATAGAAGTGAGCTGGGGGAATCCTAAGGGGACAGAATATATTACAGAAATTCAGATAAAAGCAGAAAATAGAGAAAGACTTCTAGCTGAAATAGTAGAGATTATAAGTCAGAGCAAGGCTACTTTATATGCTGTAAATACCAAGCCTCCTAAAAATGGAATATCTATTATCAATATAAAATTAAAGATATTAAATAGAGAAGATATTAAAGAGGTAATAAAGAAGTTTAGAAAAATAAAGGGTATTATTTATGCTTATAGGACAAAAAATTAATCATTAGTCAGCTGCTTTCAAATAAATAATACTTTTGTTGTTGATTTGAGGATAGTTTAAAGGGAGTGTTATACGTGCGAGCAGTAGTTCAAAGGGTAAAAAGATCCAAAGTTGAAGTGGATGGAAAAATTATAGGTGAAATAGGAAAAGGGTTAAATGTACTTTTGGGTATATCTGTAGAAGATAAAAAAGAAGATATATCCTATATGAAAGATAAGATATTAAATCTTAGAATATTTGAAGATGAAGAGGGAAAACTCAATAAATCTCTTCTGGACGTTCAAGGAGAATTACTTATAATTTCTCAATTCACATTATACGGAGATTGCAGAAAAGGCAGAAGACCCAGCTTTATAAGAGCTTTAGGGGGAGAAAAGGCAAGTATCCTCTACAATGAATTTATAGATCAGTGTAGGGATTTAGTCCATGATGTTCAAACAGGAGAATTTGGAGCAGATATGCTGGTTTCTATAGAAAATGACGGTCCGGTAACTATTATGATAGACAGTGAGAAAATTTTTTAATAGAATCATATGTTATTAATTAAAATTTAAGAAGTAGTGTAGAAAACTTTACACTAACTAATATTTTAGGGAGGTATATTCATGAAAATAAAAAGTTTGGTTGTGGGATCTTATGGGACTAATTGCTATATATTAATAGATGAGGGCAGCTTGCAGTGTGCGGTAATTGATCCAGGTGGAGATGCCCCGCAGATAATAAAAGCTGTGGAGGATTCAAAATGTAAAGTTAAATATATACTGCTGACCCATGGACATATAGACCATACAGGTGCCGTAGTAGAAGTGAAAAACAAATATAATGCCCCTGTAGCAATAAGTGAAAAGGATTATAAAATGGTGCAGCAGGGAGCTTTTGTATATGGGAATATAGGAAATGAGGCCCCACTCTATATTAAAGACAATCAGATATTCGAAATTGGAGATATAAAGTTAAAGGCTATTTATACACCTGGGCATACTCCAGGGGGGGTAAGCTTTTTAACGGATAAAGTAATATTTTCAGGAGATACACTGTTTCAAGGTTCCATTGGAAGAACTGATTTTCCAGGGGGAGATTTTGAAACAATTATAGATAGCATAAAAACTAAAATTATAGTTTTACCAAATGAAACTGTAGTGTTATCAGGTCATGGACCTAAGACCTTTGTAGGGGAGGAAAAGATGCATAATCCTTTTCTGTAATTATTCTAGGTCTAATCATTCATAGGTGAAGGGGCTGCTGAGATGGAAGTGAAGGTTAAATTAAATTGTGAGAAGCATAGATATCATATTTTTCAAATAATAAATTTATTCTGTGAGTTTTCAAATATAATTTTTGTAGAAAAGGATAATTGGGATTTTAATATAGAAATATTAGTAGATAGAGTTATAATAAAACATGATAATGAGATTTATGAAGGTAAATTTGAAAGCTGCTTAAAAGAAAAGGAAAATATAAGAAAGATAATATTTCTATATTTTAGTGATAGAACCTGCAAAAAATTGCCCTGGGGAACTTTGATCGGCATAAGGCCAAGTAAAATAGCACTGGAACTTATAGAAAAAGGGGAAAATTACGAAGGTATAGTTGAATACTTTCGTAATCATTTTTGTTGTGAAAGACGCAAAGCAGAGCTTTGTATAAATGTAGCGGCAAAGGAAAAAGACCTGGTGAATACATGCAGCAGGAATATAAGTGTATATGTGGGAATGCCCTTTTGTCCTACCAGATGTCTTTACTGTTCTTTTACTTCCAATCCTATTGAAAATTTTAAGGATTTAGTAGAACCCTATATTGAAAGTTTGATCTATGAAATAAGGCAGATTTCAAGCTATATTAAAAAAAACAAATTGAATATAGAATGTATATATTTTGGAGGAGGTACCCCTACTTCTGTTGATGATGAAAAGTTCAAAAAAATAATCTGTGAAATATATAATAATTTTGTACATGGACATAGAATAGAAGAGTTTAATGTAGAGTGCGGAAGACCTGACAGTATAACTTTAAATAAATTGAAAACCATGAAAAAATATGGAGTGAACAGGATAAGTATAAACCCGCAGACCATGAATGACAGTACTCTTAAATTTATTGGTAGAAATCACAGGGTAGAGGATATAAAAGAAAAATTTCATATGGCAAGAGAGTGTGGGTTTAACAATATAAATATGGATATAATTGTGGGACTTCCAGGAGAAGGGATTGAGCATATAGACAAAACTTGCATTGAAATAGAAAAACTTTCTCCAGACAGCTTGACAGTACATGGCATGTCTGTAAAAAGAGGATCCAAACTTTATGAAAATATGATAAATAATACGAAATATTTAGCTCCAGATGCAGTAGAATTAAATCTTATGTATGAAAGAACAGCCAGGGCTGCTGAGACTTTAAATATGGAACCCTATTATTTATACAGACAAAAAAACATGGTGGGTAATATGGAGAATATAGGGTACGCTGCAGGGCACAATTTTGGACTCTATAATATAGAAATGATTGAGGAGAGACAGACTATAATAGGCTGTGGAGCTGATGCTGTTACCAAAGTGGTATTTTTAGAGGAAAACAGATTAGAAAGACATGGAAATATAAAAGATGTAAAAGAATATGTAAATAGAACAGAGGAAATGGTAAGAAAAAAGATAATGCTTTTAAATACTCTTTATGGAAACTTTCCAATTTCATAGTCAAACAAAAAAATTTAGGAAGGAAGTAAATCATTATGGCTATACAAGCACCCAAAGGTACAAAAGATATATTACCTACGGAGTCTTATAAATGGCACTATTTAGAAGATAAATTCAAAAATATAGCTGATTCTTATGGATATAGAGAAATAAGGACCCCTGTATTTGAATATACAGAACTTTTTCAAAGGGGAGTAGGGGAAACTACCGATGTAGTACAAAAAGAAATGTATACATTTCTAGACAGGGCAGGAAGGAGCCTTACCCTAAAACCAGAAGGTACATCTCCTGCAGTAAGGGCCTTTGTAGAAGGTAGTTTGTACAATGAGGCACAGCCCACAAAATTATTTTACTTTACGCCAGTTTTAAGATATGAAAATGTTCAAAAGGGAAGACTTAGAGAACATCATCAATTTGGCATAGAAGCTTTTGGTTCCAAAGAAGCTTCACTGGATGCAGAAGTAATAAGTCTTGCCATGAGAATTTATGAGGAGCTTGGAGTAGAGGGAATAGAACTCAATATAAACAGTATAGGTTGTTCCAAATGTAGAAAGGAATATAATGATATATTGAAGGCTTTTTTACAGGAGCAATATGACAATATCTGTGATACCTGTAAAACCAGATTCCATAAAAATCCTATGAGAATATTGGATTGCAAGGAGAAAAGCTGCAGGGAAATAGTTAAAGATGCACCTTTGATGCTTCACCACTTGTGTGATGAGTGCAGTGAGCATTTTGAAAGTCTTAAGATGTACCTTGAAGGTCTTGGAATAGGGTATAGAATAAATCCCCTAATAGTAAGAGGACTTGACTACTATAGTAAAACCGTATTTGAAATAATAAATAAGAATATAACCATATGCGGCGGGGGAAGATATGATTATCTTATAGAAGAAGTTGGAGGACCTAAAATGCCTGCAGTAGGCTTTGGCATGGGAATAGAAAGAACACTTCTTACGCTTAGTGAAAATGGTATAGAAATACCCAAACTTCCCTATATAGATTTATATATAGGAGTTATTGGAGATAAGGCCAGAATAAAGGCTTTAACGCTGACAAATAAATTAAGAGAAAAAAATGTAAGATGTGAATATGACCATATGAATAGAAGTGTAAAGGCAGAAATGAAATATGCCAATAAGATAAATGCAAGGTTTACAGTTGTACTGGGTGAAAATGAAATTGAATCTGGTACTGCCAAATTCAAGAGAATGGAAGACGGGCAGCAGTTTGAAATCAGTTTGGAAGATTTAAGTGCAATTTTAAATTTAACCAGGATGTAGTTTGTAAAACTTGAAATATTCAAATAATAATTAGGATAGGAGTTGAAAATCTTTTATATGCTTAAGTATATAATGGAGATATAATTATGGGAGAAGAATTAAAAACACTTAAGAGAACCTGTATGTGCGGGGGGTTAACAGAAGCAAATATAGGGGATAGAATTACTGTTATGGGCTGGGTTCAGAGAAAGAGAAATTTGGGAGGTCTTGTATTTGTAGACTTAAGAGATAGGACAGGAATACTTCAAATAGTATTTGGAGAAGCAATAAATAAGGAGGCCTTTGAAAAATCAGATAGTGTAAAGTCAGAATACTGTATAGCTGCAGTAGGGACTATTGTAAAAAGGGAATCTCCCAATATGGAAATTCCAACGGGGATGATAGAATTAAAAGGAGAATATATAAAAATATTTTCAGAGTCTGAAACTCCTCCGATATACATAAAAGAAAATTTAGATGCAGCTGAAAATATAAGACTTAAGTATAGGTATCTTGATTTAAGAAGACCGGATATGCAGAGAATATTTATGTTAAGGCATAAAACTGCAAAAGTCATAAGAGATTTTCTAGATGAACAGGGATTCCTAGAAATAGAAACTCCTATACTTGGGAAAAGTACGCCAGAAGGTGCCAGGGATTATCTCGTACCCAGCAGAAATTATAAGGGAAAATATTATGCCCTTCCTCAATCACCACAGTTATTTAAACAGCTCTTAATGGTTTCTGGGTATGACAGATATTTTCAAATAGCAAAGTGTTTCAGGGATGAGGATTTAAGAGCTAACAGACAGCCGGAATTTACCCAGGTAGACCTGGAGATTTCCTTTGTAGATCAGGAAGAAGTAATGGATTTGAATGAGCGACTTATTCAAAGGGTATTTAAACAGATACGGGGTGTGGATGTAAAGCTTCCTATAGAAAGAATGACCTATAAAACCGCCATGGATAAGTACGGCAGTGATAAGCCGGATTTAAGGTTTGGTATGGAAATAAATGATATAAGTGAAGTTGTTAAAGGCGTGGATTTTAAAGTATTCCAAAATGCACTGGAAAATGGGGGCTCTGTAAGGGCCATAAAAGTTACCGGTTCTGCTGCCCTTGGGAGAAAACAACTAGATAAGTTAGTTGAATTTGTGAAGACCTATGGTGCCTCAGGGCTTATATGGATGGCTTATAAAAAGGAAGGAATCAAGTGTTCCATATCAAAGTTTCTAACAGAGGAAGATACCCAAAATATATTAAATAAAATGGAAGCGGCAGAGGGAGATTTAATACTTATAGCAGCAGATAAAGATAAAGTTGTATTTGAAAGCTTGGGTGCTCTTAGAATTCACATGGCTAAACAAACGGGAATATTGGAAGGAAATAATGATTTTAAATTTGTATGGATAACTGAATTTCCTCTTTTATCTTATAATGAAGAGGAGAATAGATATCAGGCGGAACATCATCCTTTTGTCATGCCTATGGATGAGGACATACAGTATTTAGAAAGTAATCCTGAAAAGGTAAGGGCAAAGGCCTATGATATAGTGTTAAATGGAGAAGAATTGGGTGGAGGAAGTATAAGGATACATGATACCAAGCTTCAGGAAAAAATGTTTGGGGCAATTGGCATTTCAAAAGACACTGCCTGGAATAAATTCGGATATTTTCTGGAAGCCCTTAAATTTGGACCACCACCTCATGGAGGACTTGCTTATGGATTTGACAGAATGATAATGTTTTTAGCGGGAACTGATAATATAAAAGATGTCATAGCTTTTCCTAAAAACCAAAATGCATTTTGTCCGTTAACAGAAGCACCAAATTCAGTGGATAAATCTCAGCTAAAAGATTTAGGAATAGAAGTAAAATAATCAAATATTTTTTAATTTAGAGTCAAATTATATGGTTATATTAAAGATAAATTTAAAAAAATGTAGTATAATAGTATTATAAAATAACTTCTGTTGTAATTTAAAATTAAATAAAAAGATATATCAATATTCCTACTGTGTACGGGGAATGAGTTAATGTTGGCTGAACATTTCATAAAAGGGAATCCTACTCTTTTTGTGGAATGAAACTCAATTTATTTTGAGCACAAGAAGCAAAAAGGAGATGCCCACCTGTTAAGAGCGGGTTCAATATAACTTATTCTGCGGCATGGTGGGGTTTTAATTTTGAAAGAGTTAAGAGTAAAAGGTGAAGGTGAATTTTTCTTCACTCATAACTTTTAATAATTTTCTAAGGGAGATGACAAAATGGGATATCTGTATATCATTTTAGCTGCTGTAGCCTTCAGTACTATGGAAATAGCAGGTAAAGTAATTTCTGACGTTATAAATCCATTTCAGCTGAATTTTTTAAGATTTTTAATAGGCGGACTTATATTGTTACCACCTGCCATTAAAGTACTTAAAAATAAAGGTATAAAATTAAATAGAAAAGATTTTGGGTATTTTATTATAACGGGGCTATTATGTGTTGTAATTAGCATGTCTTTTTTTCAACTTGCCATAGTCTACACAAAAGCTTCTACTGTTGCTATAATATTTAGTACAAACCCTGTATTTACAATTCCTTTTGCGTATTTTATCTTAAAAGAAGACTTAAAGAAGGCCACTATTTTTTCTCTGGTGTTAAGTCTGATTGGAATAGTATGTATTTTAAATCCCTTCCAAGCATCACAGGGTGGAGATGTTAAAGGAATAATATTATGTGTAATAGCTGCCCTTACATTTTCAATATACAGTGTAATAGGTAAAATGAAATCTTCACGATATGGAAGTATAGTCATGAACTGTATGACATTCCTGGTAGGAGACATAATAATGTTGATTTTAATAGGTATTTCTAAGCTTTCAATATTTAAAAATGCAGTTTCAAACAGCAGTTTTCGTATTCTTTCAGATATTCCAGTATTTCAGGGCATAACCTATTCAAATATATTCATTATAATATATTTAGGTGTAGTTGTCACAGGACTTGGATATCTATTTTATTTTCTTGCAATGGATAATACCTCTGCATCCACTGCATCTATAGTATTTTTTATAAAGCCGGCTCTTGCTCCTATTCTTGCACTAATATTGCTAGGAGAGAGTATGCCAGCCAATACCATAATAGGGGTGTTATTTATATTAGCTGGTTCCCTTATGACATTTACATTTACAGAAAGAAAGAGTGGCATTGAAGATAAAGTTAAAATAAGTGATTGAAACCTAAAGGGCTTCAATCATTTATTTTTTAGTAATTTTTCATTTAAAGAATTTCGTGATTCAATTATTTCTTCCCGGGGTAGATTACCTCTGTTCAGTTCATTTTCGCTTTTTAAAAGTAGGGTTTCATAGAACTCTACAGCATTTTTTAAACACTCTTTAGAAAAATCACTGTCTTTTAGTATTTCATACAATATATCCTCCGCCTTATCAAAGCTGCCAACTTTCAAGTAATATTCTATCAGCCTATTTTCGATATCCCGGGATAGTTTATAAGGGGAAACCTTAATTATAATGGGGTCAATATCTGAAAAATAGTTTTCTAAATCACAGTGATCATTTTTAATTAAAAAGGCATTTAAAAAAAGATTTAAAGATTTTTCATATATGTAAAAAGCATACTGTTCTTTATGCTGATTTTCTAAAATATCCCCTTCTTCTTTTAATAGTTTGCCCATCATTATATATTTATCTGCATTTATAGTTCCATCACTTTTTATTATTTCAAGCAAGTTTTCTGTAGAAAAAGAATTAAAAAATTTTATACTAAGTCTGAATATATACTTAAAGGCATCATCTATCAAATCCAGGGCCTTTGTATAATTTTTATTTTTTTTATTATAAATTATCTGTTCTAACAATTCTTCAAATTTTTTAATCAATTCATCTGTTATGCTTCTTTTTAACATGATTAGACCTCCTGAAATCTTCACAAAACCTATATTAATACATACATTATACTAAAAAAATAATTTATTTACTACAAATATATGGTGAAAATCAATAACAGGTATTGAATGTAAATATGACCTGTGGTATTATTGTATATAGTACATATAGTTTGCAAAACTACATATAATAATATACATATTAAATTTTAAAGGAGTGATTTCATTTGTATAATGAAGTTAAATTATATACAAGAGGAGAGGAAATAGCAAATGCCATAACCCATGGTATAGCTGCACTTTTATCCATAGCAGGAATGGTTCTCTTAATCGTATTTTCAAGTAAAATGGGCGATAAATGGTATGTGATAAGTTATACAATTTATGGAATCTCCATGTTTATACTATATCTTGGCTCTACCTTATATCACAGCATAACCAACCCAAAAGCTAAAAGGGTTTTTAGAATAATTGACCATTCTTCCATTTATCTTTTAATAGCTGGAACATATACTCCTTTTACATTGACAATTTTAAGAGATTCTGTAGGTTGGCTGATATTTTGGATAGTATGGATTATGGCGTTACTTGGAATAATAATGAAGGTATTTTGGGTAGGTAAATACGATGTTGTGTCCACCCTGATATATATATTTATGGGCTGGATAATAATTTTTGCCATAAAAATACTTTTGGTAAAGTTATCCACAGCGGCAATAGTTCTTTTGGTTTCAGGAGGAATCATATATACATTAGGTGCTCTTTTATATATGTTTAACAAAATACCTTACAATCATGCTATATGGCATCTCTTTGTTATAGCGGGAACTTCATGCCATTTCTTTTGTATACTTTTATATTTATTTCCCAATTAATTAAGCCAAAGTTTTACAGAACATAAGAATTTTTTATTGCAATAAATAGAATTTATGGCATCTATATGAAAAAAGTATATAATTATTTTGGATAATATAATAAAATTCACATAGATAAAAAAAATTTACTAAATATTAAAAGGAGTATGCAGCTGTAGTATAGAATATATTTAAGTATAAATTAAATTTATATTTATAGAGGGTAAAATTATGTATAAAAATAATATTTTTGGATTTAATTCTTCTTTTTACTATTTTGGATTACAACATTTAGTTTTAAACATGTATAACTATATTAAAGATGGTATTGATAAAAATGAAAAAATATATGTGTGCATGGCTCCTGAGGTATACAATGAATTAGCAAGCTATTTATCAGATATATATGGATTTAGTTATGTAGAAAATTTTCATATACATAAGATTATTGGTTGTTATAACAAACTGGAGCTAAATGAAATAAGAGCAAAGCTTTCAAAGCATATAGATGAAATTGTTGAAAATGGTTATTCAGGAGTCAGGTTTATCATACAAGCAGATTATATGATTTTAAGCAGTTCCAGGGAATGTTTTATGGACTTTAATAAATCTGTATTGTATATAATCTTGGGATTGAAGGCTTCTTTTATGAGTCTATATGATTTCGAAGATTATTTAAAGCACAAATATATAATAGATGACGAGGTTATTTCGGAATCCTATAGAGTTCATTCCCATAGGCTCTATAATGGAAATCTGAAAAATTGCCGTGGACTCTCTCATTCAAAATAATCCTAGTTGAATAACTAGGATTATTTTTAAGTGAGAATTTCAAATAAAATTGATTAAATCTATGGAGTTATTACATATGGGAACTATTTATTATCAAGGCATTATAAGTTTAACCGTAAATGATAAAAATTATGTATAAGATACTTAATATTCTAAAAATAAATATAGTAACATAATAAACATGTTGTAATAGTATATATTAATGGTATTTTAAATCCTTTGTTTTTATAATACATAAAAACAAAGGAGGTGTTATTGTGAAAAATTTACAGGACCATTATGAAGGTATCCCAGTTGATTTAAGATCTTGCAAGTATTTAGGGAGAGGGCATAGTGGACAAGTATATTTAATGCCAGACAAAAAAGTTTTAAAAGTATTCAATAGTTCACACAGCTGTAAACGTGAATTTGATATATTAAAATCTGTAGAAGGAAGTCCTCACTTTCCCAAGGCTTATGAAATGGACAAGTATTATATGATTAGAGAATACGTGGGGGGAACTAATGTAAAAGATTATCTTATAAAGCATGGTTTAAGTAGGTCCTTTGTTATAAGAGTGATAGAGCTTATTGATGATATGAAGAAGCTAGGTTTTACAAAGCTGGAAATGAGATTTCCTCATCTATTTGTTCAAAAAGATGGGTCACTTATGTTAATAGATCCAAGAAAAAGCTATGTTCAGGATATACCTTATCCAAAATCTTTTTTAAGAAAGTTAAAAAAAATGGGGCTATTACAAGAATTTATAAAAATATTGAATGAAGAGAGACCTGATATGGACTTTGGAGTTTATTCCCATAAAGTAATATAAAAGAAGAGAGCTTACAATGTTATTTAGCCATTGTAAGCTCCTTTTAAATGCTGATTAACATAACAATTCAATAAATTATAAGTAAATTATCAGAATGATTATTGACATTTTAATAAAATGGTAATATTATTAATGAATAATAATAAATTTAATAATGTATTTAATTTATTGTTATGACATATCTCTTCTAGATAATATAACTCATAATATATCTCGAAAATTTATTTAGACGCCTTTATTTTGAAAATTTCAAAATAAGGGCGTTCTTTTAAAATATGTTAGGAATGATATGGAGGTAGATTAACAGTTAGCAAAACATTATATAACATCCTGTATGTATACAATGTTTTTTATGGTAATATAGATGCAAGAGGTGATGTTATGGAATACTATTCTATAGGTAGGTTTTCAAAACTAATAGGTAAAAATGCTCAAACATTAAGAGAATGGGATAAGAAAGGTGAATTGAAACCACACCATATTACTCCCAGTGGATATAGATATTATTCACAAGAACAACTCAATCATTTTTTAGGACTTAAAGGCGTTGTAACTAATACTAAAAAAGTAATTGGATATTGTAGAGTATCAAGCAACAAGCAAAAGGATGATTTAGAGCGACAGATTGAGAATGTTAAAGGCTATATGATTGCTAAAGGTTATCAATTTGATATTGTTACTGACATAGGAAGTGGAATAAACTACAATAAAAAAGGATTAAATCAACTAATAGACATGATAACCAATTCAGAAGTTGAAAAGATGATTAAGGAGTTGCTAGAGAATGATAACATCAATGAAGGTTAGATTGGAACCGAATAATAAACAAATTGCTAAGTTGTTTCAATGTTCTGGTACTGCAAGATTCATTTATAATTGGACCTTGGCAAGACAAGAAGAAAACTATAAAAATGGTGGTAAGTTCATATCAGATAGTGATTTAAGAAAAGAAATAACTCAATTAAAGAAAACAGAGCAATATCAATGGTTAAATTCTATTAGCAATAATGTAGCTAAACAAGCTGTTAAAGATGGTTGTGAAGCTTATAAGAAGTTCTTCAAGGGATTAGCTGATAAACCAGGTTTTAAGAGCAGAAGAAAGTCTAAACCTTCTTTCTATAATGATGTTATTAAAATCAAGTTTAGTTCAACTCACGTACAATTAGAGAAATTAGGCAAGGTTAAGTTATCAGAGTATGGCAGAATACCGACAGGCGTGAAGTACAGTAATCCGAGAATCAGTTTTAATGGCGTACATTGGTATATTTCAGTAGGTATAGAATCAATCCAAGAATCAGTAGAACTAACTGGCGAAAGCATAGGGATAGACCTTGGAATCAAGGATTTAGCTATATGTTCAAATAGAGAAGAACCATATAAGAGTATCAATAAAACTAAAAGAGTTAAGAAATTAGAGAAGAAAATGCGTAGATTGCAGCGTAAGGTATCTAATAAATACCAACTAAATAAAAAAGGAGGAAGTTACGTTAAAACAAGCAATATTGTAAAACTTGAAAAGAATATTATAAAGTTACACAAGAGTCTTGATAACATCAGAACTGACTATAGACATAAGGTGACTACAGAGATAGTGAAAACCAAGCCTTCTCGAATAGTTATGGAAAGTCTAAATGTAAAAGGCATGATGAAAAATCGTCATTTATCGAAAGTGGTGGCAAAGCAAGGATTCTTTGAATTTAAAACCATGATTCAGTACAAAGCTGAAAAATACGGTATTGAATTTGTAGAAGCTGATAAGTGGTTTGCTTCATCGAAAACTTGTAGTGCGTGTGGATATATTAAACCTAAACTATCACTATCAGAAAGAACTTTTGTATGTGAGCATTGTGGTTCTGCAATAGATAGAGATAAAAATGCCAGTATTAATTTATCAAGATATAAAGTAGCGTAAGGCACTTTAACGAATTATGCTATCGTGTAGGGTGAGTTACACCCGAATTTAAGCCTTTGGAGTGTTATAGCAAACGAAAGTAGTTATCCTTTAGGATTACAAATAGGATTACAAAATCGGACACGTTGAATAAGGAAGTAAATTTAAACTTATATAATGTTATTATAGAGTTTTGTAAAGTTTACGTAACGGTGTGTGGTGAAACTATGATAATAGATTGCGAGAATATAAGGACATTACCCTATGCAAATAAGTTAAAAGTGGTAGCAGGAAAAAGAGGCATGGGAAGGATCATAAAGTGGGTGCACTTTATGGAAAACCCGGGATATATACGTTGGTTAAAGGGAGGAGAATTGATTTTAATAACTGGAATACTTATAAAGGACGATATAAATATTCTTTATAAGTTAATTGAAGATTTAAATTCCAAAAATATAGCAGGACTTGTTATAAATGTAGGCCCTTATATTCCAAGTACTCCTAAAAATATAATAGAACTTGGAGATTGTCTTGGTTTTCCAATATTTGAATTGCCCTTTGAAGTAAGGCTCATAGATATAAGTCAAAGTATATGTAAGGCAATTTTTATGAATAAAATGGAACAGGAGTCAATGAATAGTTTCATAAAAAATATTATTTTTGGAGATTTAAACTATGATGAAGATGAAGTAAATAAATCTAAATTTTATAAATACAATCCGGGCAAAACTTATTGTTCAATGGTATTATCTGTAGATAATTTTATAAGCTTTGTTAAACAGGAGGGAGTCTGGAATGAAGAACTTGAAACCAGGACAAGACAGCAGATTGAAGAGATTATAGCCAATATAATGAATAGGCTAAATAAAAAATCCATTAATATAATTGAAGATACTTTTATTATAATTATGTTTCCTGTGGAAAAATACGAAAGGGAAAAAATAAATCCAATTGCAGAAGAAATTCTAAGTAATATAAATTCAAAGATAGCGGAACTTAAGATAAGTATTGGAATAGGAAGCTTTTGGACAAGGCTTGAAGAACTTAAAGACAGTGTAAATAAGGCACAAAATGCCTTGGAAATTCTAGGAGGGAATAAAAATAAAGTATGCAGCTATAAGGATATGGGTATGTATAGATTATTATTTGATATGAACAAAAAGGATGAGATGAAAAGACTTCTTAGAGAAATATTAGGAGAGCTCATGGAATATGATAGTAAAAATTCTACAAGTCTGGTTGAAACTTTGCAGGTTTATATTAATGAAAATTGTAATTTAATACACACTGCAGAGGAACTCTTTATTCATAAGAATACTTTAAAATATAGAATTAAAAGAATAGAGGAGATATTAAACTGTAATCTTAGAAATATGGAGCATTTATTTAGATTTGATATGGCTTTTAAAATAAAGAATTTTTTGTCCTGTATGAAGTAAACAAATGCTGTGTTATATAATTGTCCTTTTTATACATATGAATATTGATGATAATATGTTAAATTGTATATAATATATTTGTTAAATAAATAAATTACAAGCTTAAATATATTAATTTATCATGAAATGTGTATGGGGGCGTTAAAATGATTGAGGAAAAAAATGCAAAAATTATAACTGAAATACCAGGGCCTAAATCTAAGGAACTTATAAAAAAAAGAGAACAATATGTGGCTAAAGGAGTAGGATGTAGTTCACCAATATTTGTAGAAGAGGCTAAAGGTGCACTTATAAAAGATATAGATGAAAATGTATTTGTTGATTTTGCAGGAGCTATAGGAGTTCAAAATGTAGGTCATAGAGATGAGGGAGTAGTAGAAGCTGTAAAGGCTCAACTTGACAAATATATACATCCATGTTTCCATGTAAACATGTATGAACCATACATTACTCTGGCAGAAAAACTTGTGGAAATTACTCCAGGCAGTTATGAAAAAAAGGCTATGTTTGCAAATAGCGGGGCAGAAGCAGTTGAAAATGCCATTAAAATAGCCAGAGCCTACACTAAAAAAACCGGTGTAATCTCCCTGTGGGGTTCTTTTCACGGAAGGACTAACATGACCATGTCTATAACAAGCAAATACAAGCCATATAAAGATGGATTTGGACCATTCGCTGCACAAACTTATAAAACAGAGGGAGCTTATTGTTACAGATGTGCCCTTGGATGTAAATATCCAGAATGCGGTATAGCTTGTGCTGAAAAACTTAGGAGTATGCTGAAGACTGTGAATTCCAAGGATGAAATAGCTTGTTTAATAGCAGAACCGGTACAGGGGGAAGGTGGATTTATAGTACCTCCAAAAGAATATTTTAAAGTTATTCAGCAAATATGTAATGAAAATGATATAGTATTTATTATCGACGAAGTACAAGCCGGCTTTGGGAGAACTGGAAAGATGTTTGCACATGAACACTTTAGAGTTGAGGCAGATATCATAACCATGTCAAAATCAATTGCAAATGGATTCCCATTAAGTGCAGTTGTAGGAAAGGCAGAAATTATGGACGCTGCCTGTGTTGGTGGGATTGGAGGCACATATTCTGGAAGTCCGCTGGGATGTGTGGCAGCCCTTAAGGTTATAGAGAAGATAGATAAGGACAATCTCTGTAGCAGGGCCTTTGAAATTGGAAAATACATTACGGCAAGGTTTCAGCACATGAGAGAAAAATATGATGTAATAGGGGATATAAGGGGCCTTGGGGCGATGATAGGAATAGAATTCGTAAAGGATAGAAGCACAAAGGAACCCCATGCAGAGTTGGTTAAAAAAATTACACAATATTGTTTTAAAAGAGGAGTAATAGTTTTGAATGCAGGATTATTAAGTAATGTAATAAGATTTTTGCCACCCCTTGTAATAACTCAGGAACAATTGAAATATGGCATTGATGTAATTGAAGAGGCAATAGAAAGTGAATTGGGAGTAATAAATCAGTTGGAATGTAAAAGTATAGTTTAATTAAAGTCATTAACTGTATATTAAAAACTGCTATCTAAAAAACTCTATATAATATATAATAAATTGGTAGGTATAACCTACCGATTTATTTTTGTAAAAAATTATATTAAAACAGATTCTCTATAGCAAACTTTATATTAAAAAAATTTTATAAATTTAAGTTATAAGTTTAAATATTAATATGCTATAATAATTTAAAATAAAATATGTAAAGGAGATTTTTATCATGAATTGGTTCTCGAATTTAAAGATTTTTAAAAAATTAATGTTGTCCTTTATTGTAATAACACTATTTACATGTTTGGTAGGAATTATATCCATAAATAAAATAGGAAAAGTAAATACCAGCTTAAACAACATGTATAATGTAAATTTGAAAAGTACAAACATTCTCCAGGAATTAAAGACAAATTTAATGGAAGCCAGATCAGATATGCTCGTTATTCTGGATCCGATTAATAAAGATAGTTTAAATGACATTATTAGCAATGTTGATAAGTTAAAAGAAAAGAATGAAAAACTCCAATCGGATTATAAATCTACTATAGTAACAGATAAAGACAAACAATTGTATGAAGAATTTCAACAATATTTAGAAGGCTGGAGAAGTGCCAGAGAAAATTACGTAAAGTCTATACAACAGGGAGATTATGAAAATGGCAGAACACAATTTGGACAAACAGAAACTTACAGAACAAAAATGTTTTCCGTACTTGATCAATACATAGATTTAAAAGTAAAGGCAGCTGGAAAAGACTATGACGATGGAATTGCCCAATATAGATCTTCTTTTATATTTTTGATTATAATAATTTTAGCCAGTGCGGCTTTATCCATAATTCTTGGAATTCTTACGTCAAGTAATATTAACAAACCTATTTTAAAAATTAAAGAACTGGTAGATAAGTTTTCAAATTTTGATTTTTCTTCAAATACCAATATAACAAGAAAAGATGAACTTGGACAAGTTACTTTATCTCTTAACAAGGCACAAAAAAATATAGTGGATTTAGTGAAAAATATTATGGAAGACTCTGAAAATATGAGCAGCTCCAGCCAGGAGTTATCTGCAACTGCAGAGGAACTTTCATCTAAGGCCCAGAGTATAGACAATTCATTAAAAACTGTGGCAAGCAGTATACAGGAAACCAGTGCAGCATCTGAGCAGATAACTGCTTCTATAGAGGAAGTGGACTCAGGTGTAAATGAATTATCACAAAAGGCTATGGAGGGAAGCGATAATTCCATCCATGCTAAGGAAAGAGCAAATAATGTAAAAAACACAGGAAAAACAGCCATGGAATACACAGAGGAAATATATGAAGAGAAAAAACAAAATACCTTAAAGGCCATTGAAGATGGTAAAGTGGTGGAAGATATAAGACAAATGGCAGATACCATAGGAAGCATAGCAGAACAGACAAATCTATTGGCTCTTAATGCAGCCATAGAAGCTGCAAGGGCAGGAGAACATGGAAAAGGCTTTGCTGTAGTGGCAGAGGAGGTTGGAAAACTTGCGGAACAGTCCTCAGAAGCTGTTGTAGGCATTCAGGATACTATAGTAAAGGTTCAGGAGGCTTTTAAAAATATATCAAAAAGCAGTGAGGAAATATTGGACTTTATAAATGAAAAGGTAAATCCACAATTTGAGACATTTGCAGGTATGGGTGTGGAATATTATAATGATTCTGATTTTGTGAGCAAAATGTCAGAGGAACTGGCATCCATGTCAGGAGAACTGGCTGCCACCATAGGCCAGGTAAGTGAGGCGGCACAAAGCATGGCCTCTACTGCACAAAGCTCCTGGGAGAATACAGAGATAATACAAAATGGTATTGATGAAACTACAAAAGCTGTAGGCCAGGTATCAATGACCGCACAAAGCCAGGCAGAACTGGCCCAGCGGTTAAATGAAATGGTGCAAAAATTTAAAATTTAATTAGAGAAGAGTTTGTGGTTTTTATTAAACCTGCAAACTCTTCTATTTTGTAAGGGAGTATATATCAGAAAATTCTATATCTATTTTTTCCACATTGGTTTTAAAGGGTATGTTATTCTCAGACTCATTGTTATCAATTATTTCCACAGGCAATTCTATGGAAAATTTACTTCCTTCTCCCTGTACGCTGGCAGCTTCTATTTTTCCATTATGTATGGTTACAAAAGATTTTACAAGATATAAACCTACTCCGCTTCCCTCGTGTTCCCTGGACAGAGAACGATTGGCCTGACCAAAGCGCTCAAATATAACTTGAAGTTTATCTTCGGGAATTCCATCTCCATCGTCTTCCACAGTAATTAGTACAGTTTCCCCCCTGTCCTCTACATTTACATATATAGTACCCTGGGAATTTGTATATTTAAAGGCATTGGAAAGCAAATTAAGCATTATACGTTCCATTTTGTTAGGATCGAAAGCCATAATTTTTTCTTCAGTATTTGTATCAAATATTAACTCTATATTTTTAGGGTTAATATGAGAGGCCACAGATTGAGTGATATCTTCTACTACACTTACTATATCCATGTTTTTTTTGTTAAGGGTAATAAATCCAGAATCTACCTTGGTTATATCTGTTATATTATTTATTAACCTTATGAGCCTTAGACAATTTTGTTTCATGGTTTTTAAATAAGATTTACATTTTTTCATATCCTCACTGTCATATTTATTTAAATATATATCCATAGTTTGAATAGCTACAAATATAACATTAATAGGCGTTTTGAATTCATGGGACATATTTATGAAAAAGTCCATTATAAGAGTGTTGAACTCTTTAGTTTCGTTTAATAATTTTAAATTTTTCTCTGCAGTATTCTTTAAATTTTCCATTTGTTTTTGAGGGGTTAAATCCAGCAGAAAAGTCAGTATAACAGGTCTGCTATCATAAATAAAGAATGAAGAAGTATTTTTCACAGAAATAACATTACCTTTACAGTTCAGTATATTTTCTTCATTTACAATTTTAGATAGCTTTTCATCTATGATATTTATATATTTTCTTCTCATGGTGGGAATATCTTCATCTCTATAGTGATCATACAATGACCTATCATTTAATTTTAAAGGGTCTTCACATCCTAGAAGTCTGGAAGCACTTTGATTTGCATAGATTATTCTTCCTTTGTCATGAAGTATAATGGAGTTTACGGAGTCCTCAAACAGCATATGAAAACACAGTTCATTTTTAAACAATGAAAATTCAATATTTTTTCTTCTTGTATTCTGTTCTTTTAATTTGCAGTTTAACAAGTCCAATTTGTTGTCCTTGTTTCTATTATTCTCGGCTTCTATATCCACGTAGTAACCCAGTATCCAGGATATAAATATGAATATTCCAACCAGTATCAAATCCTTTTGAAAGTATACATTTATATCATTTACAGTGGGAGCATATAATAAATCCACCCCCAGTATAAAAAAGGAAGAAAAAAAAGAAGTTATAATTCCATATCGGGAGCCATATTGTATTACTGAAGCTATTATTAAAAGCAGAAACAGGTACTTATATTCATTTTCGTAAGAATTAGACAGGTATATGGGCAAAGCTATTAGCAATGTAAAAAGTATTGTCTCTATAAGCCAGGATTTCCTGAATACGTTTGAGGAGCGTTCTATTTTAACATTAATTATAAGCCACATTATGCAAATTAGTGCTAAGATACCTGAAAGAAAAGCTGTAGTGCATAAACTGAAATTGATATTTTCTTTTATATTTAAATATGTCCAGTAATTTGGTAGATTAATATATATAATTACTGCAACAAATATTATTATGGCTATTTTTATCATGGATAGCATAACAGACATATCTTTTGTAACAGGTTTCATAGATAAGTCCTCCTATCATATAAATTGTATTGGGTCTTTGAAAAGTAAAAATTACTAATTTTACAAATCAGTAATTTTTACTTAAAAATGTGCTTAGATTTTTTATTTTCTCAAGCACTCAGGTTCTTCTGTTTGATAAAATCCCCACATACATGCTGAAGCAGAAACAACAGAAGCCATTAATGTACATATTAATACGCATAGGGATAAAAACATTCTTATAATTTTGCTTTTCATTAATATTAACTCCTTTCAGTTGTAGATTTTAAAATAAAATCAACCTTTACAAAGATTGTTATACCAATTTTTGTAAGGGTAAAGGACTGCCATAAAATGCCTAAAATAATGCCGTGGATAATTTTCAAGTAATAAAGTTTAAGGGTTGTTTCATAAAGTATAGATAAAATTACTATAACTATAGAAAATACCATTAATGTAATAATAGAATTTTTTTTGAACTTTTTTTTCATATTTGGATCTATAATGGGTTTTTTAACGCTGTCTATAGGAGCCTTTAATATAATTATCATAAAAGCTATTATCATAAAAAGCATACTTATAAACAGGGTGGTGGTAAAAGAAAACCTATAAAGTAGTTTTTGAATTACAACTCCTGCAGTACATGATAAAGCAGTGACTATTATAATACATCTATTGGGAGAAGAAGCATGTACACCCCCAGAATATTTTCTTAAAATACTTGCTGTAGTGGAAAATATAAGGGCTTCATAAAGTACCCCCAGAATAAATCCTGCAATTACAATCCATAAAATAGAAAATGTAGTTTGAAGAATATTAATTGCACCATACACTATGATTTTTTCACTATCTTCATCTAAATTTAAGAGCACTTTTGTTTTTTTACCCAAAGAAACTGCCAATTTTTCAGTTAGATACATCTTTTAATTTTTTTCTCCTTGTTATTATATAGTTCAATGTTATTATTATTAAAAATAAAATTACAAGTGAAGGAATACCAAGTATACATTTTTTTATTGGATTCATAGAATTAATAGTTGTAGTAGTATTAAGTAAATTTAATAATATCATATTTACAGATTCGCTTAGTGAAAGCATTAAGGACATAATTAATGTACCGTATATAGAAGCAATTATAGGTATTCCTGCAATTACCATAGTAATTATAGTTAAAATAATAATTATTATAGTGTGAACTCCAAAATATATGGGAAGATCTCGTGTAAAGAAAACAATTATTCCCAGCATAATGCTTAAAAGTATATGTTTTTTTATATTAAGAGATCTTCTAGATATTATGGCTATTCCCCAAATTACTAAAAACATTTCAGGAATAAGCCTTAAGAAAATTTCTATCCATTGAAGTTTCAACATATATTAAATCCCCTCTAAAAAATTTATTTAAGTTCTTAAATATCATTGTATATGTGAAAATTCTACATAAAAAGTAAAATTCCTTCTTAAAATATTAAAATAAATGAAATTTCTAATATTTTAAAAAGAAAATTAAATTTTTGATAAATTAATATGTTTGTTTTTAAAATGATAAATTACCAGTATAAATAAAAATACCATAATAAGGGAAGGAATTCCAAGTAAACATTTTTTAATAGAAGCACTGATAGAATTTACGTATAGTAAAGGTGCTTCAATATGGAAAATGTTTAGTATTAATATATTTAGAACTTCACTTCCACTAAGTATTAAAAGCATGCATAATGTGCCATATGAGGAAGAAATCAGGGGCATGCCTTGAATAACGAGAAAACTTATTGCTAAAACAATAATAATTAATGTATGAATACCCCAGTATATAGGAAGTCCTCTTATAAAAAAAATACAAAAACCCAGCAGTATACTTGAGATAATATAATTTTTTATAGGTAAAGATTTTTCGGCTATTATACATATTCCTGCTAACATTAAAAAACTCTCAGGAATGCCCCTGAGGAAAATCTCTATCCAGTGAAGTTTGAACATAACTACTTTATCCTTTCATCATATATTTTTAAGATTATTATTTTAATTTAAATTATTAATTATGCTGATTTTTAAAATGGTCAATTAATGTAATAAATAAAAACATTATAATAAGAGAGGGAATTCCAAGCAGACATTTTCTAATAGAATACGTGATGGAATCCATATAGACCAAATTTATTTCAATATTAAATATAATTAACATCAAAATATTCAGAACTTCACTTAAACTAAGGGTAAGAAACATAAGCAGTGTTCCATATGAAGAAGTGATTAGTGGAATACCCTGAATAAACATAATACTTATTATTAAAATTATAGAGATGAATGTATGAATGCCCCAATATATGGGAAGCCTTCTTATAAAAAAAATACACAAGCTCAGTCCAACAGTTGATATAATATATTTTTTTAAATTAAAAGATGTTTTACTTACTACACATATACCCCAAGTTATTAAAAAAGTTTCAGGAATACTTCTTAAAAAAAATTCTATCCAGTGAAGTTTAAGCATAATTTATATGTCCTTTCTTCTATGACTATTAAAGTATTTTAATATAAATCTACAATTTTCTACAAATTCTACATTTATTTCATCTTATGCTATATAGATTCTACAAAAAAAAAAAAAATCCTTCTTAAAATTCCGAAAGTATTTAATTCAATAACGTAGTTTTTGAATTTTCATAAGTGCATTTATGTGGAGAATAATGACCTTTTTATTTCGTGTTAATTTTATACATAACATTTAAAAAATGAAAAATATTCTTTTGAAATATTTATTTTTAATTGTATAAATGGTATAATTATCAGTGGATGTAAAGTTTTATTGTATTGTTCTGAAATAGAGATTTTAAAAGTGTTTTCTAAAAGATTAAATTCAGTTTACTTATTGCCTAATTACTTATATTTAATTGTCAGGTTAATATAGTTCTTACAAAAAGTTCTATAATAGCATAACTATTAATATAATTATAAAAATATAATTATTGATACGGAAATGGGTGTGAAAAAATGAATAGTTTTAGTGAGCAAGGTAGAATCAATGAAAAATTATTAGAGGATTCTTCAAGAACAAGTGTTTTTTGCGGCATGACCTTAGAAAAACAGGTTCAAAAACTTAAAAGTGATGTGGAAAGAAATACTGAACTTCTAAATGAAAGTCAAGAACTTAATAAAAATATTACAGAATTTATATCTGACATATCCCATGAGTTAAAGACACCCTTAAATGTTATTTTTGCTGCAATACAGGTACTGGCTGCATGTAAAAGTTGTGAAGACCAGAAATGTATTGATAAGCGGGATGAGTATCTTAAGATAATGAAGGAAAACTGTTACAGGCTGATGAAGCTTATAAACAATTTATTGGATATAAGCAAACTGGATTCCGGGTTTATAAAATTAAACTGTCACAATGAAAATATTGTGAGTATAGTTGAAGATATTGCGTTATCATTGGTACCTTATGTAGAAAGTAAAAATATAGAATTGATCTTTGATACAAACGTGGAAGAAAAGATAATGGCTGTGGACTCAGATAAAATGGAGAGAATAATTTTGAATTTACTATCTAATGCAGTAAAATTTACTCCACCAGAAGGGAAAATATATGTAAATGTTCAATGTGATGATAAAAATGTATATATTGTAGTAAAAGATACTGGAATAGGAATAGCGGAAGATAAACTAAAAATTATATTTGAAAGATTTGGACAAGCAGGTAATACTACTGCGGAAGAAAACAAAGGAAGCGGTATAGGGCTTTATCTGGCAAAATCCTTTGCACATCTTCATGGAGGAGAAATCATCGTAAAGAGTAGTAGGGGCAGTGGTAGTGAATTTACCGTAAGGCTTCCTGTAAAAATTATAGAAGAGAATTATACAGACAAAAGTAATTATACAAATGCTGGGGAAATCACTTGCAAAAATAGAATAAATCAGATTAATATGGAATTTGCAGATGTGTATTTTAAAATTTAAATTATTATTACATGGAAAAACAGATTTTAATTACTAACTATAAATGCTATAATGTTCTGGTAAAGAACGGAGTGATAGCGTGGATAAAATAAAGGGAACAGGATGTAAAATACAGACTTCTTTTCATGAGAGAAAACCATTAAAAGAAATAGAACACAGTATTACAAAAAGATATAGAAAACGCATATGGTCAAAATTTGTAAGGGCTATTAGTGAATTTAATCTGGTAGAAGAGGGAGACAGAGTTGGTGTAGCGGTGTCAGGCGGTAAAGACAGCATGCTCATGGCTAAGCTATTTCAGGAACTTAAAAGGCATTGGAAGGTAAATTTTCATATGGAATTTATTGCAATGGATCCAGGCTATCATGAAAGCAACAGAAAACTTTTAATAGAAAACTGCAATTATTTAAATATTCCTATACATATTTTTGAATCTCATATTTTTGATGTGGTAGACAATATTGCAAAGGATTATCCCTGCTATATTTGTGCCAAAATGAGAAGGGGAGCATTGTATTCCAAGGCACAGCAGCTTGGGTGCAGCAAGCTTGCACTGGGCCACCACTTCAATGATGTAATAGAAACAACTCTTCTAAATTTGTTTTATGGGGGGAGTTTTAAAACTATGCTGCCAAAGTTAAAATCTAAAAATTTTAAGAATATAGAGCTTATAAGACCCCTTTATTTTGTTGAGGAAAGCAATGTTAAAGCCTTTATGAAAAATGCGGGAATATCCCCTCTAAACTGTGGGTGTATAGTTGCAGCTGGAAAAACCAGTAGCAAACGATATGAGGTTAAAAATATGATAGAAAAAATGAAAGTTAATTTTAAAGATATAGACAAATCAATTTTTCATGCGGCACAAAATGTGAATTTGGATGGAATATTGGCTTGGAAAAAGAATGGGCAATCACATTCTTATCTGGAATTCTATGATGAAGAAAAAGAAAATGTTGAAGATATAATAGAAGATAGTTAATAGACCAGCAGTAAAATAAATGCTGGTCTAAATGTTTTTATCCCAATTTGCAAATTCCACTTAAACCTGAGAATCACTTTATGGATTATCAAATATGACTACGAATTTTATAGAATATATGTCTGCCATTTCTTTAGTATTTGTCTCTTCATTTCTAAGTATTATATAACTTATACCTACACTTTCTAAAATACCAGTACGATCCTGTAGGGTTCCGGTGCCGAGAAGGAAAGTTGCCCTTACTCTTTTTCCTATTTGTGTTCTTAAGTACCCTTGAACAAAATCTGTATCTTGAGTTACAGGAGCACCGGGAGCCATTTCAAAAGTGGTGGGCGCTGGTGTTAGTGCAGGTGTAGGTGTGGTTTGTCTTGGATTATCATCTCTTAATGTATCTTGTATAAAATCATCTTCTGATATTTCATCACACATTTCTGGTGTGAATTCGGGAGTCATAGGCATAGTTCTAAAGTATTCAGGGTAATTTGAAATCATTAAAATACCTCCATATTATTATTAATCAGTTAAAAGTTAAAGGTTAATAGTGCATTGTGAATTGTGAGTTGTGAATTGTTTAAGTTTGTGCATAAAGTTCCGTTGGATTGTAAAAACAATGCTGTAGTATTTTTACCTGAAAAGAGCCTACGCCGTTAAATGGAAAAAGCCAGGGGCAGGGGGCATAGGGGTTGAAATACCAGAGGGAATAACCTATATTAAATAGTCTGTTACCTGCCAGTGCCCAGTCGGCTATGTCATAATGTACTTGATCCGGTGGATTTGACCATATGGTCTGGGGATTAGTCACTCCTCTGATTTGTGAGCGCATGCAGTCAAATTGACCTTCCTGATAAAGTATTCGTCTTATATCTCCCTGGCCTATTCTTTGATATTCTCCATAAGGAACACGTACTCTATTCATAATGGTAGTTGCAACAGCCCTCATACCAACGTCTCCTTCTCCTCCTGCTTCGCACTTTATAATTCTCGCCAGAAGTTCTCTGTCTGAGAACGCCATGGATTTCACCTCGTTAGTTTTGCTTACAGTATTATTTTATTTATAAAAACTTAAAAAGTTACAACTATTTATAGGTAAAAGGAAAAACTGGAATAAAGATCCGGTATAAAAATTGTATATTGTCTATAAAAAAAAGCAGTATTGTTATATAATAAAAATAATGTATATTTAATAATTAATTGGAGGAGAGGTAAACTGATGGCAAATAAGAAAAGATTTTTAAGTTCCATGCTAACTGCATTGGTTCTATCGGCAGCACTTGGAAGTGGCAGCGTGTATGCAGCAGCAGTAAAGAGAACAGATGGAGGTGATGGGGGAAGAATAGGTACTGCAAATCAGGTTGCATTAGATTTATTCAGCAAATGTGATAATGTAATACTTGTAAATGGATATGGCTATGCAGATGCAGTAAGTGCAACACCACTTGCAAAACAGCTTAATGCACCTATACTTCTGACTCATGGACAAACCTTGGAAACAGAAGTTGCTTCAACTATAAAAAGTTTAGGTGCCGCCAAGATATACATAGTAGGAGGTACAGGAGTAGTATCTGAAGACATAGAAAATACACTGGGGGACAGTTATGAAGTAGAACGTATAGCAGGAACTACGGATACTACTAGAATGGGTACTAATTCAAAAGTAGCTGAAAGAGTACTTGAAATGAGCAATCAAAAAACTGCCATGCTGGTAAATGGACAGGATGGATATGCAGATTCCCTTTCCGTGGCTTCCATTGCAGCGCAAAAAGGATATCCCGTATTATTTGCTTCCACAAAAGAGGTAGCGCCTGTAGTTAAAGATATAATAACCTCAAAGGGTCTGGCAATACAAGCAGTTGGCGGAGAAGGAGTACTGCCCCAGTCCGTAGTAGCTTCTGTAGGTGGAACTAAAGTAACCAGCGATACTGCAGACAGATTTGCAACCAACATTGCAGTGCTGAATTATTTTAAAGAAAATGGGGGACTGGACTTTACCAATATATATGTAGCCGCAGGAGGATCAACCCAGGATCAATTTGCAGATGCATTGGTAGCATCGGCAGCTGCAGCCAAGACTGGCTCACCGCTTGTACTCACAGGGGTAGGTGCGGGAAGTACACAGGTGACTAATGCTAATAGTTACATATTATCAAATGCAACTGATGATTCAAATATAATAATAGTAGGCGGAACTTCCTCTGTTTCTTCAGAAATAGAAGCAGTGCTTAAAAATAATGATGATTTAGAAATTATAGGCATTGAATAAAAGAGGATTTTTACACATTATGTAGAATAATATATCATTAATCCAAGTATAATTAAATTATGCCTTTTATTTTTAGGCAGTATATTTAGGAATATATTTCTTATAGGGCCTTAAATTACTATTAATTAAGGTATGGAAAAATTAGAAATGTTGTTGTATAATTGGATTGTAGATTACAAATTCTAATTAATAAATTATTTATCATAGTATATAAACTGTAGAAATTATGGATTTATTATGCTATAATAAGGAATGAATTGTTAGAAATAGCGTAAAAACATTAAATTTTTATAAAAATCAGCTTAAAATTGCATGTAATTGGTAGCATACATTATTAATTACATGGTATAATGATTTTTGTTTCATAAATGTTGACCAAGCAGTATAAGTATTAAGTATATAAATTTAAAATTTTACATAGGTATGTGTATATACTTATAGTACTTGGACATACATTTTAAGAAAGTATATATTATAAAAATATATATTATATATATTTAATAATCTTTTATTAAATAAAGATAAAGAATTTTAATTAAAATTCACTTAATCGAGGAGGGTATTACAATATGAGTAAAAAAGGTACGAAGGCACTTGCAAGTGCTGCACTTATGTCTTTAGTTTTAACTACAGCTTTATCAGCTGGTCCGGTTAAAGCAGCAGCAGGAGAAGTAACAAGGACAAGTGGTGCTGACAGATATGCAACAGCTGCCCAGGTGGCTAAGTCAAACTGGACAACTACTGATAATGTAGTATTAGTATCAGGAGAAGGATATGCAGATTCAGTAAGTGCTTCTGCATTGGCTAAAAAATTGGATGCACCAATACTTTTAACTACACCAGACACACTTAGTTCAGATGCAGAAAGTGCAATAGAACAATTAAAGCCAAAGAACATATATGTTATCGGCGGAAATGCATCAATTTCACAGAGCATAAGGAATAACTTGAAAACCGATTATAATCTGGTAGAGCTTGGTGGAGCCAACAGATATGAAACTAACGTAGCAGTAGCTGAAAAGTTAGTTGAATTAGGTGTTAGTGCCAGTGAGGTATTGGTAGTTGGAGGAGAAGGATTCTCAGATGCACTATCAGTAGCACCGGTAGCAGCAGCAAAAGGACAGATATTATTACTTGCAAACAATAATCAAAGTTCAATTCAATCAGTTATTGATTTTGTAAAAGACAAGGGATCAAAGGTTACAGTGGTTGGAACTAAAAATGTTATAAATGATACCATCTACAGTGCTCTTGGTGCTAGTACCAGAGTAGATGGAGGAACAGATAGATTTGCAACCAATATAAATGTATTAAAAGAATTTAAAGATAGCTTGAAAAATGATAAATTATATGTGGCAAATGCAAGTGCTGCTACACCAGATAACCTATATGCAGATGCTTTAGTTGCATCAGCATTAGCGGGAAAATATACTGCACCGCTTGTATTAGTTGACAAAGATGAATCAGATGCAACAGATAATGCTGTAGATTATATAAAAGATAATGCTACAACTAGTACTGATTTAAATGTAATAGGTGGAACTGGGGTTGTTTCAGATAGTATAGTTAAGGCAATTAATGATGCTGTTAATCCAGATAATCCTGACAATGATGCAGAAGTTAGTTCAATTAGTGCTGTTAATTTGAATCAAATTAAAGTTGTATTTAGCGATGAAGTTGACGAGGATACAGCAGAAGAAGTAGGCAGCTATAAAGTTGACGGAACAGCATTGGTAGAGCAGGGAGATACTTACGATGAAAATGGTGATGGAGACAGAGAAGCAAAAGCTGTACTTCAGGATGATAATAAAACTGTACTTATAACTCTTGCTAAACCAAGAAAACAATCTGATGATGTAGATATAACAGTTAAAAAAGGTATACTTTCAGCAGATAAATCTAAAAGTATTTCTGAGTTTACTCAATCTGTAACTTTCAGTGATACTACTACACCTACAATTGAATCAGTAAAGGTAAGAGGTAACAGTAAGATAACTGTTAAATTCTCAGAGCCGCTTAATTTAAAAACTATAAGTTCCTTAAAGAGCAAGTTTAAAATAGATGGACAAAATATAAGCAGTATGGGACTAGATGAAAGTAATTCAGAGATCAAGGATCCTGTTATAGGAAATAATGGAGAGATATGGTCTGATGAAGTTGAGTTCTATTTTAGTTCAGAACTTGAAGCAGGAAACAGAACTTTAAAAATATCAGATGGAGATGACAAGTCAGGAAGTGAAACTGGATTGTTGTCAGATGCTGCTGGATTCCCATTTAAAGAATCTACTGAAGATTTTAATGTAGATGAAGTGACTGGAGAACCTGAAATAGTTAGTATAAAAGCAGAAGATAGTGGAAAAGTGTATGTTAATTTTGACAGACCAATGGATGAAAAAACTGCTACAAAATTAGCAAATTATAAAATAAATGGTGATCTTGTTAGTGATGAATCTAATGCAAAGATTGAGCTTAAGGAAGATGACAGTCAGGTTAAAATAACTGGAGTATCAGGATTACTTAACAAGAATTCAAATACATTATATGTTGATGATAATGTAAAAGATGCTTATGGTAATAATGTGGCAGAGGACACTTATGAATCTTTTGATTTAGAAGAAGATGATACTAAGCCAACAGTAAGTTCTGTTTATGTACTTGATGATGATACCATAAGGGTTAGATTCAGTAAAGATGTAAATGCAGTAGAAGCAACAGATACATCAAATTACAAAATAAAAGATAGCAGCGGAACAGACATAAGCGAAACTATAGAGGATATAACCATTCCAGGAAAATCAGGAGACCCTGACGAGGATGATTCAACTGATGTAGTTGATATAAATTTTGAAGATGATTTAACTGAATCCAGTTATACAATAACAATTAAAAATATAACAGATATGACATCCAGTGAAAATGAAATGGATGAATATACTGAAACAATTGATGGAGCAGAAGATATAGTACCTAAAGTAGATTCTGTAACAAAAGGAGCTAGTGATCAAAAAGTTGTTGTTCAATTCAGCAAGGAAATGGATGCAAGCTCTATTCAGGAACTTTCAAACTACAAATACAGAAATGGTAACGGAGATTTAAAGGCACTTCCAAGTGATACTGAAATTGAAGCAAGTTCTGATAATAAGAGTGCAATAATTGAATTTCCATCAAATTATACAGTAAGAACAGGTGCAGACGAAGATGATGGCTATGGAGACAATGATGTTATAGAAATAGATGTCTTAACAGGAGTAGAAGATACAGAGGGAAATGCACTAGAAATATCTATAGCTAAAGCTATAGAAGAAGCAACAGATGTGACAGCAGTGAAAGCTAATTCAGTTAAAGTTTACTATGATGAAGATGATAAGGATGAATTAAGAGTTAGCTTTAAATGCACAAAATCTATAGATGAGTTTAATGCTAGTGATTTTGCCCTTAATGGTGTGAAACCAGACACACAAACTAGGGATGGCGAATTATTAATTTTGATATATAATACAGATGAAAGTATTCAAGCTGTTAAAGCGGGCGGAGTTAATGCTAAATTAACTATAAGAACCAACGATGGTAAAACAGCCGAATCTACAACTGATGTGTCGGGTAAACCTATAGCTGTAGAAGTAGATTCTGAGGGAAATGCAATAGCAGGAACCATAACTCCATATTCCTATCAGGCAGGACCTAGACTTGTTTCAGAACCAGAAGATGCATGGACTGCAACAGTAAATAATACTGAAGCACTTGTTAATATAGTATTTGATACTCCAATTTACAAGACTAGTGTTAATCCAGATGATTTTACTTTCAAAGTTGGAGGAAAAACTATAGATGCAGATGATGTTGATATTTCTGCAAATGATCCTAAAACTGTAGTCTTTAAATTTACAGATTCAGATAGTATAAAACAATTTAAGAATAATTCAACAGTTAAGATATCAGTTGACAAAAATAAAGCTACAGAGATTACTACTGAAAAAGACAGAGATGGTGAATATGCTCACTATGTTCCGGATGATGATGATGTTGCAGATGATGCTGTAACTATAGATATAGGTGCTGTTGATGATAATAATGATACGACAGCTCCAACACTTACTGAAACAACAGCAACAGGAGTAGTAGGTACTGCAATTGATTTAACTCAATATTTTAATGATAATGTAACTGCTTCAAATGCTCTTACTTATAAAGTAAATGGAACTGCAATAAGTGGAACTGGTTATACTCCAACTGCAGCAGGAACGTTTAAAGTAACAGCTACAGATGCAGCAGGAAACACTTCAGGAGAACTTACAATTACTGTGACAGGAGAGACAGATGCATTTATTACTGGAGCAGAATATTCAGAGGAATTACTGTCAAGTAATTTATATGTAACAGTGACAGATGCTTCAAAAGTTACTGGTGTAACAGTTAATGGTACCGCTTTAGTATTAGATGAGAGATATGCAATAGAAGATGGAAAGGTAAAAATAACATTTCCTCAAGGTACAGCGAAAAGTGCAATTGGAACAGTTGTTATAAAGACTGCAGATGGAGATCATATACTTGATGCTGATATAATACAATAGTAAAGTTTTTACATTTATAAATTCTATATTTAGTTCCCTTTGCTTGGTCAAGGGGAACTAAGTATTAAGTTTATGGGAGGGGTTATCATAAAGAATAAACTATTGTCGGTATTTTTATCTGTCATTGTGCTAAGTTTAAGTGGAAATGCTTTGGTATATGCAGCTAATGGCGAAGTTTATGATTTGACTACTCAAAGTATGAAGTATACCCTGGAGGACTTAACAAGTTTAAAAATTCAAATGTATGTTGGATTACATTCATCTAATTATGGATATGAATATGATGGTCATGTTTATAGTCTTAATGATGTGAACAAAGTATATGTTACTGAAAGAAAGTCAGGTAATAAAAATTTATCTGTGATTTTTGGGAAAGTTAAATCTGATTGTAAACCTGCTTTTACACCTAATAGCTTTTTTATTAAAAGTATTGAGTATGTGGACGAAACGTTTTCATCAAATTTATATGTAGAAGTATCAGATTCGGAAAAGGTTACAGGAGTGACAGTAGATGGAGTGCAGCTTCAGTTAGATGATAGGTATTCAATTGAAAATGATAAAATTAAGATAACGTTTGAAAAGGGTACAGCTAAGGACAACCTAGGAGAAGTTTTAATCAATAGCTCTTCAAAGAGTTATAAGATAGAATTAGGAAGTGATGGAAATTTCAAAGCAATGGACTTAACAGATTTTGATGTAGAGGATATATATTAAAGATTAAATATTTGGCTGTTTTATCTGCAACGGCTGTTGCTACTTTGTTAGGTAGTATTCCAGTTTCAGCAGCGGATGGCGAAGTATATGATTTAGCAACTAGAACTGTAAAATATACACTAAGTGATCTTATGAGCTTAAGGAATCAATTAGATGCTGGATTACATTCATCTCAATATGGTTATGAATATAACGGCAATGTATATGCTCTTGATGATGTAAATGAAATTTATTCGGCAAATCCAGAAGGTGATTTAGATTCAATTTTAAGTCAAGTTGAGGATACTGTTACACCAGCCTTTGAGGCAGGCGAAACAACAACAGTTAAAGTTGATTCAGTAAGTGCTATTAATGCTACAACTGTAAGAGTTGAATTGGAAACAGCTCCAACAACAGATCTAACAACAGGAGACTTTACAGTTAAAGTAGATGGAGTGGCAGTAGCTGTATCAGCAGTAACTAAGACTCCAAATACAACTAAATCTTATGATTTAACAATAGCTACATTAGCTAATAAAGAAGGTTCTTTAGAAGTTAATGGTAAAGCAGCTACAATAGATGGGTCAGACTTTGGATATGATTTCGAAGCTCCAACAGTTTCAAGTGTAACTGCAGTAGATAATAAACACGTATTATTCACTTTCAGTGAAAAAGTTGATAAAGTAGCTTTAGAAGGAGCATTAGTTACAGATTTATTTGATGTAGAAAAAGTAAATGATTCAGTAACTGATTATGTGCCTACTTTAGCTAAAGTACAAGCCGATGGTAAAAGTGTCTTAGTTACTTTGAATACAGCAATGATTAATTTCAACAGTGGTTATATAGCAACTGCTAAAGTAAATGCTGGATTAAAGGATATAAAAGGACAACAGTTATCAGCAGAAACAAAAATTATATTTGATGGAAGTGGTGCTACAGCAACAACAGGCCCAGTTGCATTAGGCGCAGTATATACACCTTCAACTTCGTCAAAAATAGTTGTTAAATTTGATAAAGATATAAGTGCAACAATCGATAAATCTAAGATAACTGTAGGTGGAGCAGCTCTTGCGTTAGCAGATACTGTTTCAAGAACAGGAACAGCTGAACTTACTATAACATTATCATCATCAAGTAAAACTGCTTATGATACAGCAGCAAGCAAAGATGTAGTATTTGCTGAAGGTGCTGTAAAAGATACTGAATTAACTCCAAATAATATGGCAGCTACAACTATAACACCAGTATCAGCTGCTAAGTTAACAGCAGCAATTTATGATGAAGCTTCAAATAAACTTACTTTAACATTTGATAAAGCAATAAATATAGCAACTATAGATTTAACTGCAATTACTCTTAATGGAGAACCTTTAGTAGGATCAACTTCAACAGTAAATATCTTGACACAAACAGCTAATAGTGCTACTTTAGAATTTACTTTAAGTGATGCTACAGACTTAATAAATGTTGAAGGAGCAGCAAAAGCTTCAAGAGCTTTAGTGTTAGGAGCAGGGTTAGGAGCAGGATTTGCTAAAGACGTAAATGGTAACACAGTAGCAGATGCAACTTATACGTCAGTATTAAATTATACAGATGACGTGACAGCACCAGTAATAAGTGGAGTAACATATAATGCTACAACAAACAAATTAGTTATTACTGCAAATGAAGATGTTACAGTTGGAGATATAACAAAGCTTGCTGTTTATGAAGGAACAACAGAATTATTTAAGTTGAATGCAGCAACTGTTACTTTTGAAGATGGATCACCAGATGTTTTAGCTAATACAGATGCTTCAGTAGATAAAAAATATGTTCTTACTCTATCAGGCGGAGCATTAACATCAATAGAAGCATCAGCAGTTAATAAATCTAATTTAGCACTTAACATTTCAAAAGCTGGCACAGGAGCTACAGAAGCAGGATTTGTTGATATAGCAGGTAATAAGATAGCAACTGACGCTGATGTATCAATAGCTATTGCTTATACAGATCAGGATGCTGTCACAATGACAGGAGCAACTCAATCAGGTGTTGCAGCTAATCAAGTTAAACTTACATTCAATAAATCATTAGCAGCAGCAGACTTAGTTACAAGTAAATTTACTGTTGCTAAAAAGGATAATGCTGCAGTTACAGTTCCGGTAACAGCAGTAGCTTCATATGATGACAATAAAACTGTAATACTTACAATAGATAAGGATAGTGCAAACTATGTAAATGGATATGAATATGCTGTATCAACAACAGCAAAAGATATCTATGGAAATCCATATCAAGCACCAGCTGATATTACTGGACCAGATACAGATATAGACAATGACTTTACTTTAGATACAACTGTTACAGGAACAGCTTATGCTTTAACAGGAGTATCTTATGCAGATACAAACTCTGATTATACTGCAAATGCTGGAGATAAAATAACCCTAACATTTAACGGAGCAGTATCTCTATCAGGAGATGTTACAGTTGAGGACTTTGAACTTTCAGCAGGAAATCTTGGAAGTAACTTTACAGTTGCTCAAGGTTCATCACCAGAAAAACTAGTTATTACATTAGGAACAGGAGCTAGCTTCGATCTTGGAACAGATACACTTGATATAACAGGTGATGCTACAAAGAAACATATAGTAGGAGCTAATGGAGTTAAAGTTGATGCAGCTGGTGGAGGTATAACTATAGCTAAACCAGATGCAGTTAAGCCATATATAACTAAAGCAGTTTATAATGATGCTAATGGAAGTGGTGCATTAAACGCAGGAGATACATTAACTCTTACATTCAGTGAGGCAGTGAATATTGATGCAGAAGATATACAAGCGGCAACAGCAGCACCAGATAATGACTTAATACTAAGTGCTGGAAGTTTAGTTCTTGATGGAACACAAGTTTCATCAGATGGAAATACTGTTACTATAGGAATTAAAACAGTAACAACTCCTATAGTGCCAGGAACAACAACTATCAAGGGAGATGGAGATGGCACTAATAATAATGCTATTTTTGATAAATGGGGACTTAACTTTGATGCAACAGCTTCAGCAGTTATTATAGAAAAATCAGATACAACAGCACCAGCATTCTCAAATGTTAAGATCGTTAAGGGTGATGGAAATACTGGTTCAGTACTACAAGAAGGAGATAAAGTTGTATTTGATGTAAGTGAAGCAATCCAAAAAGAAACAGGAATCAATTTAGAAGCACTTACATTATATGAAGGAGATACTGCAATAAAATATGCAACTGATAATTCTGGACTTGGATTTGGTGGAGATGGCTCTGGTGGAGTCACAGGAAATGTAATGATAGATAACTCTGCTAAGACTGTTACTATAACTATAGCTGCAGATGACGGATGGGTAGGTGCAGATGTAAATTCAATAAGTTCATTCAACATTAAGACATTAGGAAATGCTACTTTCACTGATGCTAATGGAAATGAAATACAAACAGCTTCTGGATTTGGTTTATCAGTAACTAAATAGTAATTTTGTAGCAACTCTAAGAAAATTCTCGCTAAGAGACTAGAGCCTTATGTAAAAAAATATAAACATTAAAAAGTGAGGGGGAAGAGAAACCTTCCTTCTCCAATTTTAATAAATGAACGGAAACAAATGCATTCCCAAAATTAATCATATCGAAACCTTCCCAAAATAGTCAGGTCACATTCTGGCTGAAAAACTGAATAAATCATGTCAAAAGACTATTGGATAGAACATTATTTTATCTAATGGTCTTTCATTATTGTTTTTCTTTAATTATAAGGTAAAGTTAATATGAAATCATTATGGGGTTAGAGGTAACATAGGGGTAACATGGATTATGATAATAGGTATGGTTATTTAACAATCATAAGGGTAGTTAGTAACATTTTCTCTTTACATCCAACAATGAGCTTATAATGAAGATATTTCGAATGGATGACCGTTATCTAAATGCATTTCAAAAATAAATCATATCAAAATCTTTAAAAAAATAGTCAGGTTGTATTTGGATTGAAAAACAAAATAATCCAATTATCTTTAAAGGGTACTGTTCTATTTTTCTGAGTTAATATAAGAATTATAAATTGAATAGTATAGAAGATAATAATATAATTTAATTATGTGAAAAACATAGGAGGTAAAGCAGATGAAGAAAAAGACAAAAATAATAGCTGCAGTAGTGCTAGTAATGATAGTGGCTATTGGTGGATATTATTGTTATGAAAAATATAGCCTTAATAAAAGAATACAAACATCTAATAAGATAATGCAGGATAAAGGTGTACAGCAGAATAATATAGATAAGGCTATATTAGATGAAATATTTAAAAATGATAGTGATTTAGAATATGCATACATAAGTCATAATGATGAAACTATAATGTTAAACTTAAAGCTTAAAAAAGGAATACAGGATAAAGACAAGTATTCAAAAATAAGTAAATATATGGACAAACTTAGAGCACAGTATAAAGGGAAGAATATAAATGCCACAGTAATTCCTAATGAGTAAGAAAAAATGATAAGGAATAATAACTATGACATATAAATTAGAGGAGGTAATATAAGTGAAGAAACAAACCAAGTTGCTAATAGTAGTACTATTAGCTGTGCTTTTAATAGGATTATGTTATGGATATAAAAGATATAAACAACAAAATTCAAATGATGTAACAAAAAACAATCAGATTAAATCAAATCAAACAAGTAAAAATTCGATAGATGAGAAATCCAAAAAAACTGTTATAGATAAAGTTACTAAAGCGGAACATAGTAAAAGTGAAACTGATATAACATCTGCTAAAAAAGCTGTTGAAACATTACCAGAAGGAAACGATAAACAGGCTTTAGCTAAAAGAATAAATGCTATAACTGTTAACGAAAGTAACAGTGGTGATTTTATTGTTAGTGCACAATATTCTGAAGAATTATTTTCCAGTAATTTATATGTGACCACAAAAGATTCATCAAAAATTAAAGGTGTTACCGTAAATGGAGATAAGTTAAAATTAGATGATAGATATATAATAGAAAATGGAAAAGTAAAAATAGTATTTAAAAAAGGAACTCCAAAAGATTCAATAGGAAAAGTTATCATAAATACAGAAGCATCAGATTATGAAGTTAAAGCGGATGTAATAAAATAGAATTTCTAATTAAAATATTATTTAAGATATGCTTCCTTTTAACAAGGGGTTAAAAGTATTCAAAATAGTAGATCTAAAAATATAAAATTCACTATAATTTGGAGGTAAATATGAGTAATATATCTAAAAAAATAAATACTAAGTTATCATTAGATAAAAAAGATGAATCTATAATATCAGATACTCAAAAAGAGATACTTCAGGAGGAAATTGAAGAATTATTGCCTATAGAAAAAGATGATGTAAATATATCCACAATTTATGTATTTGAACAGTCAGAAGAACTGGAAGCTAAAGTATATTTTAGAAATGGATTATCACAAAACATAAATTTTGAATATGTCCCCTTGATCTTATTAAATTCTGAGGATGAGGAAATTGGAAGGAATGTCTTTGATTTAAGAGAAATGGGAGACTTGCCTTCTTGTACTGCTAGACCCTGGAAGATTTATTTCAAGAAATCGGAAATCCACATGGATAAATTTACACCAAATAAATGCAGGGTAATTTTTGATAGAGCATTAAAGGCCGTAAATTATGCAAATATAGAATATGAAAAAATTCTAGAGGAACTTATAAAATTCAAACCTCGCTTTGAAAGCTTTTTACAGGAGCTGCCTAAAATTGAAAAAGGACAATTGGCTATTTCAACTTTTAATATATCGCTTAATGTTAATAGTAATATATATGTAACTTTAGTTATAAGGAATTCTTCAGATAAGAGTATAAAAGTAGAGCAGATTCCTGTGACTTTGAAAGATGAGGATGACAATATTATAGTCAGTGGAAAGTTTAATTTGAAGGAATTTATTATAAAACCTATAAAAGCAAGAATTTGCAATCTGAGTTTTGAAGTAGATTTAACACCAGAAAAAACGGAGAATTTTTCAAACAAATGGAAAGTAATATTTGAGTAAATTTCAATACTAATATCACATAATTTTCCCATGAATCCTATTCTATTATGCTATAATATAGCTAAATATTAAAGGGGAGGATTCTTTGTGAAACTAAAACATATTTTTCTAGTATCTATAATTTGTATTTTAGTATATGGTATTCCCGTTAAGGCCTTTGACTATGACATAAAATATATGGATACTAAATCCAACATAGCGCAGAATAAAAGCTGGACAATAAAATTTAATAAGGAATTGAATGTAAGTACTGTTACAGAACAAAATATACAGGTGCTGGACAGTGAAGAGCAGATGGTTCCAATTACATTGTCCTTGAGCAGTGATAACCTGTCTATAACTCTATTACCTGATTCAAATTATGAAAAGGGGAAAACCTATACCCTGTGTATAAAAAAATCAGTGACAAGTAAAGATGGCTGCCAGCTTCCAAAAGAAGTTAGAATGGAATTTACCATTACAAACCCGGATCTTGTGGAAACAGTGAACAAAATGGATAATATTGAAGCTGCAGTTAAAACTCAGCCAGAAAAAAATCTGGTGGCGGATGTAAAGTCCGTACTTATAAAAAAGATGAATGACCCTTCTAAAGATATAGATACTTCATCTCTTAAATCTCAGTACGATAATCTTTCAGAAACAGAAAAGTTGGATCTTCAAATGGTTTTCTTAAGTAATTTTTCCTTAGATACATTATCAGAAATAATGGCTTTGTTTGAATGAGTTAAAGTAGGGTAAGGAGGGCTTTTATTGAATTGTAAATACATAAAAAATATACTTGGGATTTTTATATTGTTTTTTGTTTTGGCATTTCCTGTACAGGTACAAGCTGTAAAGGGAGAAAATCTTATTAATGAGAGTTATGAAACTGTTAACAGGGAGCTTCCTAAAGGTGCCAGAGTAAGCTATGATGGAACTGCGGTTGAACCTTCCTATGGAGCTTCAGCCAGTAGCTCTACAGATAATATTTCTGATTTGAAGGATATAATAGAAAGTAAAATGTATAATAGAACTACACAATTTTCTGTTTACTATGATGGAGATACTTCGGACTTAGGGTCGGAAATAATATCTGCAATTTCTGATATCTTAAATGGAGATGATTATTTATATTATTCCTATACAGGATATAAAATTAGCATCAGTGGATATGAAAATGATGTTACTATAGATTTTAGATTTGGCTACCTTACCACAAAATCGCAGGAAAATTTTGTGGATTCAAAAGTTACCAGTATACTTGGAGAAATAATTGATTCCAGTATGAACAGCCATAAAAAGGAAAAAGCCATTCATGATTATATTGTTAAGAATGTGGAATATGATACATCCCTTGAAAGATATAGTGCCTACAATGCATTAAGTGAAGGTAAAACCGTGTGTCAGGGATATGCGCTCCTGGCCTATAAAATGTTAACCGAGGCAGGGGTGGAAAGTAAAATTATTGCAGGAAGTGCAGGCAGCGGTTCTGACTCAGAGGGACATGCCTGGAATTTTGTTAAGTTGGATGGAAAGTGGTACCATCTGGACTGTACCTGGGATGATCCTATACCTGATGTTAAAGGCAGGGTCTTATATGACTATTACAACTTGACAGACAGTCAGATATCACAGGATCATAACTGGGATACTTCTGCTTATCCCGCTGCTGTCACAGTTTACAAGTATCCTTCAGAGGGTGTCACTATTGACTTTTCAAAGTATAAAAAATGGGGTAATCAATCCAATATATCAAAGAATAAAATGTGGAGTATAAAATTTACCAAACCTTTTGATGCATCTACGGTAAACAGCAATAATGTATTAGTGTATGAGGAGTACGATGATCTTTTGTACCCTGTAGAAGATATAGAAGTCACCTATAATAATGACAAGGATACAGTGTATGTCAAGCCATCAGGAGAATATGATGGGGGAAAAACTTATTATTTGGTTATAACACAAAATGTTTTATCTGAAGATGGAAAAGCCATTCCAAAACCTATTGTACTTATTTTTAAAATACAGGGGTAATTTTATTAGGCAGAAAAGGCGTGTTAAAAACGCCTTTTTTAAGATCTTGAAAAGGTAAGGAGAATGTAGAGGCTGGGCAATTACTAAATAGAAAATGATTAGTGAAATTAATTGTCAAATTGGATATAATATATATGGAGAAAATATCAAGTATTATTGATTCCAATAGGGCAAAACGAGTATTAAATGATACAGAGGAGGTATTTTATGGATATGAGTAGAGTTGATGGAATTCATTTCTTACTACTATCTGCAATTGATTATGATATGGATATAGAACCTCAACCATTTACTATGGATGAATATGAAGAACCAGCAGGTTTAGTAGAAGAAATTCTAAAGACAGGAATTGAGTTAGAATTACCACAAGCAAGTTAGAACAGTGTTATATATAGTCTTAATTATACTTACTTCTGACATTATTGCAATGATAAATTTTTGCAATGTCGGGAGACGACTTTTTGCTTCTATACAAGAGATTTGAAAATGGTAAAATAATATTAAGAGAATAAATACAGAGGTGAACTGAAATGAAGAGAATACCTTATGGCATTTCTAACTTTGAGGTTTTAAGAGAAAAAGACTATCTTTATGTGGATAAAACGTATTATATAGAGCTTTTAGATATATATGCACCGTACCAATTTTTTATAAGACCCAGAAGGTTTGGTAAAAGTTTGTTTATATCCATGCTGGAGAATTATTATGATATAAACAAAAAGGATAAATTTGAAAAGTTATTTGGTGATTTATATATAGGTAAAAATCCTACAGAAGAGAGAAACAGTTTTCTTGTCTGGAAAATCAGCTTTGCTGGTGTAGATACAGGTCGGGGAGAAGAGGAATTAAGAAAAAGCTTTAATGAGAAGATCATTTTATCTGTAGAAAAATTTATGAATCATTATTCAAATTTATTAAAAGATAAAGTTATTTCTAAAGAAATAAAAAGTGCGGAAATAGCAGTACAATATATATCACTTTTAGCTAGTAAAATAGATAAAAGTGTGCTTCTCTTAATAGATGAATATGATAACTTTGCAAATGAACTAATAACTGGAGGAAAACAAAGTACTTATAACAGCATACTTCATGGCGAAGGCTTTGTAAAAGTTTTTTATAAAGCTGTAAAAGATGCTACTATGGATAATTTTAACAGAATATTTATGACTGGAGTAAGTCCTATAATGTTAGATGATTTGACTAGTGGCTTTAATATAACAAGAAACTACACTTTAGATGAAAAACTGAATGCTATGCTTGGGTTTACAAGAAAAGAACTATTGTGGATTATGGATGAAGTTAATATAAAAGATGCGGAACTTAGAAAAAAAATCTGTGAGGATATGATTATCTATTACGATGGGTATAAATTCAATAAAAGAAGCCATACTGTTTTTAATCCGGATATGTCAATGTATTTTTTAGATAATTATCTGGCATATAATGAATATCCAGAGGAAATGATAGACAATAATGTAAAGACAGATTACGGTAAAGTCAATCAACTGGCACGTAATTTTAATGACAGAGAAGCTTTAGAAGAAATAATGTCCCTAGGTGAAACATCTACAATTCTTGTAGACAGATTTAATATTCATACTATGTATAGTGTGAAAGAGAATTTTAAGTCACTGCTTTTTTATCTTGGAATGCTTACTATAAAAGAAGCAGGACCTCTTGGAACTGTGCTAAAGGTACCTAATTACGTTATAAAAACTATTTATTGGGAGCAGCATTTTCAAAAAATCAATGAAGATTATAATATTGAAATTCAAAAGATTAGAATTGCGGTAAATGAAATGCGAATGTACGGCAATATAGAGCCTTTAATAGAGCTTTTAAAAGATATATTAGAATATTTTTCCAACAGGGATCTTATACAGATGGACGAGAAAAATGTAAAGATGATGTTTCTTACCCTATTAGGTGTGGATGGAACCTATTTTATAAAAAGTGAAGATGAAAACAATAAAGGTTATGTAGATTTAATGCTTAAAAGAAAAATCCAGTTTAAAGACATAACTAAATTTCAATGGATTATGGAATTGAAGTATGTAAAAGAAAGTGACAGGGATACATTAGATAAAGTAAAAGAGCAGGGATTAAAACAACTTCAATTATATGGAGAAAGTAAAATGGTGCAGGAAGAGCTGGAAAAAGAGGAATTAAAGAAAATATTAATTATAGTTGTAGGAAAAAAGGACATTTATACTGTAAATTTAATCTAATTTTTTGAAAAATATTTGTGCAGGGTTAATAGATTTTGCAGCACCTATTACTAATGGAAGGAGAATCCAAAGCCATACCTTGTAATAGTGTCATAATTTGAATTTTTACCATCTATACTTATTATAAGCCTGTGGGGAAGGAAGATTAACAGTTAGCAAAACATTATATAAGTTTATATAACATTCCTGTATGTATACAATGTTTATGGTAATATAGATGCAAGGTGATGTTATGGAATACTATTCTATAGGTAGGTTTTCAAAACTAATAGGTAAAAATGCTCAAACATTAAGGGAATGGGATAAGAAAGATGAATTGAAACCACACCATATTACTCCCAGTGGATATAGATATTATTCACAAGAACAACTCAATCATTTTTTAGGACTTAAAGGCGTTGTAACTAATACTAAAAAAGTAATTGAATATTGTAGAGTGTCAAGCAAAAGGATGATTTAGAGCGACAGATTGAGAATGTTAAAAGCTATATGATTGCTAAAGGTTATCAATTTGATATTGTTACTGACATAGGAAGTGGAATAAACTACAATAAAAAAGGATTAAATCAACTAATAGACATGATAACCAATTCAGAAGTTGAAAAGATGATTAAGGAGTTGTTAGAGAATGATAACATCAATGAAGGTTAGATTGGAACCGAATAATAAACAAATTGCTAAGTTGTTTCAATGTTCTGGTACTGCAAGATTCATTTATAATTGGACCTTGGCAAGACAAGAAGAAAACTATAAAAATGGTGGTAAGTTCATATCAGATAGTGATTTAAGAAAAGAAATAACTCAATTAAAGAAAACAGAGCAATATCAATGGTTAAATTCTATTAGCAATAATGTAGCTAAACAAGCTGTTAAAGATGGTTGTGAAGCTTATAAGAAGTTCTTCAAGGGATTAGCTGATAAACCACGTTTTAAGAGCAGAAGATAGACCTTGGAATCAAGGATTTAGCTATATGTTCAAATAGAGAAGAACCATATAAGAGTATCAATAAAACTAAAAGAGTTAAGAAATTAGAGAAGAAAATGCGTAGATTGCAGCGTAAGGTATCTAATAAATACCAACTAAATAAAAAAGGAGGAAGTTACGTTAAAACAAGCAATATTGTAAAACTTGAAAAGAATATTATAAAGTTACACAAGAGTCTTGATAACATCAGAACTGACTATAGACATAAGGTGATTACAGAGATAGTGAAAACCAAGCCTTCTCGAATAGTTATGGAAAGTCTAAATGTAAAAGGCATGATGAAAAATCGTCATTTATCGAAAGTGGTGGCAAAGCAAGGATTCTTTGAATTTAAAACCATGATTCAGTACAAAGCTGAAAAATACGGTATTGAATTTGTAGAAGCTGATAAGTGGTTTGCTTCATCGAAAACTTGTAGTGCGTGTGGATATATTAAACCTAAACTATCACTATCAGAAAGAACTTTTGTGTGTGAGCGTTGTGGTTCTGCAATAGATAGAGATAAAAATGCCAGTATTAATTTATCAAGATATAAAGTAGCGTAAGGCACTTTAACGAATTATGCTATCGTGTAGGGTGAGTTACACCCGAATTTAAGCCTTTGGAGTGTTATAGCAAACGAAAGTAGTTATCCTTTAGGATTACAAATAGGATTACAAAATCGGACACGTTGAATAAGGAAGTAAATTTAAACTTATATAATGTTATTATAGAGTTTTGTAAAGTTTACGTAACGGCATACCGTGTAGTTCTTATATATTAAAACTCCTGCTGTACTTACTTTTAAAATATAGAAATAGGTTGGATAGTTAAAAATGAAAAGACATTTTCTAAAAACCATCTCTCTTTAAATTATAATGGGGAACGTCCATAGGTTTGTGTAAATAGAATAGACGGGATAAAATTTATTTGGAAATTACTATAGGATTAAATTCCTGTAGTAATTTTTATTTTTTAGGAAATAACTAATAATAGTGTGGTTTAGCTTTCTAATAATAGTATTGTTAGCAATAATACTATTATTATTCATCTTTATATAAAATAGTACAGGCTTTATCTTTATATATATGGCTCTATTCTATCTTTAAACATTATGGTTAATTGGGCCAGCGTATTTGCCCAGTTTGGAGAAGGTGCCGTCCATTTCAGCATTATCTGCTCGGTTGCCAGGTATAGGGCTTTTAGAAGGGAATCGTCTGTAGGAAATACAGTCCTTATCTTAGTGAATTTCCTAAGCTGCCTGTTGAAACCTTCCAGGGCGTTAGTTGTATATATTATTTTTCTTATATCTTGAGGAAAATCAAAATATGTAGATAGATTTTCCCAGTTATTTTGCCACGACTGTACAACTATAGGATACTTATCTCCCCATTTATCATTCAGTGATTGTAATGACTTACTTGCCATTGTTTCATTAACTGCCTTATATACTTCTTTTAAATCCTTCATAAAAGTCTTAACATTCTTTGATGGTATATATTTTATAGAATTCCTTATCTGGTGTATTATACAATTTTGTATGTTAATTTCAGGAAAAACTACTTTAATTGCATCTGGAAGTCCTTTAAGACCGTCCATACAGGCTATTAAAATATCTTTAACACCCCTGTTTTTAAGATCATTGCATACAGATAACCAGTATTTTGCTCCTTCTTGTTCGCCAACCCATATTCCCAAAATGTCTTTATGGCCTTTTACATCAAGTGCCATGCAGACATAGGCAGCCTTATTTACAATTCTATGTTCATCTCTGACTTTAAAATATAGAGCATCCATATATACTATAGGATACATTGGATCAAGGGCTCTATTTTGCCATGCTAGAGCTGTATCCATGACCTTATCTGTAATTTTGGATATCATTGCAGGGGATATATCTACCCCGTAAAGTTCATCTATCTCTGATTTTATATCATCTACAGACATACCACGTGCATATAAACCTATAACTTTCTTATCAAGTTCATTACAGACAGTTTCATATTTCTTGACTATCTTAGGTTCGAACTCAGACTTTCTATCCCTTGGTACGTCTACTTTAACCGGGCCAAAACTGGTTCTAATGTTTTTAGAACTGTATCCATTTCTATAGTCTTTATCCTCATCAGAGAGCCTTGCATATTTTTCTCTTCCAAGATGTTCTTCCATTTCTGCTTCTAAAAACTGCTGTATTATACCTCCAAATAGCCTTTGCATAAGTCCATTTTTCCCTACTAAATCTTCCATACTATTACACTTCTTTAATTCCTTTTTTAAATCAATGTCTGGTACTTCTAGTATATTCATATTTAATCTCCTTTCAAAAATTATTTATACTTATTATTACCACTATTACCAGTTCTACATACATAAAAAGAACGTACCTAGATTTGATTTACACAAATCTAGGTACGTTCTCTTATAATGCGAATAATGTAGAAAATTTATTTGATGGGTTTAAAAATTTTGCTTCTGCATTAATTTTACAAATACTCATAAATATTTTTGTGTTTCTTTGGACATTACTTCTTATAAATCTGTACATAGGCTTCTCATTTGCATTTGTCAAAATGAAATAAGTAACATCAGCCCTTACACAACTTAGTGCAAAAATTTCTTTAAATCATCTAAATCTTTATACTCCAGCACTTTATCCAAAATTATATCTAAATTTATCATATCTAATTTTTCGATTTTTCCTCTAATCTCGTCAGGTAAGATTCCAAAACGCTTTGTTAAAAACTTTAATACTGTTTCTACTTTTTCTTCTTTACGGCCCTGTTGTATATCTTTCTCATAAGGCTTTCTATATAGTGATGATTGCATTAATATCTCCTCCTTTACATATTTTTCGTACTTGCTTTCTTTGTAAAGTTTTTTATACATTGAAAACCCCTCGCACATATAGTTGATGCAAAGGGTTCAATGATTTTAGTTTTGATATTTATTTTTTAGTTCTAGTACCTTTTCTTTTGGTAGTTCAGTCATGTCAACTATATCTTCTATACTATCTCCTCGTCTTAGCATTTTTTCTGCTACTCTCAATGCTTTTCTAGTTGCTCCTTTTTCCTCTGCTGACTTTATTCTAGTCAATTGGTCGCTGATTTCTGCCTGCCTAGCTTCATACAACATTCTAGCTTTTTCGTCTTTACTGATTATTTGTAATAAAGCATAAGCTTTCTTTATATCCTTATTCTTCTCTGCTAACATCTCCATCACTCCCTTCGATTTTGCATCTAAGAATTCCATCCATTGAACTATTGGGTCATTTTCATCTCTCTCAATATCTTCGTCAAATAGCTTTGGTATTTCTAAAAAGTGCACTTCAAATATATCTGTCAGCCTATATCCTGTTTCATCTTGAGTTAGATGATAGCTGGAATAGAGCTTTTTTAATGGTATACATTTGAAGTCCACTATGTTTATAGTTACACATTTTTTTAGCTTATCGTAGGTATCTCCTGGCTTTATTTGACTTGTATACATTTTGCTCCAGTAGAATATGGTACGTTCTGGCATGTAATCTGTTGGTAGTATTTGTATTTCAACATCTATTTGCTTTCCTAATTTAGTTCTTATCCTTACATCTAAGACTCCTTTTCTATCTTCTTTGAATTCCTTTATTAACTCGCTATTTATTATTTCTATTCCATCAAATTCTTCCTCTGGAACAGCTAGTATATCACTTTTATATACTCTTATTTTATCAGATAATTAGGTTCTATTCTACACTATTTATAGCCCTAGATATCCGCCGGGTAATATGACATCTTACTTTTCATACTGTTGATGGTGCTAATATTTTAGATTATAGTACCTGACTTTGCCCCACGGATACGTAATATTAATATAAATGACAATTTTAAATTGTATAAAAAATTATTCTAAAGATAATAAAAATCACCAATTTATAGTATAAAATTCATTTGCAAAACAAATTCAGATTTACTAAAAAAGATGACATAAAATACATGGATTCTAAATCCAACATAGCACAGAATAAAACTTGGACAATAAAATTTAATAAGGGATTGAATGCAAGTACTGTTACAGAACAAAATATACAGGTGCTGGACAGTGAACAAAATGGATAATATTGAAGCTGCAGTTAAAACTCAGCCAGAAAAAAATCTGGTGGCGGATGTAAAGTCCGTATTTATGAAAAAGATGAATGACCCTTCTAAAGATATAGATACTTCGGACTTAGGGTCGGAAATAATATCTGCAATTTCTGATATCTTAAATGGAGATGATTATTTATATTATTCCTATACAGGATATAGAATTAGCATTAGTGGATATGGAAATGATGTTACTATAGATTTTAGATTTGGCTACCTTACCACAAAATCCCAGGAAAGTTTTGTGGATTCAAAAATCGCTGCAACCTATTGTACTTGCATTTACAATAGAGGAGTAGTCTTATTAATCAGAAAGGCGTGTTAAAAACGCCTTTTTTAAGATCTAAGGCAAATAGGTAAAAAACCCACAAAGAATAAAAATAAATTTCTCGTTTGGAGGATGAGTTTTGCCAGTGTAGATGCAGGCCACGGAGAAGAGGAATTAAGAAAAAGTTTTAATACGAAAATAACTTATTCAGTGAAAAGTTTTTTTGTGAAATATTCTGATTTTTTTCAGAATGAAAAAGTAGTTCAAGATATTATTGAAGCGGAAGCAGCAGTTGAATACATAGCTTATCTTTCTAGAAAAGCAAAGATACCTGTTTTTGTCTTAATAGATGAATATGATAACTTTGCAAATGAACTAATAACTGGAGGAAAACAAAATACTTACAGCAGTATACTTCATGGTGAAGGTTTCGTCAAAGTTTTTTATAAAGCCTTAAAAGATGCTACTATGGATAATTTTAATAGAATATTTATGACCGGAGTAAGTCCTATAATGCTGGATGATTTGACTAGCGGTTTTAATATAACAAGAAACTATACTTTAGATGAGAAACTGAATGCTATGCTTGGGTTTACAAGAAAAGAACTATTATGGATTATGGATGAAGTTGGTTTAAAAAATGAAGAACTTAGAAAAAAGATATATAAAGATATGACGGAATACTATAATGGATACAAATTTAATGAAAACAGTGAATCTGTTTTTAATCCAGATATGGCTATGTATTTTCTTGAGGGTTATTTAGCCTATAATCGTTATCCTAAAGAAATGATAGATAATAATGTAAAAACAGATTATGGTAAAGTCAATCAATTGGCACGTAATTTTAATGACAGGGAAGCTTTAGAAGAAATAATGTCTATAGGTGAAACAGCTACAATTCTCGTAGACAGATTTAACATTCACACCATGTATAGTGTGAAAGAGAATTTTAAGTCACTGCTTTTTTATCTTGGAATGCTTACTATAAAAGAAACAGGACCTCTTGGAACTGTGCTAAAGATACCTAATTAACAAGAAAATGCAGCTTTATAATGACATCGTTCACAATAATATACTATTATTATTGAATTTATTACATATTGTGTATTATATATGAATTCAGCGTTAAATTAACCAAAAAAATGTTGAATAATGTGTTGGGCAAATCTATAATAATACGTATAGGTATCATATTTATTAGAGTTATTTTAAGAGGAGGATTTGCCTGTGATTAGAATATTAAATGGTGGAGAACTTGATCTAAGTGTACTTGAGATTAAGGATGTATTGGATATTGACATGTTACAAAAGTTTCAGGATAATTTTGCGGAAAGTATGAATATAGCCAGTGTAACTGTAGATAGAAATGGCAATCCTGTAACAAGACCAAGTTCCTATACAAGCCTTTGTCAGTATACCCATTCAACCAAAATAGGGGATGACAGATGTGCAAAATCCCATAAAAGGGGTGGAGAAGAAGCCACAAGAACAAAGAAACCATACATATATAAATGTCATGCAGGGTTAATAGATTTTGCAGCACCTATCACTATAGAAGGAGAATCCATAGGCACAATTTTAGGAGGACAAATACTATATGAAAAACCCGAAGAATCAGAATTCAGGAAAATTGCAAGAGAAATAGGATTTAATGAGAACAGATATGTGGAGGCTTTAGCTCAAATTAAAATTATAGAAGAGAAAAATGTAAAGGCTGCAGCAGAGCTTCTTTATGTTGTGGCAAACTATCTGTCGAAAATTGGATATGAGCAGATTAAACATAATTCACAATCCAAGGATAAGATTACTTCAATTGCAGAAGTACTGAATAGCAGCTTTAGACAGATATCCGCTACCATGGAGGAGCTTGCAGTGTCTTCCGTTGATGTAACAAATAACCAGCATGTACTTGCCCAGAACATAAATAATATAAATGAGATCTCTGAAGGTATAAATAACATATTGAATTCCATAAAAAACATAGCGGATAAAACCAAGATGCTTGGTTTAAATGCAGCTATAGAAGCTGCCAGGGCGGGAGAATCAGGAAAGGGATTTGGGGTAGTGGCAAATGAAATAAGAACATTATCTGAAAGCTCCAAAGAAACAACACAAAAGATTGTATCCCTTACAGACAGGATACAATCAGCTGTTGCCAAAGCTCTCAATGAATCAGAATCTACCCTTAAAACTACAGAAAGTCAATCCTCTTCAATAGAGGAAGTTACAGGTAATGTAGAAGAGCTTTCAGGGCTGGTTGAGGAGCTGAACAATATTATAAGCGTATAATCTTTACATATGTTTTTAAAATGGTTAAACTCTATCTTGTAATATCGTCATAATTTGAATTTTTACCATCTATACTTATTATGAGTCTGTGGGGAAGGCATACAATGTTCTCCCCGGGCTTTGATATCCACCCTTTTTTTACACATATTTTATCAGGACAATTAGCATCTGTAATACGAATCCTTCCCTTTTCCACCTTTATTTTATTAAAATCATTGTCCTTGTATTTTATAATAAATTCCTCACTGTTTTTAACAGTATTTAAATTAATAGTTTTTATAAGCTTGCCATCTTGTTTTATCAGGGCAATCCTACTGGAACTTTCCATGCGGTTTTTGTATATTAAAACTCCTGCAGTACTTATAACAAGCAGTATAATTATAATTAGCGCAGCGATCTTATCTCCTTTTTTCATTTCATTCTCCTTCTTAATCTAAGAATTACCCAACATAGAGAATTCTACTACATTTTAAGTGTATTTACAACGGGATAATTCAATGAAGTCAATTCTTAAATTTACACACATTTCTGAAATTATCTACAAATTATGAGTTAAAGCATAAAAAAACTATTTATTTCTTAATTGGTTAATGAAAACCTTTAATATTATAAATATGATAATAAATTATCGAAAAACTCTTGATTAATACTTTATTTGAATATATAATCATAGATATATAATAATACATAATATTACATTATAAAAAATAGATGTAATTTTTGGATTTATATAGTTGTGTTATGTTTTGTTATGTTTTGTCATGGCAATTTAATTTTTTTAATTTAAGGGGGTATTTAATTTGAAAAGAACTAAAAAAATTTTATCTTTAATTTTGTTTTCACTCATTGCATTTTTGGCTGCAGGTTGTGGCAATACTGCTGAAAATTCAAAGGATCAAAAATCCGGTACTTCAACAAAGATAACATTAACTGTATCTGCTGCTGCCAGTTTAAAAGATTCCATGAATGAAATTAAAGAATTGTATGTTAAAGAAAATGCAAATGCTGCAATTACATACAATTTTGGAGCCTCCGGTACCTTGCAAAAGCAAATTGAACAGGGTGCACCGGCAGATATATTTATGTCCGCTGCGACAAAACAGATGGATGAACTCAAAAATAAAAATTTAATGGTAAATGATACTATTAAAAATCTTTTGCAAAATGATGTAGTACTAGTTGTACCAAAAGATTCGACCAAAGTTAAAAGCTTTGAGGATTTAACATCAGATACTGTTCAAAAAATAGCTCTAGGGGAACCTAAGAGTGTGCCTGCGGGACAATATGCAGAAGAAGTACTTACAAACCTAAATATATTGGATAAAGTTAAACCGAAGGCTGTTTATGGAAAAGATGTAAAAGAAGTTTTAACCTGGGTTGAAACAGGAAATGCAGATGCAGGAATTGTTTATAAAACTGATGCACTGGTATCTGATAAGGTTACAATTGCAGCTACTGCACCTGAGAATTCTCATAAAGCTGTGGTGTATCCTGTAGGAGTAGTTAAAGACAGCAAAAATGCAGAAGCAGCTAAAAGCTTTTTAAAGTTCCTGTCTGGTGATAAAGCTAAAGCAGTATTTGAGAAATATGGATTTAAGATGGGAGAATAGTTTAGTAGTGTAATATTAAAAGGGAGTAAAAAATTGGGGAACATATAGTCTTACTTGATTTTAAAGAGGTGACATGAATGAATTTTGATATTTCACCGGCATGGATTTCAGTAAAAACTACTTTTATAGCTACTATCATAACATTTTTTGTTGGAATTGCTGCTGCCTATTGGATGACCAATTATAATGGAAAATTTAAAAGTGCTGTGGATACTATATTTACATTGCCTCTTGTACTGCCCCCTACGGTAGTGGGATTCTTTCTGCTGCTTATATTTGGGAAAAATGGACCCATGGGTAAACTTTTGTTGAAAATTGGTACCAACTTGATTTTTTCATGGCCTGCCGCGGTTATAGCTGCAGCTATTATTGCTTTTCCTTTGATGTATAGGACAACTAAAGGGGCTTTTGAACAGGTGGACAATAATATTGTAAATGCGGCCAGAACTCTTGGAGTATCTTCCTGGAAAATTTTCTGGAGGGTTATACTGCCTCTGGCATGGCCAGGCATAGCTGCAGCTACAATTCTTTCTTTTGCAAGAGCTCTTGGAGAATTTGGAGCTACTCTTATGGTAGCTGGAAATATACCGGGAAGAACTCAGACGATTCCTCTGGCCATTTATTTTGCAGCTGAAAGCGGAGAAATGGATAAGGCCCTTATGTGGGTTATATTGATTGTAATAATCTCAACTGTAGTGATTTTCCTTATGAACTATTGGAATGAACATGAAAAAAGAAATGTTTATGGGGTTAGGAGGGAATGACATGGGATTATACGTTGATATTGAAAAAAATTTTTCTGGATTTAATTTAAATGTTAAATTTCATACTAGAGACAATATTATAGGACTTCTTGGAGCTTCAGGTTCCGGTAAAAGTATGACTTTAAGGTGTATTGCAGGTCTTGAAACACCACATAAGGGAAAGATAATGTTGGATGAAAAAGTTTTATATGATGGAGAAAAAAAGATAAATGTTAAAAGCGGCAGGAGAAGGAGTGGATTTTTATTTCAAAATTATGCATTGTTTCCCAATATGACAGTAGGCCAGAATATAGGCTTTGGATTAAGCCGTATGTCAGCCGATGAGAAAAGTAAAATAATAAATGAAAAAATAAATATGATGGATCTTAAAGGACTGGAAAATAGATTTCCCAGTCAGCTTTCAGGGGGACAACAGCAGAGGGTGGCCATTGCAAGAGCTATGGCCATAGATCCTGAAATACTGCTTTTAGATGAGCCATTTTCTGCTCTGGACAGCCATCTGAGAAATAAAATGGAAGAAAAGCTTAAAGAAGTACTTTCAACCTACAAGGGTACTACAGTCTTTGTGTCCCATAATAGAGACGAAATATATCGTATTTGCAAAAATATTGTGATAATGGATAATGGAGCAGTAGAGATTTTTGGAGATAGAAATTATATATTTGAAAATCCCGGTACTGTAGCAGCAGCAAGACTTACAGGGTGTAAAAATATATCCAGAATTCAAGTATTGGATGAAAATACTTTAGAGGCTCTGGACTGGGGATGTACCCTTAAAGTTAATAAAAAAATTGAAAAATCTCAATGCTATGTGGGAATAAGAGCCCATTACATAAGTCTTGGAGAATCGGGACAAAAAGATAATATTGTTAAATGCAAGGTAAATCATATAAATGAAAGTCCTTTTACGGTGGAAGTGTGCCTGGATAGTGTAGAGGAAAAATCCTATAATATAACTAAGAATTTACACTGGGAGATTACAAGGGAAATGTGGCATAAATTAAAAAATTTAGAGCAGCCTTGGAATATATGTATAGGCAGAGATAAAATTTTTTTAATTAAAAAATGATTTTAATCTTTTAAAATATGTTGCAAAAAAAGTATAAAAAGGTATAATTGTGTTAAATTATAAATAAATATTGATACTTTTAAATTATTAATTTATGGAGGAAACAAATATGAAAATTAGTGCCAGAAATCAAATGAAGGGAAAAGTTACTGAAATAAAAGAAGGTGCTGTAAATGCGGAAGTTATAGTAGATTTAGGTAATGACAGATCCATATGTTCCGTTATTACCATGGAGTCTTTAAAAAATTTAGGTATTGAAGTTGGTTCAGAGGTTACAACTTTAATTAAAGCATCTTCTGTAATACTAATGGCGTAAGCTGATTAGGAATTAAGAGTGAAGAGTGAAAAGTTAAGGATATTTTTCTCCGCTTTGCTGCGAAAAATCTTAGATCTTAGAGTACTGTATTTCAGATTTTCCAGAGCTTTAGCGGAAGAAAATCATTCATAACTTTTAGTTAGTAGCTCTTAATTTTTAACTATATATTAAGTTAGGAGGAAATAATGGAACAGATAAATACTAAATATGGAACTTTAAAAGAGTTAAATTATGTTAAGTACTATGAAGATGGAGCCATGAAGGAATGTACATTGGACAGCTTAAATAAGCTGAAAACCCCCTGTGGGCTTTTGACACCCAAATATGAATATGGTGAAGAAAGGAGTAAACATATCCCCTCTGTTGCTTTCTACAATAATGGAAATTTAAAAAAAATTTATCTTGAAGAACAAACCGGTATTAATACCTCTATTGGTATACTGCCTGCGGAATTCATTACATTTTATGAAAGCGGAAATATAAAGAGGGTTTTCCCTTTAAATGGTAAAATAACAGGCTACTGGTCTGAAAAAGATGAATATAATCTTGCAAAAGAAATAAAGTTCGATGTTTCTATAGGCAAATTAGAGGAAAAAGTTATTTCGGTATATTTTTATGAAAGTGGAAGTATAAAGAGTATTACTTTTTGGAGTAAAGATGATATTAAAATAAGTTCTCCTATAGGGAATGTATATGTGCGTATAGGGGTATCTTTTTATGAAGATGGCAAACTTAAATCCTTTGAACCCTTAAAACCCACAGCTGTTCCCACTGAAATAGGTACTATAATGGCCTACAATACTCAAGCTATAGGAATTCATGGTGATTCTAATTCTGTAAAATTTTTTAATAATGGCGGTGTGGAATCATTGATAACTTCCACAGATAGTATAGAAGTTATCAGCAAAAAAGGAGAAAAAAGTTTGTATGAGCCTTTATTGAGACCAAGTGTAATTGATGAAAATTTTATGGAAGTTGTACCTTTAAACATAGAATTTTGTGGACAAAAAGTAAAATTTACAAGGGGAAGTAAATTTCTCAGTGAATATGCTATTGATGACTATAACTTTTATATAAAAAGTTCACCACTTAGAGAAAATTCCCCTTGTTCATCTTGTGAAGGTTATTAAAATACTATCACAATTCTGCTATAATGTTACCTGTTTCTGTAAGGTCGTATCCTCCCAGTCCTAAAAGTTCTGATTTAAATTCCTTGGAGCGTAATATTTTTATCATGGATTTAAAAGGAAAATCATTCATATTCTCTTTCTTTATAACCATTTCATATCTTTCTTTTTGAAGTGGTATGAAATCTATCCCCTTAACCTGCAGGCTGGTCTTTTCATTTCCAAGGGCCAGATCTGCCTCACCTCTTGCTATGGCACTAGCTACTGCAAGATGTGAAAAATATTCTGTGGTATAGCCTTTTATGTTGTTACCTGTAATATTTAGTAATTTTAGATGTTCATCTAAAAGAATTCTGGTACCACATCCTTTTTCTCTGTTCACCATAGTAATATCAGGTCTTTTTAAATCTTCAAAGCCTTGAATTTTTTTAGGATTTCCCTGGAATACGTAAAACCCCTGTGTTCTACAAGCAAGATGAATCACTATTGTAGGGATCCCAGGGAGCAGCCTTCTTACAAAAGGTATGTTATATTTATTAGAATCTCCATCCCATAAATGGGAAGTAGCTACCTGAACTTTACCAAGATATAATGCAAGAAGTCCGTTATAGCTCCCTACATATGAACGAAAAGTTCTAATACCTGGGCAGTGAAGTTCTATATGTCGGGATAATATATCTAAAAGTACGTCCTGTCCGCAAATTATAAAACCATCCTGAGTATCTGTGTTTCCAGAATAGAACATATTAGAAGAAAAAATATCTTTTGGAACAGTTTCTGGGGAAATCTCAGCAGTATTTTTACCTTTATTTTTATAGTCTTCCACATCGTTTAAGTCCACTCTGATTTTTTTCCCTACTTTATATCCGTTTAATTCTCCCCTTTTTATCAATTCGTAAACTGTATTTTTGGTTATCTTTAACATTTCGGCGACTTCTTGAGGAGTTAAGGCTGTATTATTTCCTGTCATAATATATCTCCTTTCTTAAAGATATGATAATATATTGAAAAATTGTAGGTCATTAGTTTGTATAATAATTTTAACAATAATTTTAATACATATTTACTGAAAATACAAATTAATAAATAAACTTTTATTCAGTTATTTTCTGTTTAATACTTTAAAAATATAAAAATATTAAAAATAATAGTTGTCAAAAAATATATTTTTAATTTTTTTGAAAATAATAAAAAATGACTAAAACGTATATAAAACTATCAAAAATTAAGATAAATATGTATATTTAACATAACATAATATAACGTAACATTACATGTTATTAAATAGTTATAAAACATATCATAACCTTATAAAAGATAATATAATTAGAATCGATATCACTATGATAATCTAAGAAAAAGTCTTTGATAAGGTTATCATTTTAATTATATGAATATTGATAAATAGATAATTTAACTGTTGATTTTTTAAGGAACTTGTGATATATTTTGAAATAATTATTAAACACGCAAAAAAAGTAAACTTAAATTAATGAATTTCAATTTTAAAAAAGTTGCATTTTGCACTTTTAAATTTATTTGGTAAAGGAGAATGAAAAATGAGACAAGTGGCTATTTATGGAAAAGGTGGAATAGGAAAATCTACAACTACACAAAACCTTACTGCAGGACTTGCTGAAATGAAGAAGAAAATAATGGTAGTAGGATGTGATCCAAAAGCGGATTCTACAAGATTGCTTTTGGGTGGACTGGCACAGAAAACAGTTCTTGATACACTGAGAGAAGAAGGGGAGGATGTAGATTTAGAGGAAATAATGAAAATTGGATATGGAGATGTGAAATGTGTTGAGTCAGGGGGACCTGAACCTGGAGTTGGATGTGCCGGCAGGGGTATTATAACCTCAATCAATATGCTGGAGCAGCTTGGTGCTTATGAAGATGACTTAGACTATGTCTTCTATGATGTATTAGGTGACGTTGTATGTGGTGGATTTGCAATGCCAATCCGTGAAGGCAAGGCTAAAGAAATATATATAGTTGCCAGCGGAGAGATGATGGCTATGTATGCTGCAAATAATATTTCAAAGGGTATAAGTAAATTTTCCAACGTAGGGGGTGTAAGGTTAGGCGGTGTTATATGCAACAGCAGAAAAGTTGCAAATGAAAAAGAACTTCTGGAGGCATTTGCAAAGGAACTTGGAACCCAGCTTATATACTTTGTACCACGCAGTCATGATGTTCAAAGGGCAGAGATAAATAAACAGACCGTTATACAGTTCAGCCCTGAAGTAGAACAGGCAGATGAGTATAGAGCTCTGGCTAAAGCTATAGATGGAAATGACATGTTTGTAATACCAAAGCCTATGGCACAGGATAGATTGGAAGATATACTTATGGAACATGGGCTGCTGGACTGATGAAAATCCTAAAAATATATGAAAAAATAAGAATATTAAATAAGATTAGAATTAGAGAGTATATCTCTTAAATTCAGCTAAAATTCCAAGAGATATACCAAGAGTTAATTAAAAAATCAAATTATAACCAAAGGTATTATACCATAAAAGAGGAGTGAATTCAATATGCTATTGGTAAAAGCTATTATTAGACCAGAAAAAACAGCGGTTGTGCTTTCAGAATTATGTGATGCAGGGTTCCCTGCAGTTACCAAGTTTGATGTAGTAGGTAGAGGTAAGCAAAGAGGAGTAAAAGTAGGAGAAATATTTTATGATGAGATACCAAAGCAAATGCTTTTAATAGCTATAAAGGATGAAGATAAAGAAGACATTATAAAAATAATTACAAAAAATGCGAAAACAGGCGAAAAAGGAGCCTTTGGAGATGGAAAGATATTTGTAACTCCAGTGGAAGAGGTATATACCATAAGTTCAGGAACAAATCAATTATAGAGGGAGGAACCGTAAAATGAAAGAAATTATGGCTGTTATTCGGATGAATATGGTGGGTAAAACAAAAAAGGCTCTTGCTGAAAATGGGTTTCCGTCTATAACCTGTAAAGATGTTTTAGGACGTGGTAAGAAAAAGGTCAACTTTTCCATGGTAAGTGAATATATGTCTGAAGAGGAACTGCACCAGATTGAGGATAGAAAAATTATGGAGCAGATATCTGAAAGCTATAGATTGATTTCAAAAAGACTTATATGGATTTTAGCTAAGGATGAAGATGTAAAAAAAATAGTAGATATTATTATTGATATAAACCAAACAGGACATCCAGGAGATGGAAAAATATTTGTAACCAAAGTTACAGATGTTTTAAGAATAAGAACTGGAGAAAAACAGGATGCAGCTGTTTAATTTTTAGAAGGGAATGATTTTATGAAAAAGGTATTGGATCAAGTTTTAGAAGTATATCCGGCTAAAACCTTTAAAAATAGAAAAAAACATATACTTATAAAGTCAAATGATGAACTAAATCCAGTTATACAGGCAAATGTAAGAACAGTACCGGGAATAATGACAAACAGAGGCTGCTGTTATGCGGGATGTAAAGGTGTTGTTCTTGGACCTGTTAAAGATATGGTGCATATAACCCACGGCCCTATAGGATGTGCCTATTATAGCTGGGAAACCAGAAGAAATAAGGCCAAAGCCGAAGATGGAGGACAGAATTTTTTAGAGTATACTTTTTCTACAGATATGCAGGAGAGAGATATAGTATTTGGAGGAGTAGAGAAGTTAAAACAGGCTATAAAAGAGGCAGTAGAACTTTTTCATCCTAAGGCCATTGGAATATATGCTACCTGTCCGGTGGGTCTTATAGGTGATGATATAAATGCAGTTGCCCAGGAGGCAACTAAAGAATATGGTATACAGGTACTTGCCTTTAACTGTGAGGGTTATAAAGGGGTAAGCCAATCCGCAGGTCACCATATAGCCAATAATAATATACTGGAAAGTATTGTAGGCAAGGGAAAGCCTGTAGAGCATAAAAAATTCTCTATAAATATGTTGGGTGAATATAACATAGGGGGAGATGCCTGGGAAATTGAAAGGGTTCTGGAGAAAATAGGATACAATGTGGTGGGCAGGTTCAGCGGCGATGGCAGTCACGAGAGACTTGAACAGTCCTATATATCTGATTTGAATTTAGTACAGTGCCACAGATCCATAAATTATATTGCAGAAATGATGGAAATAAGATATGGAATACCATGGGTTAAGGTAAATTTCATAGGGGTAAAGTCTACTATTGAAACTCTCAGAAATATGGCAAAATTCTTTGATGATCCAGGACTTACTAAAAGAACAGAAGAAGTTATAGAAGAGGAACTGGATGCAATTAGTGAGGAAATAAGCTTTTATAGGGATAAACTCCAGGGAAAAACGGCATGTTTATTTGTAGGAGGCTCAAGGGCACACCATTACCAAAAATTATTGGAGGATTTAGGTATAAAAACTGTACTTGCAGGGTATGAATTCGGCCACCGGGACGACTATGAAGGAAGAGAAGTTATTCCAAATATAAAATTAGATGCAGATACTAGAAATATACCGGAACTTACTGTAGAAAAGGATGAAGAAAGATATCGTATTATAATATCTCCTGAAAGATATGAAACCTTAAAGCAGGAAATTCCCCTTGAGTATTATGGGGGAATGATTAAGGATATGGAAGAGGGGTCTATAGTAGTGGATGATTTAAACCACCATGAAACAGAACAATTTATAAAATTATTAAAACCTGATATGTTCTTTTCAGGAATAAAAGACAAATACGTTATACAGAAAATGGGAGTGGTTTCAAAACAGCTTCATTCCTATGATTACTCGGGACCTTATGCAGGATTTAGGGGTGCGGCTGTATTTGCAAGGGATCTAGCTGCAGGAGTATTTACACCGGCATGGAGCTATGTTACACCACCATGGAGAAAAGAACCATTACTAGAGGGAGAATTAATAGGAGGTGAAAAATAATGTTAGATGCAACACCAAAAAAATTATATGAAAGAAAAGCTCTCAGAATAAACCCGGCTAAAACCTGTCAGCCTATAGGTGCCATGTATGCAGCACTTGGTATACACAATTGCATGCCCCACAGCCACGGCTCTCAAGGCTGCTGTTCATATCACAGAATGCAGCTTACAAGACATTTTAAAGATCCTATAATGGCAACCACCAGTTCATTTACAGAAGGTGCCAGTGTATTTGGAGGCGGTGCCAACTTTAAAACATCTATGAAAAATATATTCTCAGTATATAATCCAGATATTGTAGCAGTTCATACCACCTGTCTTTCAGAAACAGTAGGTGATGACCTGGTTACCTATAGGGCAACTTCAGAAATACCTGAAGGTAAAATAGTAATTCACGCTAATACTCCAAGTTATGTAGGATCCCATATAACAGGGTTTTCAAATATGGTTAAGGCTATGGTTTCCTATCTTTCTGAAAATACAGGAGAGGAAAATGGGAAGGTAAATATATTGCCCGGTTTTGTAGGTCCTGCAGATATGAGGGAATATAAAAGGATACTTAAAATTATGGGAATTCCATACATTATAATGCCGGATACAAGCGGGGTAGTAGATTCACCTATGACAGAAGGATTCAAGATGTTTCCAGATGGGGGAACGAAAATCGAGGAAATAAAGGATACAGGAAATTCCAAGCGTACCTTTGCCTTTGGAAGCTTTTGTTCCCAGGACGCAGCCATAGAACTTGAGAAAAAATGCAGGGTACCTTTTGACACCCTTCCTATACCCGTAGGAATAGATGCTACAGATGAATTTTTGATGAAGCTTGTAAAGCTTGCAGGAGGGGAAGTGCCTTATGAAATTGAAGAGGAAAGAGGCCAGCTTGTTGATTTAATGCTGGATACCCATCAATATTTTCATGGAAAAAAAGTAGCTATAGCAGGAGACCCGGATACTGTAATATCATTTACCCAATTTGCAATAGCATTGGGGATGAATCCAAGATATGTTATTACAGGTACTCCAGGAGAGAAATTTGAAAAAACTATAATCCCAATGCTCCAAGATGCAGGAGTACAAAATGCTAAAGTTAAGAGTCAAGCCGATTTATTCGAGCTGCATCAATGGATCAAAAATGAACCTGTAGATCTTATAGTTGGAAATTCTCATTTAAAACATATTGCAAGGGCGGAAAACACTCCTCTTGTAAGACTGGGATTTCCTATATTGGATAGATACGGATACTACTACAATCCTAAAATAGGATATAGAGGTTCTATGAGATTGCTTGAGATGATGTGTGATGCCATATTGGACAAAATGGATAGAGAATGCAAGGAAGAAGATTTTGAACTTGTACTGTAAGAATAAAAAATTAATTGAATTCAGGATGTATTCCATCCTGAATTCAATTTAATAAAAACTTTTAGGAGGGGAGCTTATGGAAAACAGGGTGGAAATTATAGAGGATAGAAAAGAATTTGTCTGTTACAACCTTAAAAATAAAGATATGAAGCTGAGATGTGATGAAAACAGTGCATCGGGAGCCGTAAGTCAAAGGGCCTGTGTGTACTGTGGTGCCAGGGTAGTTTTAAATCCTATAACAGATGCTTTTCATTTGATTCATGGCCCTATAGGATGTGCAGCTTATACCTGGGATTTAAGGGGCAGCTTGACCAGTGGTTCTGAATTGTTTAGAAATAGTTTTTCTACGGATTTAAGTGAAATGGATGTAGTATTTGGGGGAGAGAAGAAACTGGTAGGGGCCATTGAGGAAATTGTAAAAGAATTTCACCCTAAAGTTATTTTTGTGTATGCCACCTGTATAGTAGGAGTTATTGGAGATGATGTGGATTCAGTATGTAAAATGGCAGAAAAAAAATATTCTATAAGAGTAATACCTGTAAAATCCCCGGGGTTTTCCGGAAATAAATCTATGGGATACAGAGCAGCCTGCGATGCCATAATGAAACTTATAGGAGAAAAGAAAAGTGTGGAAAAAATTCACGGTATCAATTATCTTGGAGATTTTAATCTGGCAGGAGAAGTATGGGTAGTAACAGGATATCTCAAAAAGATAGGCATAGATGTGGTAGCTAATATTACAGGTGATGGAAAATACGATGATATAATAAAAGCTCCCCAGGCTAAATTAAACATAGTTCAATGTGCAGGTTCCATGGCATATATGGCAAAACATATGGAACACACCTATGGAATTCCATTTATAAAGACCAGTTTTGTGGGTATAGAAGATAGTGAAAATTCACTGCTTCAAATTGCAGGTCTAATGGGAAATGAGGAAACTGTAAAAAAAGCAGAGGAACTTATAAAGTTTGAAAAGCAGAGAATAGAAAATGACATGAATTACTACAGAAGCAGGCTATATGGCAAAAAAGCTGCCATATACGTTGGGGGAGGCTATAAGGCCATATCTCTCATAAGGCAATTTAGGGATTTGGGAATAGAAACGGTCATGGTAGGAACACAAACTGGAAAACCTGAAGACTATGAAATAATAAAACAAATTACAAAGGAAGGCACTGTAATATTAGATGATGCAAACCCCTCTGAACTTGAAAAATTTATGGTTGAAAAAGGGGCGGATATACTGGTGGGGGGAGTAAAGGAAAGACCTCTTGCCTATAAACTGGGAGTTGCATTTTGTGATCACAACCATGAAAGAAAGCATATACTGGCGGGATTTGAAGGGGCGGTAAATTTTGCAAAAGAGATAGATTTAACTATAAACAGCCCTGTTTGGAATTATATATAGAACATTTTAAGGAGATGGTTTAATTGAGTAATAAAAAACTGGTAAATGTAGATATAAATCCGTGTAAAATGTGTATGCCTATGGGAGGGGTCATGGCTTTTAAGGGAATAGAAAACAATATGGTGATTTTACATGGTTCTCAAGGGTGCAGTACCTACATTAGAAGACATATGGCTACTCATTATAATGAACCTGTGGATATAGCATCTTCCGCCCTTACAGAGCAGGGTACTGTATATGGTGGTTCTGACAACTTGAAAAAGGGTCTTAATAATATGATAAAAATGTATAATCCAACTACTATTGGCATACTTACTACCTGTCTTGCAGAAACCATAGGGGAAGATATAAATAGAATAGTTGAGGAATTCTACAGAGAACAGGAAGAAAATAAAAATATAAAGGATATAAAGATAATAACAGCATCTACCCCGGGATATGGAAACACTCAGGCAGAAGGATATTTCAGTGTTTTAAGAAAAATAGTGGAACAGGTATGTGAAAAATGTGAAAGTACTGGAAAATTAAATATTATATGTGCCAATTTAAATCCGGGAGATGTGAGAAATATAAAAAAAATACTGGATGATTTTAAAATAGAATATACTATTTTACCGGATGTATCGAATACCCTGGATTCTTCCCACAATGAAAAGTACAGGAGAATACCAAAGGGGGGAACTAAAATAGAGGACATAAAGAAAATGGGAGGAGCGGCAGCTACCATTGAAATGGGCCTTACAATACAGGATGAAGATTCTCCGGGAGTATATCTAAGGGATAAATTCAAAGTGCCCCTTTATAAATGCGGTATACCATTAGGTATAAGAAATACAAATGAATTTATTTCTCTTGTATCAAAAATTACTGGAAAGACTATACCGGAAGAATATATAATTCAAAAAGGAAGATATTTAGATGCCATGATAGATAATCATAAATATACTGGAGAGGCAAGGGTGGTATTGTATGGAGAACCTGAACTTTTACTCTCTACCGCAAGGCTTTGTGTGGAAAATGGAATACTTGTGAAAGTGGCAGGTACAGGTTCTAGAAATCCTATTTTGAAGAAAATGCTTAAAGAGGAGTTAAAGGCTCAAAAAGAGGATTCCATAGTACTTGATGATACTGATTTTGAAACTATGGAAAGCTATACTAAAAGGTTTAATATCAATTTAATGATAGGCAATTCAGATGGAAGGAGAATGGCAAAGAAACTTGGAGTAAAGCTCATAAGAACAGGTTTTCCAATTCATGATAGAGTGGGAGGACAAAGACAGGTGATAACTGCATACAATGGTTCTTCATTTTTAATAGATGCCGTGTCAAATGCCATGCTGGAAATAACTCAGAATAGTTACAGGGAAAAAGCTTATAATGACTATTATCTCCCTATTTTAGATATGGAGGAGGATAATTCAAAATCAAATAGAGATAAAAGCTGTACCCATCCTTGTTTTGGAGATAATGCCCATAAATTTGCCAGAATGCATATACCTGTGGCACCTGAATGCAATATAAGCTGTAATTACTGCAGCAGGAAATATGATTGTGCCAACGAAAGCAGACCTGGAGTTACAAGCGGAGTTTTAACCCCAGAAGAAGCACTTGAAAAGTTCAAGCTGGTTAAAAGTAAAATAGAAAATTTAACAGTTATAGGGGTAGCGGGTCCTGGAGATGCCCTTGCAAATTTCCCCAAGGTAAAAAAATCTTTGGAACTTATAAGAAAAGAAGATCCTAAAATAACTTTTTGTCTATCCACCAATGGACTAATGCTTCCTTTTTATGCAAACCAATTAATAGAACTTGGAGTATCCCATGTTACTGTAACTATAAATGCAGTAGATAAAAAAATAGGAGCCAGAATATATAGGGAAGTTAATTACTTGGGATGTAAGTGTACTGGTGAAGAGGGAGCTGAAATACTTTTAAACAATCAGCTTGCAGGACTTAGATATTTATGTGAAAAAGGGGTGGTGTGTAAAGTCAATATAGTTATGTTAAAAGGAATAAATGATTCACATATAAAAGAAGTAGTTAAAAAAGTCAAAGACTGCGGTGCATACATGACCAACATAATGCAGATGATACCTGTTCAGGGAAGTGGATTTGAGCATTTACCTCTGATTTCAAATGCAGAATTAAATGAAATGAGAAAAAAATGTGAAGTAGATATGAAACAGATGTATCACTGCAAACAGTGCAGGGCAGATGCCATAGGAACTCTGGCAGAGGATTGTTCCATAGATTTTAGAACTCCTGCAGGGTGCTCTGGAGGATGTTCTGGAAAAGTTGAAAAAAATCATGAAGATGCGGCTGAATTTTATCATAAAAAATATAAATTTGCAGTGTCCTCAAGGTCTGGCATTAATATAGACCAGCATTTTGGTCATGCTTCTGAATTTTATATATATTCCTATGATTCTGGAACCATAAGACTTTTAGAAAAAAGAAATGTGGATAAATATTGTACAGGGGTTGTAGATTGTGACGAACATGAGGATAAAATTTCAAAAATAGTCAGAGCCATAGGGGATTGCCAGGGAGTTCTTGTACTTAGAATTGGAGTTGAACCAAGGGAAAAGTTAGAGGCAAAAGGATTGAAAGTTATAGAAATGTATGAACCTATAAATAAGGGTATTGTGCGGGCAGCAGCGGAAATTGAAAAACAACAAATTGTAAACTGTGAATTGAAATAGTGAACTGTGAAGTGAAATTTTTAAATTTAATCTGAAAAGGCTGGATTCTTGGTATAATTTACATGTACAATTAACCCCATATATCTATATAAAATTTAGTATGTATGGTACAATATTCATATATTGCTAAAAAGATAGGAGGTTATAATATATGAATAGAAGTACCATAAAAGCTGTAAGTAGTATAGCAGTGGTATCCCTGATTCTTTCAGCTTCACTGCCTTTTACCAAAGTTAAAGCGGCAGTAGGACAGGTTACAGAACTGTCTGGAGCAGATTGTTATGAAACTGCAGCTGTTGTTGCAGAAAAAAATTGGACTACCTCCACTGATGTAGTCTTAGCCTCAGGGGAAGGGTATGCAGATGCTATTAGCTCCACAGCAATTTCTAAGCAGTTAAAAGCACCTATACTTTTAACGAAGTCTAATTCTCTTAATTCCTATGCTAAATCCGCTCTTGAACAGTTAAATCCTGAAAATATATATATAATAGGAGGAACAGCTTCAATATCACAAAGCATAAGGGATGAGCTTAAAAATGATGGCTACAATTTAATTGAATTAGGTGGAAAAAATAGATATGAAACTAATCTTAAGGTAGCCCAGCAGCTTGTGAAGCTCGGTGTAGATACGGGTAACATGATGTTGGTTTCAGGAGAAGGTTTTGCAGATTCTCTTTCTGCGGCACCTATTGCTGCTGCAAAAGGACAAATACTTTTGCTTGGTGTAAATAATACGGAAACTATGAAGTCCATAGTAGATTTTGTGAAGAGTAATAATTCAGAAGTAACCGTACTCAGTACGGAAAATTTAATAAATAGTGAAATTTATAATGAACTAGGAGCTGTATCCAGAATATCTGGAGGAGACAATAGATTTGATACAAATTTAAATATATTAAATCAATACGATAGTGATTTAAAGGCTGATAAACTGTATATTGCAAATGTCAGTGGAGACAGGTATACAGATGCACTGATTGCTGCTTCTGTAGCAGGAATTAATTCTTCTCCATTAGTGCTTATTGGAGAAGATGATGATACGTCTACATCAAATGCACTGAATTACATAAGAGATAAAGTAACGGAAACTACAGACTTAAATCTTATAGAAGAAGAAGGAGTAGTTTCTGAAAATACCATTTCTGATATAAATGCAGCAGCTTCAGGAAGTAGTGTAGAAAGTGCCACTGTTGCCTCTGTAACTACCAATGGGCTTAATCAGATAAAAGTTGTATTTAATACCGATGTGGATGAAGATTCTGCAGAGAGAGCTGCAAATTATGAAATTAGTGGTAGTTATTTAGGGTCTGTTTCTGAAACCCAGGCAACGGCTACTCTTCAGGAAGATAATAGAACAGTTTTAATTACATTTTCTAATGCTTTTCAGCAGAACAAAGAGGTAACTTTTACAGTGAAAAATGCTATAAATACTAAAGACTCCACTACTGTTATAGATAAGTATGAAAAAAAGATTACTTTTTCATCTGTTACTGTACCTACTCTTGATTCGGTAACCGCGGTAGGGGGAAATAAACTTGTGGTTAAATTCTCAGAACCTATTAGGATGACCGATGATGAATTATCTTCATTTAAGATAAATAGGCAAAATGTAACTGCATTCGGATTAAATACATCAGATACTGAATTTAGAGATCAATCTCTAAATGGAAAGTGGGCAGATGGAGTGGAACTTTATTTTAATTCTCCTCTTCCGATAGGCACAAATACATTCACTGTACCAAATGGAGAATCAGGAGTTAAATTTGATAATGCGGCTGGGTTCCCTTTAAGCAGTACATCTAAGAATTTTACAGTAAACTATATATCAGGAAGTCCTCAGGTGGAAAGTGTAACCAGTGAAAATTCAGATACCGTCTATATAGAGTATAATAGACCTATGGATCAACAGACAGCTTTAGAACCTACAAATTATAAAATAAATGATACTACAGTAAATGTAGATTCTTCTTACGTAACTTTTGACAAGGGCTCAGAAGATACCATAGTTAAAATCACAAAATTAGAAAATGTACTTAAGTCAGGTTCAAATACAATTACCATAAGTGAAGACATAGAAGATACTTTTGGAAACTATGTTACTAAAACCAATATGAATTTCTATGTAGGTGGGGATACAGACAAGCCTACCATCACTTCTGCCAGTATATTTGATGAGGAAACCATAAGGGTTAAATTTAATAAGGATATAACAAGAAGTTATGCTACAGACAAGGGAAATTATACTATACTTGACTCCAGTGGTGCGGATATAACTTATAAAATTGATGATATATACGCAGTAACTGTGGATGGGAATAGTAAAAGAACCTTTAATATTAAATTTGAAGATGGCACCTTAAATGGTTCCAAATACACATTAAAAGTGGAAAACATTATTGATACAAATGCAGTTCCAAATATCATGGATCCTTATACTGTTACACTTGAAGGTACAGATACTGAAGGGGTAAGTGTAGATGAAATATTAAGAAGAAGTGATAACTCTCATGCTGTGGCTATGTCTTTTACAAAGGTCATGGATCCGTCTTCTTTAGAATCCTCCTCAAATTATCTTTTTAGGGATGGAAATGGAGATATAAGAACCCTCCCAACTAGTGCTGTAATTACTGGCAGTTTGGATTATAAGAGTGTAACCATAGAATTTCCGTCCAGTTTTACAATAGGAACTGGAAGTGGGGGTACAAGTGTTTATGAAATGGGAGTAAAAAATGTAAAAGATGCAAGTGGAAATCCATTGGATCTTGGATCCTATATGGGACAAATTACTATTGATTCCAGTGATGGGCCTAAAATTGTGTCAGATACTGCAAAAATGACTTTTGAGGATAATGATATAGAAGTAAAGGTTTCACTGTCTTCTCCTCTTGATATACTCAGTTTAAGCGATTTTAAAGTAGCCGGGAATGCTCCAGATAGCGGCTATTGCAGTGGAAATGATGTAATTCTTATGTTTAAAGCTGGAATTAAAAATAATGAAAAGATAGATGATATAAAAGATTCCGGGAGTAGTGCTACAGTTAGTGTTACAAATACCAATTCTGTGGATTGGGCAGGGCGTAATATAAGATCTGGTTCTACAAAAGTATATATTCCACCTATGACCAGATCGGATTTATGGTCAGCTGAAGGCTCAAATGGGAATACTGTGACTATAGTATTCAATCAGGATATTGATAATGACATAAAAACTTCTTATAAGGATGATTTTATATTTAAAGATAGTGATGGAGAAGAATTATCTCCTACCGGAGTAACTATAGATGGAAGAAAAGTTATCTACAGGTTCAATAATGGAACTTTCGAAGAGGGAGATAAAATTTATATTTATGCCAATAGTGACAGTTCTGAAATCAACGTAAGAAGTGAAAAACATGATGACTCGGGATATACACTTTATGTTCCGTCTAGTGAAGATTTAGATGGAAGAACTATAACTGCCGATTAGTAGAACAATTCACGATTTAGGATGATTTTTTCTGCGAAAAACCTATAAATTGTACACTATGAATTGTAATAAGCCTTTTCCTTAAATATAGGAAAAGGCTTATTATAATCACTGTTGTAAATTATTTAAGGCTGTGGTGATGCGGGTATATAAGCTGCTTATACCCTCATTTCCATTTTCTATATTTGAAATTGTATCCATATCACTGGATAAATTTTCAAGCTTGTTTGCTTCTTCGCTTATTTTGTCCAAGTCTGAAGTATCTACTGCATTTTTAAGAGCAGTAAATATATTATTGCAGTTATTCATATAATCCAATATTTTATTTGTAGTTTCGATTTGAGTATTTATACTATCTAAATATTGGTTGTTTAGAGTTTCCAATCCTTCTGGTATGGAGAGATTCGATACGTTATCTCTAAGTGAAATAAGTTCATTTTTATAATCAGATAAATAGGAAATACTTTCTTCAAATGATTCAATCAGTTCTCCAAGTCTTTGGGACATTTCATAACTGCTAGCGGCAGAATCCAAATTTGATATTATATCAATAATATTATTATAGGTTCCATTTAATTGTTCTGATACATTTGTATTTTTGTCATTATATGATTCACAATAAGTTTTTAAATTGTTTACATAGTTTTTTTCAGATTCAACCACATCTGATGGAGATTTCAACAGGTATTCCACAGGCAAGTCTATAACGCCTATACCTCCCAAGATTACTACCTTTTCATATTTCTTTTCATCCATAAAGCTTTTCTGGTTGGATATGTCATTGCCATCTGTGAGAAGAATGGAGGCATTTAATTTAGAAGCTAGGGCACTTCCAGATAATGCATCAGGAAAATTTGCACCACTGGCCAGTACTACTGTATCTGTATCCAGGTTAAAATATTTACATATATTTAGGGAAGTTTCATACCTAGTTTGTCCATCTACTCTTATTATGTTGTTGTCTTTTAAAGATGGTACAAGAGATTTTAACTGGTTTATTACTCCATCTTTTACAGAACCTTGTCCACCTATTATGTAAACATCACTGGGGTTGATATCTGAAATAAGGCTTTTGGTCTCCTCTGGAAGATAAGCATCTCCTGTCATAAATATAGGATATCCTCTTGAAGCAGCTACACTGGATATACTTAGGGCATCTGCAAATCCCCATCCATTTGCAATAACTATAGGAGTTCCCTTTTCCACTTTCATGGAATTTATTACAGATTTGTTGGTGTCAAATCTATTTTTTCCTCCAAGCCTTATAATATTTTTGTAACCTGACTGTTTCATGTAGTTTAGGAATTCGTCACTTATTGATGCAGTGCCTCCCAAAGCGTATAGCGTTCCAGACTTATCTACATGATTTTTTATGTACTCTATGGCATCGGAATTTTCACTTAAATCAGTATTTATAAGGAGTATGGGAGCATTATATTTTTTAGATAAAACACTTCCTCCCAGTGCATCTGGAAAATCTCTTCCGCTGGCAAGTATTATATTCTGCAAATTTCCCTGTTGAAAGTTGTTTGAAATTTTTAAAGAAGTTTTGTATCTGTCCAAACCTGCAAATCTTGTTACATTGTATGTAGTTTTGGCATAGGCAATATTGGACATACAAAACATCAAAGCTATTGACATAGCGAATCCTATTGCTTTTTTCATAAAAGTTACATCCCCCTCGATAATAATGTACATTTAAAGTCTATCATAAATATTTAAAATACTATATAAGTAAATTATGGTAAAATATTTTTAATAATACAGTAATTAAAAATATTATTGTAAGATTTTACATCCTGGTAATTGTAATTCTAACTATGGAAATATGTTTGTAATTGTGGTAAAATCAGTTCATGATTGAAATATTATATTTTTTAAGAAAATATTTTAACATATGGAAGGAGGAAAATATGAATAAGATTAAAATACTTGCTGCTGCAGTTGTTCTGAGTTTTTGTACAAGTACTATGGCTTTTGCACAGGGAAATACCCTAGATATTGACAGTTTGATAAGTAACAATATTGACAGTACTTATGAAGTTAAAAATGCTGATATTTCAATACAACAGGCTGAAAATTCTTATAATCAGGCGGCCAAAAATGCCAGTAGCTATGCAGACCAGTTAAATGATGATTTAGATACGTACACTAAATTGACGGTTATGCAGGGTATGTCTGTTGCTCCGCGTCAGGCTAAATTTTCTATTTATAAATATACCGAGGAAAAAGAAATTGTTGAAAACAAAGTTAAAGTAGATGCTTATACACAGTATACAGCAGTTATGAACAGTAAAGATGCATTGGATTTACAGCAGCAAAAGTTTGATAATTCTGAACAGCTTTATGATAGTGCAAAGCTAAAATTGAATTTGGGAGTTGTGACAGAGGCAGATGTAAAACAGGCAGAGGTATCTTACTATGATGCAAAGGCCAGTCTTAACAAAGCACAAAGGGATTATGATCTTCAGATTATGAAGTTGAATCAAATATTTGATATAGATGTATATGTAAAATATGATACCCCTCTTAAAGATAAAACTGAAGAAGCACCTTATATAAGAAGTTATGATGATTATGTAAGTGATGCACTTGAAAATAGAGGGGAAATTGTAATAGGGCAGGAAAATATAAATTTAAAAGAATTTGAGTATAATGTCATAAAAGGAGTATATCCGTCCAAATATGAGACCAGTAATAAGATTGGACAGTATAATTTAGATAAAGCTAAGGATACCTTGGAGTTAGATAAGTTATACATAACTAATGATATAAATAAGCTTTATAATGATTTACAAACTAAATGTAAAATGATAGATTCTAAAAAAGATGCTCTTGCTCTGGCTGAAAAAAATTATAATACGGCACTGGTAAAGTACAATGTGGGGGTATTGAGCAAAATAGATTTTGATTCACAGAAGGTAAATCTTAAAACTGCTCAAAATGATTTAAAATCACTCCAGAGAGATATATGGATGGCACAGTTTAAATTAAATACTGCCTGCGGCATCGGAAGTGATATATCAAAAATTACATATTAAAGGAGGTAAAAAAATTGAAAAAAAAATTAAGTGTAGTAATTGGACTTGCCATGGTCTTTACTATTGGCACTACTTGTTTTGCAGAAGAGGCCTTACCATCATCTGGTACTACAGAGACCACTATTTCTACAGATGCTAGTGAACTTACTAATTTTACTTTGGATGATTTGTTAAAACTTATAGAGACAAATAATAAGGAAATTGAGATGCTTGATCAGAAGATACTCCTTTATCAAAAACAGTTTTCAAGAGATCATCAAAATGCAGCTTCATATAGTGATAAAAGTCCCTCTAACTATCCTGCAGGCCAGTATGCATCTATAAAGGTTTTAATAGATGTTGTACCTAGACAGGATCAGCAAAATATTGAGGATGCTGAAAATGATAGAAAAGAGACATTACAAGATATAAAATTTAGCCTGGAAGGACAATATTTAAATGCAGTAAGCTGTCAGAGACAGATAAGTGTTATAAATTCCCAGATAGAAAACATGGATAAACAAATTGAACAGACAAATGCAAAAATACAGCAGGGACAGTTAACCAATGATGCTCTTCAAAATCTTGAAGTACAAAAAAGTAATTTTATAGCTTCACTTAATACTCCAAAGGCTCAATTACAACAGTATCAATTAAATATAAAACAAGCTATAAATGTTGATTTAAATATGGATGTAACCTTACAGGAGATAGGAAGAGAATTTGTAAAATTTGATGACAGTAATATACAATCAAGAATTGATCAGGCAGTTAATAATTGCTATGACCTTAAAAAGATAACAAACAATATTGACATACTCAAAATACAGGAGGATATATACAAAAAATATTCCTATAATGATGCAACGGGAGAAGTCAATGCAGGGCTTCAAATACAGACGGCACAAAATAGTATTTATACCATTCAATTGAATAAAAGAGTAGAGTTATGGAATCAGTATTATACCCTTAAAAATAGTGAGGATACGGTAAATACACAGCAGATAAAAGTAGATAATGCAAAAATGAATTATGATATTGCGGCAGCTAAAGTTCAGGCAGGGGTTTTAACTCAGGTTGAATTGGATTCTTATGCCCTTGCTCTTGAAAGTGAAAAAGTGAATTTAAAAAATGCTGTGGATAATTATATGATACTATCAGATCAATTTGAATATGCTCTTACCAAAGACCTTTAATTAATGCACAATTCACTAGTTCAATAGGTATAAGTTTATTTGAGATTATATCAATAAACTTATACCTTTTTATATTAAATCTATTAATGATAATTCTTAATTTTTTATGAATAACCCGCAGGATAACTGTTAAATTGTAATAAGTATGATAGAATGGATTTGCTTATTCAATGCACAGTTCATAGAGCACAATTCATAATTTATTGTAGATTTTTCATAGAAAGATCTTCCTCCATTGTGAATAGTGAATAGTGAATAGTGAATTAATCCAGGGGGTGCTTTTTATGAAAGATAAGCTTAAATTGCTAAAGGATAAAATGGTTGAAAATAAGAATAAGACAATAGGACTGATTGTATTTATTATAGTGGTTATTGCTTGTATATCAGGATATTTTTATCACAAAAAGGTTGTGGATTCTAAAGATCCTGTTAAAATTGAACAGGCCAAAGAAAATAAAATACTTGGTATAACTGAAGATGAGAGTAAGACTAAAAAGCTTAAAAGGGAAAAGATTATATTGGATGGAAAAGTATACACGCAGCATAATAAAGCTATAGTCACTATGGTAATTAAAGAAGGAGTCAGTGATCAGGAAGTAAAAAAACTGGCACAGGAATATGGTGAAAACATAAAAAAGAAATATGATAAAATGCCAGTTAATGTAATGGCTGTAAGAGACAATAAAAAAGTAGTGGATATAACCATAAAGTAATTCACAGTTTGCAATTGTGAAGTATTTTCTTCCGCTTTGTTTTGGAAAAATCTATTTATAGATTTTTCTTTTTTTATGTTTAATTTATAAGTAATATGTTAAAATTAAAACATAATAATCAAAGGAGTGATATTGGTGGCCATTCCTATTAAAAAAGAAAAATATACTTATAAAGATTATTTAAGTTGGAAAGAAGATAAAAAATGGGAAATAATAGATGGCGAAGTTTATGCAATGAGTCCAGCTCCTTCAAGAATACATCAAGAAATATCAGGAAATTTATTTTTTTATATAAAGACATATTTATTAGATAAAACCTGTAAAGTATATGCAGCACCTTTTGATGTTAGATTATCTGATGGAGAGGAAGATGAAGAAATAAAAAATGTGGTTCAGCCAGATATTGCAGTTATATGTGATGAGCATAAGTTAGATTATAGAGGTGCTAAAGGAGCACCGGATTTCATAATTGAAATAGTTTCACCATCTTCAACTTTTTTAGACTATGTAAAAAAGCTTAATTTATATGGGGAGTATGGTGTCAGAGAATACTGGATTGTAGATCCTAAAGATGAAAATGTTTTAGTTTATAAAGTCAGTAGAGATGACAAGTATGGTAAACCACAAATTTACAATAATACAGATGAAATAAAGGTGAGTATTTTTGATAATTTGATCATTGATTTAAAAAAGATTTTTTAAGATAGGCAGAGTTAAGAACTAAAAAAGTTAGATTATAGGGATGCTAAAAGGGATATACTTAAATTTGTATAATTGAAATCTAGGCATATCCCTCTTTTTTATAGGTTTCTGACAGGAAAATTCCCAAACTTTAAATCGTTGTTTGAATGTATCCCTCTAGTTGGCAATTGAAAAGGGAACTTTCACAATAGAAGGTTTTAAAATATTTCCATCCATGTCTCTAATATTGTATTTTCCATTGCTAAGTACTGTAATGGTATAGGTTGCATTAGCTTTATAACCAGTATAGGGAGGATTTATTACTATAGTGTCCGGACTTTCAAAAGTAAAAGATACATTTATATATTTTCCGCTGCTGTCAGTAACTTTAATATTATCTGTCATAGTCATATTTATATCATTTAGTATTTCATCCTCAGAATCTTTAGTAGTTTTATTCTGAAGGGATTTACTGAATTTTATTGTCCAGATTTTAAAAGGATCTGTTGTGGTGTTGTTTGGCATAAATTTTATATCAGAATTTTTTACAAGACTGCATTTACCATCCTTTATAATAAGTGCACATCCATTATTAAAAGAAGAGGCATTGTTAAAGTTATAGGAGATAAAAGTAGAATTTTGTCTGTCTATATATCCCCATTTTAAATATTTGTTTATGTTCTTTGAATCTTCAACATTTGAAGAGCCTGTGTTTTTTTCAACAGCTGCATAGCCTTCACTAAAGTCATAAGCGTTATTGAATATAGGTTCAATCACTATATCTCCACTATCGTTTATAAATCCGTATTTATTATCTTTCTGTACTCTGGCCAGTCCTTCGCTGAAAGCATATATTTTACTAAATTCTGATTTATAAATTATATTGCCCTTGGTATCTATAAATCCATAAGTATTGTTGAGTTTTGTGATAGCTTTTCCTTCTTTATAATTATCTATCCAGTCAAATTTAGGCTGTACTATTATTTTACCCAGGGAGTTTACAACTCCGTATTCTCCATTTTTACATATTAGGTATACACCATCTTCATTAGATATAATACTTTCATAATCCATACTTAAAATTGTATTGCCATTTGTGTCTATAATTCCATATTTGCTGCCACTATAGACTTTAATTAGATTTTTATTTAGGATTGATATATCTTTGTACTTAGGTTGTAAAATTATATTGCCATTTATATCTGAAAGTCCCCAGTTATCACCTTCTTTTATAGGTACCATTCCTTGAGAAGGAGACTTTATTTCATCAAAGTTAAAGGGTGTAAAGGTTCCTTTATCATCTATAATACCCCAGGAAGCACCCTTTTTTACAGCGGCATAGTTATCTTGAAAGTTGTAGGCGTTATCATATATACAATCTGAAAGTATATTTCCGCTGCTGTCTAAAAATCCATACTTATTATCTTTTTTTACCCGCATGAATCCATTTTCAAAATCATATACAGTGTCAAATTCAGGTTCTATAATCATCTTGCCAAAACGGTTTATTATACCCCAGTAAGAACCTGTATTCACAGCAGCCGTTCCCTCTTTAGAAAAATCTCCTATGTCTTTAAATTGAGGTTGTACTATAATATCTCCTTTTGAATTTATAACGCCAAATTTTGATCCTTTGGAAACCTTGGCATAGCTATTTTTGAAGGAAGATATAGAACTAAATTGAGGAGTGAAGATTATTGCCCCATTATTATCCACAATACCGTATACACCATCCTTTTTAAACTTTGCCAGACCATTATTTTCAAAGGCATATATGCCATCTGCAGATAGATTTAAATCTATTATTGAATATTTTTTGTTGTTTGATGCTAGTACTTCAGAATTTTCAAAGGGTATACAATTTAAGAGAAATAGAGAAGTCAGAATTAAACTACAATATTTTTTAAAGAAATCTTTCAAAATTTTTCCCTCCCTATGTTTTTTTAGGTTATTATACCATATTATTCACAGTAGAATATTGTAATTCAGCATAATTATTGTGTAAAATTGTTACAATCGCTGTTGTGCTGTAAAATTAAAAATACATTATATTATAAATATGAATCCTTAAATAGAAAAATTACCATGAAAATTGCATTTGATTTTAGAAAATCCTTATGATATATTTAATTAAGATAAATCAAGAGAGTTAGAAGTTAAATGAGTTATTATGAGAAATTTGGAGGTTTAATAATGGTAAAGAAAACAGAACATGGCGAGGAAAATACCAGCACAGAATATGTTTCCACGGTTCTTTCTCTTTTAGATGAAGAGGAAAATGTAGTTTCCGATGTACAAAAAGAAATTTTTGAAGATGAAATAAAAGAATTACCCCCTATAGAGGAGGGGCAGCTTAATGTGTCTGGTATATACCTTTATGATGTAGGAGATAAACTTGAAGTTAAAGTATATATAAGAAATGGACTTTCATACAATTTAAATCTAAATAAAATACCTCTTGTAATTACAAATTCCAAAGGTGATATTTTAGCATCTCAGAAGTTTAATCTGTCATCTCTTGGAACACTTCCACCTCATTCGGCAAGACCTTTAAAACTCTACTTTGATAAAAAGAATATTAAGGTAGATAAAATACCTGAAGATGACTGGAAGGTTGCGTTAAATGGTGAATTTAATATAACTTCAAAGGTAAGACCCAGATATGAAGGGATTCCAGAAAGCATAGATGTAAAGGACAAGCTTGTATTTGACAAATTTTTAGAAGAACTGCCAGAAATGACACAAGGAGAATTTTCTATATCCACTTTTAGTGTAGGTCTGCAAAAAAACGGAAATATATTAGTTACAGCAGTAATGAGAAATGCTACAGACAAACCAATTACTATTGATAAAGTACCTATAACTGTATTGGATGCTAAAAAAAGGGCTGTTAAATCAGAAAAATTCACATTAGATGATTTTACAGTAAACCCTTATAAAGCCAGAATATGCAATTTTGCTTTTCCAACTAACGTACATCCAGAGGAAGATACTTCATTAAATGACTGGTCTGTGATTTATAGGCTGGTGAAAATAAATGGAGGCAAAAATATTAAGGCTGTGAAACCAAAAAAATAAAATTGAAAAATCACGAGGTTATCCTAAAGGTATTGATTTTAGGATAACCTTTTTTATTTCCAAATTTTAAGTAAATGCATTGGATGATATCTGTTTTTTTATATACATATTAAAAAAATTGAAAACTATACGACTATAAAATTATATATTCTATAATAAATATTTAGAAAATAATTATGTTTATGTATAAATTTTCTGTGAATGGTTGGAAAACAATTATCTTTATAGTATAATAATAGTGTAATTGTATCAAATTTGTGAAATAATAAATTATTCAATAAATATATTGAATTTTAAATTAAAAAAATATAAATGAGGAGGGAGCTATGTGAAGAAAGAAGGTAAGAAAATTTTATCTGTGTGTAGTATAGCATCATTATTGATAGCTGGCTCAGCAGTCTCTACATCTGTAAAAGCTGCGGATTCATCATCTATTATAAGAATAGGTGGAACTGACAGGTATGAAACAGCTGCAAAAATTGCTGAAGCAGGATGGAATTCTTCGAATTATGCAATAGTGGCAAATGGAGAAGGTTATGCAGATGCACTTTGTGCAGTTCCGCTAGCAAAAGCTAATGATGCACCTATATTACTTACCACAAGTAGCAATAGTTTAAATCAAAACACATTAAATGAATTAAAGAATTTAAAAGTTAACCATGTAATTGTAGTTGGCGGAACAGGGGTAGTATCCGACAGTGTAGTAGACAGCATAAAGACACAAGTTACATCTGACGTAGAAAGATTAGGTGGACAAGATAGGTATGAAACCTCTGTAAAAATAGCCGAAAAGCTAGGTTCCACCAGTAAGATAGTTGTTGCAAGTGGAGAAGGATATGCAGATGCACTTTCAGCAGCCCCTGCTGCAGCTATAGAGGGAATGCCGATACTTTTGACAAGAAGCACCATTTTACCTGATGTAACATCAAATTACATAACATCAAATTCTGAAATAACTAAAACTTATGTAATAGGTGGCACTGCTTCTGTAAGTAATTCAGTTGCAGATTCACTTAAATCTGCAGAAAGATTTGGCGGAGCTGATAGATATGAAACAAATGTAGATGTTATAGAAGGATTTGCTTCAGACTTTAAGTTCAACAATATTTATGCAGCACTGGGAAATGGACCGATAGGCAATGAATTTGCAGATGCCCTTACAGGAGGAGCACTGGCTGCCAAGAACAAGAATCCTCTAGTTATAACTGGACAAACATTAAGTTCTTCCACTAAGCAGCTTCTTAAAGATAAGGTATATACAAATGCAACTATAACAGTAATAGGTGGAACAGCTAACATATCTGATTCACTAGCTGAGGAAATGAAAGATGCATTTGGAGTATCACCATCTACCGGCGGCGGTGGCGGCGGCGGTGGCTCAAGCAGCAGCGGAGATAATATTACTGCAAAATGGATAAAGACAAATCAAAATTATAAAAATATTGTCTCTAGACTAAATGGCGGAGATCTTCAAAACAGCTATTTCACAATTGCAGATGACACAACTGGTACTGTAAATGTAGAATTAAAGAAAAATTATACAAGTGCAGAGGATATATTTAACAGAGCACAGGAAAAATATAATCAGACAGGAAATATTGATGAGTCCGAAATCAGACAGGATATTGCAAACTTTAATGAAAGATTAACCAGTGCATATAGCAGCTTAACTGGAATTACAGCAAATGAAGATACTTTGCAGGATATATTGAAAAATTCAGGTTCAAAATATATTAACTCAACTGATGGAACTTTGAATGCAGACGAAGTTGTAGATGAAATAATTAATAAAGCAGGAGATTATGATGATGGTAATGGCTTTGATGAACTTAAAGAAGATTTAACAAGTAAAGTAGAAGCTTATTTTGAAAATCACCCATCAAAAGACAAAACTGTTGAGGTGATGGTTGAAGGATATGTTATAAATAAGGTACAAAAGGGTAATGAAACTTTATACAAAGCTAGTTCTTCAACAGAAGAATCTGCAAAGGATCTAATTGATTTAATATTACCTACAACCTCAGCAACTGGTAAATACTATATATATTTAAATAATGATGACTATGTTTTAGTGAATATTGCTCTTCAATAAAACAATTGAATTGTAAAACTGAAAATATCAATAGAACTCAGGCTCAAATCCTGGGTTCTATTAATAAGCAGATTTTAATGGAAAACTTTAAAGCTGAGTTAATTAAAAAAGAAAGGAGTTACCCATGATTAAGAGAAATAAAATACTTTCAAATATCCCATTAAACATTTTCATTGCATTCTCAGTAGTTATTCTTACAACTGGAGGAGTTTCTGCGGCTTCAGGCAGGTTGTGGGGACAGAATAGATATGAGACATCTGCAGCAGTATCAAAAAGTGGATGGACAACTTCCGATTATGTAATTCTTGCCAGTGGTGAAGGTTATGCGGATGCTCTTTGTGCTGCCCCTATTGCAAAAAAGTACGGTGCACCAATACTTTTAACTGAAAGTGGTAATTTGAACCAGGCAGTAAAGGAGGAAATAACAAGGTTAAAAGCCAGGTACATAATAGAAATAGGTGGAACGGCCTCCATATCACAATCTATTGAAGACCAATTGAAATCCATGTCACTGGATGTTCAGCGTTTAGGTGGACAGAATAGATTTGAAACATCTGTAACTGTTGCTAAAGCTCTTGGAACTATTGACAAAGTAGTAGTGACCTCAGGATATGGCTTTGCAGATGCCCTTTCCATAGCACCTATAGCTGCCAGCCAGAACATTCCAATACTTTTAACTGGAGTAGATTCTCTACCAGATGCAGTACAGGGTTATATAGATGAAAATAAAGATTCCATAAAGGATTCCTACATAATAGGTGGACAGGGTGTTATAAGTGACAGTGCAATTTCAACATTACCTCAATCAGTCAGAATAAGCGGTCAAAATAGATTTGAGACTAATGTAAAGGTACTGGATTATTTTAAGGGCAGTATTGATTTTGATAATTTATATGTAGTTCAAGCTGATGGCCCTACAGGAAATGAATTTGCAGATGCCCTTTCCGGTTCTGCCCTGGCAGCTAAAACCTCTTCACCTATAATATTGACTTACAATAGTATGTACTCAGGAACTGAAAGCTTTATAAAATCCAATGTGTCAAAAGATGCCATTATTACAGCTATTGGAGGAGCTGCAGCCGTTTCGGAAAGTTTAGTAAGTTCACTGCAGCAGATTATATCCCAAAGTGACTCCCAAGATCCTACGAACCCTTCACCAGGTGGGGGGGGAAGCTCATCTTCTGACGATTATGATACTTTGAGTTCAGCTTTGAGCAAACTTAAAACTGTAGATACTTCAGGAATGAATGATACACAAAAAGAAATAATATCAGATACCATAACTGCTGTAAGCAAGTATTTAGCAGATACTGATTATGATTACAGTGAAGATGCGAAAAATATAAAAGCACTTTACAGCAGTCTTTCGGATTCTGATAGAAATGACCTACAAGCTGCTGTGGTAAATTCGGGAATTAGTACTTCAGAAGTTCTTATACTTAGCAGTAAATTTGGATTGTAGGCTGAGTCATTTTTGTTAACAATTAATGACAATTGTAAATTTATAAATAAGTTATCTAAAATATGATATAATAAATATGATATTTCTAGATAACTTATAAATTTTTAAGCTTCATTTTAATATAGATATAAGTTTCATAGTATTTATACTAATTTAGACAATTTTAAAACACCGTCATGGAATTTAAATTTTGGAGAGAAAAGATATGAAAAAATTAATAAAGAGTAAAAGAAATCTAGCTTTACTTATAAGTATACTTTTGATTTTGTTGGTGGCAATTTTTGTAAAACAGATTTTTTGGAATTCATCCTATAGTTCATCTGAGTATAAATTTTCGGTACAGCTTTTTGACAAAATAATTAAAGCACAGAGTGAAGGCTCTACTGCAGAACTAACAAAAGATGAGGTGAATCAGATCATATGTCTATACTTTAAGGAATATAGGAAAGGTGATCTGATAGTAAAATCGGTAGAGGCAGAACCTGAAAATGACAGCATGAGATTTTATGTACCTGTTAGCTATAAGGGATTTAATGTGCTTATGAATTCTCAGGGAAATATATCCATAAATGATGGAAAACTTAAATATACACCGGAGTATTTTAAAGCAGGTAAAATTACCCTGCCTAAATCCTATATTCTAGAAAAGTTGAGCCAAAAGTTAAAAAATGGGGCAGATGTTGAAGGAAACTCCATAGCAATTAATATTAAAGAACTTCCTGTAGGTATCAAGTCCATAAGTGTGAAAGATAAAAAGCTTCTGGTTACACTGGAAAAAAGAGAATTTAATATTGAAGATATGTTAAAGGGAAAGTTAAGTTCTATAAAAAATTTTATAGGAGATTCTTCTGCTATAAAGGAATCAAGTTCTTATACGAAAATCAATAGTGGAAGTAATACTTCCAAAGTGAATGAAAAAAGCACAGAGGAAGATACTGAAAGCAAAAATGATACTGGTGCATCAAGTCCAGTTTCTTCCCAAAAACAGCAGGCACTTGATAATGTAGTCGGCGGGTTAAATGCAGCTTCAGCTTCTGTCAGTACCGGGGCGCAAAAGGCAGTTATATCACAGATGATATCTGTCGTAAGCAGCATGAAAGACTCGTCTTATAATCCATACTCCGAGGAAAGCAGTGTCAGGGCTGCATATGGACAGTTGTCTCAAGCTGAAAAAACAGAATTAAAGGCGGCTGTATTTTCAAATGTAGACACCTCTCAGGCAAGTATACTGGCAAATATGATTTCAAATTAATTAAAAATAAGGATAGGAGATATAGTGATGCAGGAAGAAATAACACTTGATCTTAAAGACTTCTATTACATATTGAAAAAGAGAAGGATGCTTATTATAATAGTAACATTAGCATGTACATTGGCAGCAGGCATTTTCAGTTTTTTTATAATAAAGCCTACTTATGAGGCAAGTGCTACGATAATTGTAGGGAAGCCTAAGGCTGATGAAAAGAGTAATACCCAGTACAATGATGTAATGATGTATCAAAATTTAGTAAAAACTTATGCTAAAATTGCAGCATCTAATACTGTTATGGAGAGTGCATGCAATAAATTAAAGGGAGCTATTGATATTGAACACTTAAAGAAAAGTGTTACTGCTACCCCTCAAGACAATACCCAGATTTTAGAAATAAAGGCACAGAGCAAAGATCCAAAACAAGCCGTGAATATAATAAATGTGGTAGTTCAAGCTTTTGTATCTGAATCCGCAAGGGTGTTTCCTACAGGTGGGGATATACAGATTATGGACAAGGCTCAGTTTCCAGACAAGCCTGTAAAACCTAAAAAAGTATTAAATATGGCTGTTGCATTTTTTGTTGGATTGATGGCTTCTGTGGGGATTTCTTTTATGTTGGAATATATGGACAGCACCATAAAGACGGAAGAAGATATAGCAAGATATCTGGATATGCCTGTAATAGGTGTAATACCTAAAGGAGAAGTTTAGGCGATTCACAATTTGTAATTCACATTAATTGTGAATCGTGAGTTGTGAAATGTGAATTGTAAAAGATTGGGGTGAAAGCATGATAGATATACACAGCCATATACTTCCCGGTGTAGACGATGGTTCAAAATCTATAGAAGAAACCCTGAAAATGCTTGAGCTCACAAAAATGGATGGAGTAAACACCATAGTGGCAACTCCACATTTTTATAGAGGATACTATGAAAATAATTATGAGGATATAGTCAAATTAGGTCAGCAGGTAAAAACTGCAGCAAAAAAAGAAAATATAAATATGGATATTGTTTTAGGACAGGAAGTATTTTTAGACAAGTGTACCCTGGAGGATTATAAATCTGGCAGAATAGCATGTATTGAAAAAACCAATTATATGTTGGTGGAGCTTCCCATGATATTTATGCCAAAGGATGCCCTGGATATTATATACGAACTTGAAATTAGGGGAGTACGGCCAATTTTGGCTCATCCAGAAAGGTACAGATATATTATAGATAATCCATCTAAAATAAACCAATTTTTATACGAGAAGTGTTTACTGCAAATAAATACAGGAAGTATTAAGGGCCTTTTTGGAAAAAAGGTAAAAAAGACTGCAGAACTTCTAATAAAAAATGAAGTTTGCAGCTTTATAGCTTCTGATACCCACTCTACAGGGCACAGGACTCCCGGTATTAGTGAAGCTTTAGGAATTGCCTGTGAGTTTAACAGTAATATATGTGAACAGGTAAAAAGTAATTGCAGAAAATTATTACACAATGAATTTATAGAACTTCCAGGCAGTAGAGTAAAAGAAAGAAAAAGTATATTTGAATTTTTAAAAAATAGAAGTACTATTTAAGATATAAATGGAGTGAAATTAATGGAAAAACCCAATATTGTTACAGTGAAAGATCCCAAAGCTCCTATTTCAGAAGCTTATAGAACTTTAAGAACCAATATTCAATTCTCTTCTTTTGATAAAAAGATACAGACCATAATGCTTACCAGTTCCGGTCCCGGAGAAGGAAAGTCTACAACTTGTTCCAATCTTGCAGTAGTTATGGCAGAATCAGGAGCCAGCACTATTTTAGTAGATTGTGATCAAAGAAAACCAAGGTTACATAAAATATTTTTTGTTTCAAATGACAAGGGTCTGTCTGATGTTTTAGTGGGAAAGGTTGAATTTGAAGAAGCAGTTAAAAAAACTCAAATAGAAAATTTAAAACTTTTAACTTCAGGAACAATACCTCCAAATCCTTCAGAACTTATGGCTTCTAAAAAAATGGAAAATTTTCTTGAAAGCTTAAAGGATAAATTTGATTACATAATAATGGATACCCCTCCTGTAGTAGCGGTAACAGATGCCCAGCTTTTATCCCGTTATGCAGATGGCTGTATTTTGATAGCAGCTTCTTCCCAGGTGGAAAGAGAAGCGGCAATCAGGGCAAAAGAACTTCTGTTAAAGGTAAATGCCAATATATTAGGAGTTGTATTGAATAAGCTTGAAATAAAAGAAAAAGGTTACTATGGCTATTACTATCAATACTACTATGGTGAAGATGGTAAATCAAGTTCTTCAAAAAAGAAAAATAGGGAAAGAATACGTAAAAAGTAATATTTATACCCTCTGGAGATATTTCCAGGGGGTTAAATTTTTAGGCTATACACAATTTAAATATAAATTCATATTTTATTTACATATTTCAAGGGCAATTTTAAAAAAAAGTGCATATATACTGTTTGAAAGGAGATGAATTTGTATGGCTGCTAATGCAACTTTAATGGGAACTTCTATAGTGTTTAGTTATAAGGATGGATTGGATGCTGAAGGAAAAGATATAATCAAAAAGCAAACTTTTTCAAATATAAAAATAACTGCTTCTTCTCAGGATATTTACGATGCAGCAGAAAAAATAGAAACCCTTCTTGGAAAGACCATAGAGGAAATTGTAAGAAAGGATGAAAGTGTTGTAACAAACGTTTAGCCAATTCACAGTTCACAATTAAAAATTCACAATTGTGCATTGTGAACTGTGAATTGTGAATTAAAAAGAGGGGTGGTGAAAAATATGACAAGAGTATTGACCATGACTTTTTTAACTGAAGAAGGTAAAAAAACTTCTATAAGAGTTTCAAATGTGAAGGAGAATTTAACGGATCAGGAAGTAAAAACTGCCATGGAAACAATTATTGAGAAAAATATATTCACTTCAAAAAGTGGAGAGTTAAAATCTATAGATTCAGCCCATGTAGAGGAAAGTTCAACTACAGAAATTGAAGTGAAATAGTAGAATACTAGAATGCACAATTCACAATCAATGAGGATTTTTCTGCGAAAAATCTATAAATATAGGTTTTCTGAAGTACAGCGGAGAAAAATCCTCCACTTTTGAAAGGAATGTAGAGAGTGATTAAAATCTTTAAAATAAATTTTAATGTTATTAGGGGAGAATAGTTATGATATGTGATTTCAAAAAGGATGCGTTTGTAGATAAGCACCGTGAAATCAAAGAATATGAAAACTATGATTTACAGAAAATATTTGAATTGAAAGCATTATTGAAAAAAGCAAAAAATGGTGAAAGCTCTGCAGTAAAAGAAATATGCATAAGGTTTAATGGAATGATTATAAATATGTGCAGAGCCTTTTATATAAAGGGATATACCATGGAAGACATGATACAGGAGGGCAGATTATCTCTTATAAAAGCTGTCGGCAGTTATGATTTGAGTTCAGAGTATCCCTTTACTTCTTATGCCAGGAGTGCAATTTTGAAAAATTTCTACTACAAGATAAGAAGCAGTACCAAAAAAGTCAACTGCTGCAGTATTTACAGTTGTAATAAAGAAGGAAATGAACTCATAGATATTATACCATCTTGTGAAAATATTGAGGAGGATTTTATGGGGAAGCAGTGGAGGATTCAACTGAAGAATGCTGTGGGAAAGCTGGCAAGGAAGGAGAAAAAAATAATAATCTGGTGTTATGTAGAAAATAAAAGCTTAAAGGAATATGCAGCAAAAAAAGATATAACTTATAAGAGGGCAGTGTGCAGAAGGAAAAGAGCTCTTTATAATTTAAGAAAATATTTAGAGGATTATATATAATTTTAGCATTAAAAGTTAAAGACAAATTTAGATGTTCCTCTAGAAAGATTTAATACAGAGGTATTGAAAATTTTTGATACCTCTGTATTTTTTTGGAGTTTATTTAATGGCTTAAAATAAAGTAATATATTAGTTCATCTACCGTTTAGATAAAATAATTACCATTCAGCCTGAATAATTACCACTTAGTTTGAATTCATTGAAAAATTAGTGACATATTACTAATATACTTAAGGATCTAAGTACATAAGCTGTAAACCAAACAAGTTTTAGTTTAAATTACCAGGGATTTTATTTATTAAAAAACTTTAATATTATTGGATAAGATTATATAATAAAAGTAGTTAGGAAAAATATATCCTTTATTATGAAATTAGTGCATAAAATTTTATGAATATTTAATTAAAATATAATTTTTGACTCAAAAAATGGTACAGATATACTTCTAAAAGTCATATTTTGGTTATATAGCATATTTTATACTTGTATGCTTTAATATGAAATAGTATAATAAAATAATGAAATTTGTATCAATTTAATGGTGAAAAGTGTAAAAATCATCAGATATATATTTGGGAATAAGGAGTAAAATATATGGAAAGCTTAAAAATTTCAAGAAAATATATATTAATGCTCATAGATATTATGTTAATAAATTTATCTTATGTATTAGCATACTGTTTTAGATTTAATTTTAATATACCTACTTATGAATTAACTAGATTTAAAAATGATGAAGTAGTAATTACAATTGTTTATTTAGTGGTATTTTATTTTTTTAAACTTTATAGAAATTTATGGACATATGCTAGTATTGATGAATTTATGCTGGCTGTGGGTGCTTGCATTGTGGCAAATTTTTTGGGGATTATTTATGGTTTTACATTAGGGGACAGGCTCCCTTTAAGTGTCAATATTTTAGCTGGTATACTTAGTGTAGTGCTAATTTGCGGTTTCAGGATGTCTTTTAGAATAATAAGAAGATATTTAGATATAAATGTTAAATCAGATAACAGCAGCAATATTAAAAGGGTAATGATTATTGGTGCAGGCAGGGCTGGAACAATGGTAGTCAATGAAATGAAATCTTACAAGAAAACCCACTATTTACCGGTAGCTCTTATTGATGATGACAAATATAAATTTGGCAGCAATATTGCCGGTGTACAAGTTATGGGAAATAGAAATGACATTGTACAGTTGGCTGATAAACTATCTGTTGATGAAATACTCATAGCTATTTCCGCTATAGATGGAAAAACTAAAAAAGGAATTATAGATATATGCAAAAAAACTGGCTGTAAACTTAAACTAATACCAGGAATGTACGAAATTATTGATGGCAGGGTTAATTTAAGCAAATTCAGGGAAGTTAATTTTGAGGATTTATTGGGAAGAGATGCTGTGAAACTGGATATGGAAGGAATAGAAAAATATATTAGTGACAGTGTAGTACTCATAACAGGCGGAGGAGGATCCATTGGTTCAGAACTGTGCAGGCAGGTTGTAAAATTTAATCCTAAGGAACTGATAGTTCTGGATAATTACGAGAATAATTCCTATGTACTGCAGCAGGAGTTCAACAGAAAATGTGTACAGGCAAATATAAAGTATGTTATTGCTTCAGTCAGGGATAAAAATAAGCTGGATTCTATTTTTGATAAATATAGACCGGATATTGTATTTCATGCAGCAGCCCACAAACATGTACCTCTTATGGAAGAAAACCCAGGTGAAGCTGTAAAGAATAATATATGTGGTACACTCAATACAGTTTTCTGTGCTGATAAATATAAAGTTAAAAGATTTGTAATGATTTCCACTGACAAGGCAGTAAATCCTACCAATATTATGGGAGCTACCAAAAGAGTATGTGAAATGATTATTCAATCTATGGATAAAAAAAGTAAAACTCAATTTGCAGCAGTAAGATTTGGAAATGTACTTGGCAGTAATGGCTCGGTAGTACCTGTATTTATAGAACAAATTAAAAATGGAGGACCGGTTACGGTAACCCATAAAGATATCAACAGATTTTTTATGACCATACCAGAGGCGGCACAATTAGTTCTTCAAGCCGGGGTATATGCCAAAGGCGGAGAGATATTTATTCTAGATATGGGAACTCCAGTTAAAATATATGATTTGGCATGTGATTTAATAAGGCTTTCAGGTTATACACCAAATAAAGATATTGACATAGAATTTATAGGTCTCAGACCTGGCGAGAAGCTTTACGAGGAAGTTTTAACTGAAGAAGAAGGACTGAATAAAACTTTACATAAAAAAATATTTATTGCAAAGCCCACTTTTTATGATATTGATACTTTAATGTTCAAAATTAATGAACTTAACATACTAGTTGAAGGGGATGACAGAGAAAAAATTATCTCTAAACTTGAGGAGATGGTGCCTACATATAAAAGATTTCAACTGGAGGATACTATATCTAAATGTATTTAAATAAGGGGGAGATTTATTTTATGCAAAGAGTATTTGACATTGCAGCTAGCTTGATTTTGCTGATATTATTGTCACCAATATTTTTTATATTAGCAATTATTATAAAATTGGATTCAAAAGGTTCAATATTTTTTACCCAGATGAGAATTGGGAGAGACAATAAATTATTTAAATTTTATAAATTCAGGACTATGATGGTTGGAACTCCTAATGTAGCCACAGAAAAACTTAAGGATTCAAAAAATTATGTAACCCGATCAGGTAAAGTTTTGAGAAAGACAAGCTTAGATGAACTTCCCCAGTTAATTAATATTTTTAAAGGAGATATGGCTTTTATCGGTCCAAGACCGGCACTATACAACCAGTATGAATTAAAGGAACTGAGAACTAAAGCTGGAGTTCATAAATTGTTACCAGGATTGACCGGGTGGGCACAGGTTAATGGAAGAGACATGTTAAATGATGAAATGAAAACTGCTTATGATAAATATTATTTGATAAATAAATCTTTAAAATTTGATTTTAAAATATTAGTTAGAACTGTGTTTAAGGTTTTTAGATGTGATGGGGTTGTTGATGGCGGTATGAGAGAGGCTGAGAAGAGTGCTCAGGAAGTGGCAGCTGATAAGGAGTAGGATAATAGTGAATAGTTGTTTTTATACTATGATAAAATAAGGTGGTGGTTAGGTGAAAAAAATACTTATAAGTGGTGCCAATAGTTATATAGGGACAAGCTTTGAAAACTATGTTAAGCAGTGGGCAAATGAATATGAAGTAGATACTGTTGATATGGTGGATGAGAATTGGAACAATAAGAGTTTTTTAGGATATGATACAGTGTTTCATGTGGCAGGGATTGCTCACATAAAAGAGACCAAAGAAAATGCTCCACTTTATTATAAAGTAAATAGAGATTTAGTATATGAAGTTGCTAAGAAAGTAAAAGAGGAAGGTGTTAAACAGTTTATATTTTTAAGTTCCATGAGCGTCTATGGCATGGAGACTGGTGTTATAAATAGAGATACTGTTCCTGCACCAAAGAGTGATTATGGGAAGTCAAAACTTCAAGCGGAAGAATTAATATCACCACTTCAAGATTCTATGTTTAATATTGCAATTTTAAGGCCACCTATGATATATGGTAAAGGTTGTAAGGGAAATTATGTTAAATTAGAAAGGTTTGCATTAAAATCGCCTATCTTTCCAGACATAAAAAATAAGCGAAGCATGATTTATATAGATAATTTATGTGAATTTGTAAAGCTACTAATTGATGATTATAGTGGAGGATTATTCTTTCCTCAAAATGGAGAATATGTGTGTACTTCGGAGATGGTAAAGCTTATTTGTGAAACACATGGAAAGAAGATAAGGGTGACTAAGTTATTTAATCTATTATTAAGATTAATTAAAAATAGTACAGTTAATAAAGTATTTGGTGACTTGATATATGAAAAAAAGATATCTAAATATAGTAATAGGTATGTTGTCTATGATTTTCAGACATCTATTAGGTTAACGGAGAAGTGATTATGAAAAAAGTATTGTTTGTAGCTCATGTAGTAAAGCATCATTTTATGTTGTTTCATATTCCCTATATAAAGTGGTTTAAAGAAAATGGATATGAAACGAATGTTTGTGCAAAAAATGATTATGAAAATAAACAAGATTGTGTTATACCGTACTGTGATAAATATTATGATGTACCATTTGAACGTTCACCTTTTAATTTAAGCAATATGGTTGCATACAAGCAACTTAAGAAAATAATAAATTCTAATGAGTATGATATTATTCATTGCCACACGCCGGTAGGTGGGGTATTAACGAGAATGGCTGCTGAAAAAGCTCGTAAAAATGGAACTAAGGTTATTTATACTGCTCATGGATTTCATTTTTTTAGAGGAGCTCCTCTAAAAAACTGGATGCTATTTTATCCTATTGAAAGGTTTTTTGCAAGGTATACTGATGTAATTATAACTATTAATAAAGAAGATTATAATATATCACAAAGATTTAAGGCTAAGAAAATAGTTTATATTCCTGGAGTAGGAGTTAATACTAAGAAGTTTGCTAGTGTGAATGTAGGCAGAAATGAAAAAAGAAATCAACTAGGTATATCAATTAGTCAAATTGTTTTGTTATCAGTTGGAGAACTTAGTAAAAGAAAAAATCATGAGGTTGTTATTAAAGCTTTAGCTAAGTTAAATAATCCTAATATTATATATCTTATTTGTGGCCAGGGCTATTTGGATGGTTATTTAAAAAATAAGGCTAAAGAACTGAATGTAAATGTTAAATTTTTAGGTTTTAGAAAAGATATATCTGAGATATGTGCTATTACTGATTTATTCGTTTTCCCATCATATCAAGAAGGATTACCAGTAGCTTTAATGGAAGCTATGTCTGCTGGATTAGCAGTTGTTTGTTCTAAAATAAGAGGCAATATAGACTTGATCAAGCATGGTAAAGGTGGATATTTAGTCGAGCCAAATAATGTCGATGGTTTTTCAGAGGGCATCAGAAAAGTGTTAAATGATGTTGAACTACGCAAAAAGATGGGTATGTATAATATTCGGGAAATTAAAAAATATGACAAAAATGTAGTTGAAGAAAAGATGCAAATATTGTATAGATCTATTTTAAAAACATATTGAGAGGAAACAGTTCATGAAGAAAATTGTAATTACACCTGGTATTACAGATTTAAATCGAGGGGATCAAGCACTAATATGGCTTATAAGAGATATTGTTAAAGAATCTGGAATAAAAGCCGAATATAAATTAATACAAAGTGGTAATAATGGCAAGGATATTTATAATCAGTCTAGGCAAAGTATGCAACGAGGATTTGATGTTATCAAACCAATCCTTTTACATCCGGCACGAGGGAAAGAAAAGAAAAACATAGATTATACAGTATTTACGAAATTATCTTGGGGTGCTACTGCATTAATAGATATGTTTAAAAGCTCACTATTGTTATCCAAAGTACCTTTTTTAAGAAAAATAGGAATGAGTTTATTGGATCAAGAACAAAAAAGAACATATGAAGATTTTAAGACAATGAATTTAATGATTGTAAAAGGTGGAGGATTCTTACATACTTATAAGAGAATATCAGATTTATACTATTTATATTACAGTCTTTATAATCTATTACTTGCAAAACGACTTGGAAAAAAGATAATTATTATGCCAAACTCGTTTGGACCTTTCTTGGGGAAAATTGAAAAAAATATTGTAAAGAAAGTGCTTAGTAAGTGTGATTTAATTTATGCTAGAGAGTCAATGTCTAAAAAATATTTATCTAATATCATAAATAATGAAGTAATTTTATCAGCTGATTTAGGTTTCTATATTCAAGATTACAAAGACTATCAAATGCAAAAATTAGTTAATATAAACAGTTCATTAAAAAAAGTAGCTATAACAATGAGACCTTACCGATTTCCTGAAAGCGATAATGGTAAAGAAAAATATAAATTGTATATAGAAGAAATGTGTAAAATTGTAAAGGGTCTATTAGATAGAAAATGTTATCCGATTTTTATTGCTCATACATTGGGTCCAAGCAGTCATGAAGATGATAGGATTGCTATAAAAGAAGTAATAAAAATGCTGGAGGATAATGGGGTTACAAAAGATAGGTATTGCTATATAAATCAGTTTGATATGAATTGCTTTGATATAACAAAATTATATTCAGAGATGGATTATATCATAGGTACTAGATTTCATTCTGTTATTTTTGCTATGACCTCATTGATACCTGCGATAGCTATTTCGTATTCTGGTCATAAAACGTTAGGAATTATGTCTGATATAGGTTTAAGTGAGTATACTGTTAATATCGTAAACATAAATTCAGTAAATGTTCTTAATAAATTTGATAAACTTATTACAAATCAATTTTCTGTAAAAGATAAAATTAGAAAATATCTTAAAATCTGTGAAATCAGTAAAAAAAATTTAGTAGAAGAAATAAAGAAGTATTTAAACAATTAATATTTAATATCAATTGGGGGCTTAATTGTGGTTACTTTTATTCATGATCATGTTTTTTTAAAATATGATAATCAATTTTATACAAGTGGCAGTTTGAATAGTGAAATTATGAAAAGATATATTAATACTTTTGGAGGTATTAGACTTGTAACTAGATGCAAAGAAGTAACAAGTGTAAAAGACAGCTTAGAGCCATCAAGTATTGAAAATACTGAGTTTGTTTGCATTCCAAATTATAAATCAATAATAAAAATTTTAAATTATTTTAAAGCTAGAAAAATAATAAAAGAAGAAGTACTTAAATCTGAGTATATTATACTCAGAACCAGCTCATTTGCTAATATCGCTGCAAGATATGCTAGGAAGTATAATAAACCCTATTTAGTTGAAGTTGTCAGTTGTGCATGGGATGCTACATGGAATTATAATTTTATTGGCAAATTTATAGCACCTTTTAGCTTTATGTTTCAAAAGAAAACTGTTAGGGAAGCTGATTATGCAATATATGTTACGGAGAATTTTTTGCAGAATAGATATCCGACACATGGAAAGACGACTAATTGTTCGAATGTATCTTTAGAGGAATTTAGTCAACAATTTATAGAAAAAAGATTAGAAAAAATTAAAAATATGAAAAAAGATGATAAAATAATTTTAGGCACTACTGCTGCAGTTAATGTTCTTTATAAAGGACAACAGTATGTCATTAAGGCATTAGGTAAATTAAAAAAGCAGGGAATCACAAATTTTGAATATCAACTTGTTGGAGGGGGAGAACAGACATATTTAAAATCTGTTGCCGAAAAATATGGAGTCGTGAATCAAGTAAAATTTTTAGGATCTATGCCTCATAATAAAGTGTTTGAATGGCTAGATATCATTGATATATATGTACAACCAAGCAGACAAGAGGGGTTGCCGCGTGCCCTAATAGAAGCAATGAGCAGGGGACTACCCGCGTTTGGTGCTAAAACTGGTGGGATTCCAGAATTATTGGATAATAAGTATATTTTTAGTAATACAAGACGAAATATATGTGAAATATGTAACATTTTAAAATCTTTTAATGAAGATGCTATGAGTATCCAGGCAAAACGAAATTATGATGAGTCTAAGAAATATGATAAGAATACAATTGAAGATAGACGAAGAAAATTTTTTACAAATTTTATTAAAGAGACGAGGAATTAATTTTGATAAGAGTGCTACAAATAGTTTCAAGTATGGATCGTGGTGGTATTGAGACATTTATTATGAATGTATATAGAAATATTGATCGTTCAAAAGTTCAGTTTGATTTTTTAATGCATACTAAACGAGAGTGTGCATATAATTCTGAAATATTTAAGCTTGGAGGGAGAATATATTATGTTCCTCCGCGTAACCAGGGAATTTTAAAAAATCGCAAAGAACTAAATGAATTTTTTGAAAAACATTCTGAGTATAAAATTGTACATCAACATGTTAGTTCTTTATCATATATTACACCATTAAAGATTGCAAAAAAATATAATATTCCCATTAGAATTATTCATAGTCATAATACTAAACAAGGTGGAAATTTTTTGCATAAATATATTCATTATTGGAATCGACTTTTTATAAAATATTATGCAACTAATTATTTTGCATGTTCAGATTTAGCAGCAAAATGGTTATATGGTAGAAAACAATATAATTTGGGTAATTTTACAACTATTAATAATGGTATTGAAGTAGAAAAGTTTACTTATAACAATAATATAAGAGACAAGGTTAGAGCAGAATTAGGGGTTAGTAATAAGATTGTCATAGGTAATATTGGAAGATTCTCATATCAAAAAAATCATGAATTCTTGATTGATATATTTAATAATATATATCAAAAAAGTGATAATTTTACACTGCTTTTGGTTGGGGATGGAGAATTACGTTCTCATATTCAAAATAAGGTAAAGGATTTAAAATTGCAGGATAATGTTATATTTACTGGCATTCGTTCAGATATACCTTATATTTTACAAGCTATGGATATTTTTGTTATGCCATCCCATTATGAGGGTTTACCAGTAACTTTGGTAGAAGCTCAAGCAGCAGGATTACCCTGCGTAGTCTCAAGTAATATTACAAGACAAATAAAGATTACTAGTGATATTATATATATAAACTTATCTGATTCTGTGGAATATTGGAGTAAATGTGTAATGAAATTGGTATCAAATCATGTTCGTAAAAATACAAAACAACAAATTATTGATGCTGGATTTAGTATTAAAATTATTGCCAAGTATTTGGAAAATAAATATATAGCATTTAACAATAAGAATATATAAGTTATGGAAGGTGGCAGTTATTAAAAAATATTTATGAAAAATTTAGTTGCAGAGGGTGGGGAATAATGGCACAAATACAAGCTAAAAATAATATAACTTTAGTTAAAAAAGTAAATGATATAAATATTAAGCTAAATAAAAACTTTATTGATATTTTAATTTTTTATATTTATGTTTTAATGGCTTTTATGATTTGTTTAATTTTACCTAGTCAATATGCATATACTGCTTTATTTTATGTAGGGGTAATTTTAGCAGCAGTTTTTTTTGCAGCATTGGCACAAAATTCAAAGACAAAAGTTTTCTTTAATATATTTTATAGTATATCATTTATAGTTCTTTTTTTTGTACTTGGATTTAGAAAGTTTTCTGGTGTTGATGATATAACTTATATGAGAATATTTGGATATGTTTCTCAATATGGTTGGGTATCAAGATTTATTGAATCAAAAATTGAGCCTGGGTATTTAATTTTAAATTCTATTGTATCAAGTTTCACTGATAATTATTTATATATGCAATTGATAACTTCTTTTATACCATTAGCTTTATTTTATCATGCTTTAAAAAAATATAAAAATATGATTAATTTGCCTATGGCTATATTTTTATTAAGTACTATGATTTATTTTCAGATGGTTTCAACGGCATTAGTAAGGATGTTTATTTCAGTTAGCATAGTATTTAATGCTTTTTACTATGTTCCACAAAAAAATGTAAAAAAGTATGTTTTTTTAATCTTGATAGCAAGTACATTTCATTATTCAGCACTTTTTATGTTAATATTGGTTTATTTTATGTTAAATAATAAGAAATATTCAAAAAAATCAAAAAGATTTATTCTTATTGGATTTTTAGTTACACCATTTGTTTTTATTATATTATCTAAATTTGTTGTACCTTTTATGGGAAGTAGATATGGAAATTATGGAACAATAGGTGACCTAAGTTTGAAATTTTCAAACTTTGATACAATTCCCATACTAATTTTATTATTATTATATATTAAAAAATTTAATGGTGAAAAAAGAAATTATTATGATTTGTTTATATCAATATTTGCATTATCAAGCATAATGTCTTTCTATAGTAGTTTAGTCTCATTTGGAAGATTAATTTTTTATGCTAATGCTGCAATTTTTGTAGCAGCTCCTATGGTCAGTAAAACATTGGAAGAAAATTACAGAAAAATTATATTTTATTGCATAATAATTGTTTACGGATTTTTATATGTTTATAAAACGCAATTTGTATTAGAGGCACATATATTTAATTTATTTCCATATCAGAACATATTTTTCCAGATTTAAGAAGTGTAACATAGAATATAAAATTTTAAATATTAAGTATAGTATATAAATTTAAATTAAGTGTTTTATCAATTCTAATATATAAAATGTAAAAATAAAAGATAACTATAAAAGGTTGTGAAATTGAATTATGGAAAAGATATCAGTAAGTATAAACTGTATAACATATAATCATGAGAAATATATATCAGATGCAATAGAAAGTTTTTTGATGCAAAAAACCAATTTCAAATATGAAATACTTATTCATGATGATGCATCAACAGATAATACGGTTAATATTATTAAAAGATATAAAAAGAAATACCCAGATTTAATAAAACCAATATTTCAGAAAGAAAATCAATATTCGAAGGGTATTAAAAGAATAGATTACAGATTTAATGTTTCTCGAGCAAAAGGGAAATATATTGCAATGTGCGAGGGAGATGATTATTGGACTAACCCTTATAAATTGCAAAAGCAAGTTGATTATATGGAAGCTCATCCAGAATGTAGCATGTGTTTTCATTCTTCTAAATTTGTTAATGTGGACAAGAAGTCAACAGGAAAGTTTGCTAGGATTTTTAATTCGAGTGCAATTGTTCCTATGAGGGACATTTTAGAAAAGTCATCACCTGGGTATATACCTACTGCCTCTAGAATGTATAGAAAAAAATTAATAGAAAATCCACCAAAATGGTTTTATGATTCTGATGTTGGAGATTTTCCTATGTCATTATTTCTTGCAACTAAAGGGTATTTTTATTATATGGATGACAACATGTCAGCATATAGAACTGGTGTC